>JAFGJQ010000494.1 GCA_016929015.1 Phycisphaerae bacterium | reverse complement strand
TCGCGCTCCAGCCCGCCGATCACGTCACAGTTCAGCACGCCGGGAATGGCGTCGATGTAGTCCTCCAGGTCGTCCGCGATCGCCTTGAGCTGCACCGGGGAGATCGGCCCGGAGAGGTTCACCATCAGAATGGGGAAGTCCGAGATGCTGATCTCGGTCAGGACGGGCTCTTCCGCGTCGTTGGGCAGGTCTGCCTTTGCCCGGTCCACCTTGTCCCGCACGTGTTGCATCGCGTCGTCCGTGCTGACGTCCGGCAGGAACTCAATGGTGATGATGGAGCTGCCCTCGACGCTGGCGGAACGAATTTCCTTCACGCCTTTCAGGCCCGCCAGCTCCTTCTCGATCTTCAGCGTGATGGAAGACTCGATGTCCTCCGGGGCCACGCCCTCGTACGGTGTGGAGATGACGATGACCGGGATCGGAATGTCCGGCGCGGACTCCCGGGGAAGGGACACGTAGCTGAATGTGCCGAGCACGATGATGATCGCGATCAGCACGCCGACCGTCGTGCGGTTCCGGATGGCGGTGTCGGAGAGGATCATTGTGCGTCAACGCTCCTCCACCACCGCGACGGCCTGTCCCGCACTGACGTATCGCTGGCCGGCCACGATCAGCCGATCGCCGTCGGCCAGGCCGTCGAGCACCTGCACGCTGCGCCCGCGGATGAATCCGAGCCGGACGTTGCGACGCTGGGCCTGGTTCTGGGAATCCACGACGTACACCTCGTGGCCGTTCTCCAGCGGAATCACCGAATCCAGCGGGATCATGATCACGCGGTGGAGCACCTGGCGGGTCAGACGCAACTTGACGATCTGCCCGCTGCGCAGGCTGTAGTCCGGATTCGGAACGGTGACCTCGATCCGCGTGGTCCGCGTGCCGGCGTCGGCCAGTTCGCTGATGTACGTGATCTGCCCGGCGACCTCCGGCTTGTCCGGGCTGAACAGGAAGATGTGGGCGGACTCGCCCAGTTGCAGGTAGTGGATGTCCTGCTCCGGCACGTCGGCCGTCACTTTCACCGGGTTGATGTTGACGATCTCGGCGACGCAATCGCCCGGGGACGCGTATTCGCCGACTTCCACGGTGAAGCGGTTGAGAATCCCGTTGATCGGTGCCCGGACGGTTGTACGCTCCAACTCCTCGCTTGCCGCGTCCAGCAGCGCTTTGCTCACATCACGCCGGGTGCGGGCGTTGTCCATCTCGGTCTTGCTGGCCGTCGCGTTTGTGTAGAGCCCGGCGAGCCGGTTAAACTCGATCTCGTCAAACTCGTGCTGCGCGCGGGCTTGCTCGTAGCGGGCCTCCAGCAGGGCCCGGTTCAGGTAGAGAATGGGTTGACCTGCCGCGACGGGCTCGCCTTCTTCCAGCGGCTGGTCCTCCGGCAGCAGCATGCCCCGCCAACGGATGTCCGCCGGCCGGTCTGCACGCTTCTCGATGCGTGCGGGAACCTCGGCCGCCACGCGGACCACGCAGTCCGGGCTGACCACGGCCGTCAGGTCGAACGTGTCCGGCATTTCCGGGATGGCGGCGACCGTTTGCACCGTGACGTTCACCGGGGGGACCTTCACTTCGGGGTCCGGCGGTTTGTCGACCGGCCAGGTTGCGGCGGCGACCACAAGGGTTGCCGCGACCACGAGCAGGGCCAGCGCGATGAGTCGGCCGCGCACGGTCGGTCGCGCGGGCGCGGCGAGCTGTTGTTTTGAAGGTGCGATCATCGGTTGTGTCCGCACGTTGCGTTCCGCGGTCATGACGCCCCCGGATGGACCCCCGGCATCTGCTGTCATGATACGTACCCCTCCCGTTTGACGTTCTTTGTCGCAGCGATGGAAAAACGAGCTATGTGGTCGGCCAGCCGGTCAATGTCCTCGGGGCCAAACCGCAGTTGCGGATCCAGCCGTCCGACAATCGTCCGTGCGAGGTGGAAGAAGACGCACTGGCCGACCACGCTGAAGGCACAAACTCGTGCTTCCTCTTCCGAAGTCTCGTCCCCCATCAGGTCCTGCACGATGGCCACAAGCTGCTGAAGCTGAGGGCGATACGAACGCTCCACGACCGGCGCCAGTGCCTCGCTGGGATCGACCAGTTCACGGGCCATCAGCCTGGCGTACCAGCCGGTGCGTCCGGCACCAAATATACGGCCAAGCAGGCGTCGCACCAACTCGTGGAGCCTCTGTTCCGGTGCCAGCCCGGCGCCGAAGTCTACGTCAATGGGGTGTTCCTCGTTCGTGCACTGGTCGGCGTACTCGAGAACGGCCGCGTAGAGGCGTTCCTTGTCTCCAAAATGGTAGTTGACGGCCGCCACGTTGGAGCCCGCCCGCCCGCATATCTCCCGGATCGTCGCGTGGTGGAACCCAAGCTCCGAGAAGACCTCCCCCGCGGTCATCAAGAGCCGCTCTCGGGTGGTTTGGTTGTCCTGGTCCGCTCGTTCCATCTTGTGACGGTAAACCTCCGTTTCAAACACTAGTATAAAGCGCGTGTTTGAAGAAGGCAAGTAAGGATCTGTCACGTTTGTTATGTTATGTTTTATAGTAGTTTACATTCAATCGTGCCGTTGGCCCGTCATCCTTCCGTTCCGGGGGGCCATCGCTTTGTGGTAGGCCGGACTCCTTCTTTTGTGGGACCGGCTCTCCAGCCGGTGATGCTTCCTTCCAGGTACCAGGTTCGAGCCTCCAGTCTTCCGGTCCGATACAAGAGCAATCTCCCTCGTATTCGCGTCCCAAGTCCGAAGATTTGCATTCCGTGCCCCAGGCCGGGAGCACGGCCGCATTCAGTGCCGGTTGGCGTCCGCCCGGACAACAGGCCAGAATGATGGAGGCGCAGTAGACAATGCTGCTGCGCGAGTCCATGGTGGCGTTGGACACGGTCTCTCGGTGGTCCTGAGGAGATTGGCAAAATGTCACGAACCAGCTTCATTGTTCTGATCGTCGGCGCGGTCCTCATCTTCGGCGGCGTGGTGGAATCCCTGCAAAGCAGTAAGGCCAGGCAGGAGCCGCAGGAGATCACCTGCGCCGATCTTACGCGAGACGGGTACGGCGACAACGCGCACGTTCGCCTGACGGACTTCTACCTCTGCGACTCGACGTACGTGGTCGAAGAGCGCATTCAATGGGAGAAGGTCTGGATCCCGGCGGTTCCTCGCGGCAGCCGGCTGCATGAGGCTCTCGAGAACGTACGGCCACGCGGCAACCAGATCGCAGACATTCTCCCGGGAAGGGATATCCGCCTGATCGTTCTGCTGAAGGACGTTCGGAGTCAGAAAGACGTTGAACGCGCGGCCGCTCGGGATGTGATTCAAGGCATGTTGATCAGCCCCATGCGTGGGTTCAGCAAGGAGCAACGCCGACTCTTGCAGCAGAGCTACCCGGGCCTAAGTTTCGATCGTTGCCTCATCCTCGTTGACGGCCGCAAACCTGCGACGCGGACGAAGACGGCGCTGCTGGTCGGCGCGGGCGTCACCCTCATGCTCGTGGGCGGTTTCCTCGCCTATCGCGAGCGGCAGCAGGAGCGGGAGGCGGACTGGACTGTGGTCAATCCCAATGACTAGGATATGCGCTATGCCCGTGGCGGTGGCGCGGCGGCAGGCGTTTGTTCCGTGAGGTGAGGATGACCGTTCCCCAGGAACTCCCGCAGCGATGGCAGGACTTTCATGACCTGCCGTATCGGCCCGAGGTATCGGTATTTCCGGACCGAGCCCCGCGGGTTTCGGGCGAGGACCGCGTGGACGCGGACGCGGCCCTGGTCTGTCCGCGATGCAAGTACAGCATGCGGGGAATTGTCGCGCGGTACTGTCCGGAGTGCGGGTTCATTCTGGAATATGAGCCGGTGACCGTGTTCGCGGCGGCCAGCGTCTCGCTGATCTGGACGGCCAGGTTCGTGCTGAACGGAGTCCAGATTTCGAACATGGTTGTGATGGGTGGCTGCGACCCTTTCACGTCTCTGCTGGGGACGGAGAGCATGCCGCACGTCATGGTGCCGATGAAGTTCTACCATGAGGCCGTTGAGGTGCTGGACGGCGTGTTTGGAGGACGCTGCTTCCCACTGGGTAAAGAACCCTTGCGACCGCTGCCCGGACAAGACTGGATTTGTCCCGCCTGCAAAGAGGCAAACCCGGGCACCTTTGAGGTCTGCTGGCATTGTTGCCAGGTTCGCCCGACGGACGGCGGTGCAGCGGGGACACCCGAGCGCGGGCCCGAATGAACGCGGTCGTGGGCTCTTGTGTGGTACCGGCATTGCCGGCGGCGGTGGTCCGGCCCGTGTGAGAAGAGACGCAGAAAGTGCGGCGGCAAGGCGACCACCGGGCCTCCATCAGAAAGGGAAAGGCAATCGTGTTTTGCAGAGAGAAGATCGCGCGTCATCGGTACATGCTCGGGTTGGCCATCGTAAGCGGCGCCTTGGCGGTTGCGGGCTGCGCCGCGCCGCGGACCGGCCGTGCGGCGCTCCAGCGGCAGCTAGACGCCGTCTTTGACGATCCGCGCTTTTCGGAGGCGTATTGGGGCGTGCGGGTGGAGACGTTGGACGGAAAGATCCTGTACGACCGACTCGGCGACAAGCAGTTCATCCCCGCGTCGAACCTGAAGTTGTTCACCACGGCCGCCGCGCTGGAGCGGCTCGGCCCGGACTTCACCTACGAAACCCGGCTGAACGCCGTCGGCCCGGTCGGCGACGACGGCACGCTGAACGGCAGCCTGGTCATCGTCGGTTCCGGCGATCCGTCACCGGGCGCGTGGCACCCGGATGAAGAGCAGAACAGCCGCCAACTGCTGGCCTCCTGGGTGGAGAAGATCAAAGCCGCCGGCATCCGCCGCATCGCCGGCGACATCATCGGCGATGGCCGGTGCTTCACGGAGGAGTTCATCGGCCCGCACTGGGAATACTACGATTTGCCGTTCTGGTTCTCGGCCGGCTCCAGCGGACTGGCCATGGAGGAAAACGCCTTCCGCGTCTACATCCGGCCAACCGCGGTGGGCGAACCCGCCTCCATCGAGGTTGTTCCCCCAACTGCCTACATCACCCTCATCAACGAAACGCGAACCGTGGAAGCCGGCGGCGTCAGCAACGCGGACAGCACGAACTGCCAGGTGGAGGGCAACACGGTGAAGTTCACCGGCACCATCGCGATGGACAAGCCCTTCATCCGCGAGCGGGCGGCCATCTGGGACGGCGCCCGCTACGCCGCGTTCCTGCTGCGCGAAGCACTGGAGCGTGAAGGGGTTTCCGTGGCGGGGCAGGCGATGAACATCCGCGAGCTGGACAATCCGGCCTCCTTGGATGCGGTGGAAGCCCGGACCCTGGCCGTGTACACGTCGCCGCCCATGGCGGAACTCGTGAAGGTCGTGAACAAGCCGAGCCACAACTTCTTCGCGGACCAGATTCTGCGGACGATGGGTCTGCAGCGGCGGGGCGTCGGCAGCTTCGACGCGGGCGTGGAGGAGGTGCGGGCGTGGCTGGCCGAGATCGGCGTGCCGCAGACGCAGGCCATCCAGATGTTTGACGGATCCGGTCTCGCTCGCGACAACCTCATCCAGCCCCGGCAAATGTGTCACGTGCTGCGGCACATGGCCCAACCCGGCCCCGGCCGTGCGGCGTTCGTGGATTCGCTGCCCGTGGCGGGCGTCGATGGCAGCTTAGCCGGTCGGATGAAGGATCCGCCCACTCGCGGCAACGTGCGGGCCAAGACGGGGTATATCTCCAATGCCCGCACTCTTTCGGGCTACGTGACCAACGGGGCCGGGCAGCAGCTTGTGTTCGCGCTGATGTGCAATCAGTACACTGTCCCGACTCGGGAAGTGAATGAGACGCAGGACCGCGCATGCACGATTCTGGCGTCGTGGAGGCCGTAGGCGCCGTTGCCATGGTTCGCTCCTATCACACCCAGCTTGCCGTCCGATAAAGCCATACTTTGTGGGGACCGACCCCCGTTGATTTGGGGGAGAACGGGTTCTACGATTCGTGTAGGGCTGAAACTACGATCGCTATTCGGACAGCGGCGTAGAGCGGCGAGCACGTCCAGATCGGTGTTGCCGGGATGGCTATGGTGCTCCGAATGCCTTCTACGTTTGCGAGTGGGGGGCCAGCCAGCGAGAGCCGGCGGGCAGACTGCCGGCGGGACGCAACCGCGTTCGCCGATGGGGGTGAAGGTGAAGGGTGCTGCAGAGGGGGAATGAACATCTACTCCACAGGTTGACCCAGTTGGCGAGCCTGCTGGTTGTGGTCGGCGCCTTGGGCGGCGGGTCTGTCCGCGCGGAGGGGCCGGCCATCGACGTCTGGTACGGGTCGGAGCAGGACTTCGGCACGACCGGCGTGCCCCAGCGCTGGGTGAACGTGCTCGGCAACGTGTCCGACCCGGACGGCGTGGCCTCGCTGAGCTATCAGCTTAACGGCGGCGATCTCAAGCCGCTCTCCATGGGCCCTGATACGCGCCGTCTGC
>JAFGJQ010000493.1 GCA_016929015.1 Phycisphaerae bacterium | reverse complement strand
GAATCACCGTCTGGGTCGGAATCAGCGCGTGCAGCAACCCGGCGACGGCGAACCCCACCAGGATGAACACCGCTGACTCACAGAGGATGTTCCAGAACGCCTGGCCCATACAGCCCCACTGCAAAACGGTCCTTCACGCGTGATTGTAGCCCCAGTCTCAGGGGGTGTACACCGCCGGTGCTGCCGTACGGCCTACTCCAGGACCGGTGGAATCGGTCCCGACTGGGTATCCTGCTCCTCGAAGCGAGCGGCCAGGCCGGGCAAAAGGCGGAAGAGTTCCGCCTCCATCTCCGACAGGTCCACGTTCCGGGAGCCCATCGCCAGTCGGGCCGTGACGAGCAGACGCTCCGGATCGCCGCTGGACAGGCCGCTGTCGGTGAACCAGCCGAATGATGGGAGGAACTTGGGGAGGAATCGACCCGACGCCGCGCTGGCGGCGAACCCGATGACCGCCCCGTTGGGGATCTTCTGATTCGTCCCGATCCGCACATGATCGGCAACGATGGCCCCGCAGGCCGACAAACCCGTGTCGAGCGTGCGAGAGCCGTACCACACCCGGATATGTCCGTAGGTGCTCTTGATGTCCGTATTCGCCGTTCCCGGCCCGATGTCCACCCAGTTGCCTACGTAGCTGCGGCCCAGGTAGCCCTCGTGCTCCTTATGGGTATACCCGCTGATGATGCACTGGTTGATCTCGCCGCCGATCCGGCACGCCGGGCCGATGGACGTGCCGCCGGAAATCACCGCGTGGGGCTTGATGATCGTCCCGGGGCCGATGTAGGCGGGCCCGGATATGCATGCGTGCGGCTCCACCGTCACGTTACAGGATACGTAGATCGGGCCGTCCTCCGCATCCAGCACGGCGCACGGCTTGATCACGCTTCCCTCGCCCACGTGAATGGCATCCGGCCGCAACAGAAAAGCCGACGTGCTGACGGCGCCGTCGATCGCGCAGTCAGCCGGGCTCCAGTCACGCCGCAACACATCCGCGTTTCGCGTCACAAAATCCCACGGATACCGAAACAGGCCGGTGTCGATCTCATGCGTCGGTACGCCGGACAAGGCCTCACGCCAGCGCGGTTCCTCCAACAGCGTGTCCGGAGACAGCCGACGTGCCAACGCATCATCCAGGGCCACGTAGACGAGCGAATCACCGCATACGCCCGCACTGGGGGCCGCGTGAATGTCGAGGTTGCGCCAGGCCAACCAGCGGCCGTTGACCAACACGCACTGCCCGTCCACTGGCTGGTTCACCGGCAGTTGGCATCGGTGGGCCGCAACCTTGGCGATCCACTCGCGCGCCCACAGCCCGCTCGGATGCTGCCCCAAACGACGAGCGATGCGGTCCATCTGACAGACACGTCCACCGTTCAACTCAAAGACGGACCGCCACAGAACGAGCGGCAGCAGATCCGCCGAGTTCTGATCTTCGAAAAGAATGTACCGGACCATGCCGGCCACTATACCACGAACACCCCGGATTGTCCGATACCGTCTTTTTTTCCACCCCCGTCGCAGCCCTTACGCGGCATTCGGGGCAGACGGATGCGGCGATGCCTTGTGGCCGAAGCCCAACTCCGGTACAACCCCCCGGATCGGCCCAGAAGACAAACACCACGACCAACCCGTGGCCCGAGTCAAGGTGAATGCCGAAGAAGTGCCAGGTTCCTGTGACGTACCCCCAGTCGATGTCCGGCCTCCTCGCTGCCGTGCTGCTGCCGGCGGCCACCCTGGGCTGGCATGCCCCGGCCCGGGCGGAACCGCCCACGAAGCCCTGGACCCCCATCGCCACGCTCGACACGAAGGTCGTCCGCGAACCTTCCGGCCTCGTCAAGAGCCGACGCCACCCCGGCATCTACTGGACGCATGGCGACTCCGGCACCAGCCCGCAGATCTTCGCCTTCCGGGATACGGGAGAGGTGGTTGCCACCGTGCAGCTTTCCGGAGCTCCCAATAGTGACTGGGAAGACATTGCCATCGATGACAAGGGCAACCTCTACATCGGAGACATCGGAAACAACAAGCAGGTCTTCCCGGCTCGATTCATCTATGTCCTGCCTGAGCCGGACCTGACGGCCGCCCATTCCGAGCCGGTGCCCTGGGCCCGCCGGTGGAAGTACAAGTATCCCAAGGAACGATTCAACGCCGAATCTCTCTACGTGCGGGATGGACAGATGCACATCCTGAACATCGGGGAGAAGGAGAAGCCCACGATCTACCGTCTTGCACCGACCGCCGAAGACGAGTGTGAACTGGAGGCCGTTGCCCACCTGCCCATCTGGCTGGCCCAGGGAGCCGACGTCTCCCCGGACGGCCGTTGGCTCGTGGCGTGCACCGGCGCGGCGGCGTGGCTGGCGGAACTGGACGAGGAAGGGAAGCCGCGTCAAGACCGCAAACCCATGCAGATCCGCTATCCGCAGTGTTCCGCGGAAGCCTGCTGCTTTGATGGCGATGACATTCTGATCCTCACCGAAAAAGGCAAGCTATATCGTATTCCGCGGAGGGATTTCGAGGACGGCGTACGCTTTGTCCGACCCCCCGTTGAGAAGCAGAAATCCCCGGCGTCAGAACCGTCCGCCCCAGAAACCGAGGAACCGTCGACCGCCCCGGCAGGACAACCGACGCATGAATGAGGCCGATTCAGTCCAGACGCGGGTCCGTCCGGCGTGCCCGGAAGATCGAGATGTCATCGCGGACTTCAATATCCGCCTGGCCCGCGAATCCGAGAGCCTGCATCTCGACCCAGCCATCGTGCGGAATGGCGTGGAACGCGCGCTGTCCGATCCGGCCCTCGGCCGGTACTTCGTGGCCGAAGCAAACGGGACCGTGGTCGGCCAAACCCAGATTACCTACGAATGGAGTGACTGGCGAAACGGCTGGTTCTGGTGGATTCAGAGCGTGTACGTCCACCCGGATTACCGACGCCACGGCATCTTCCGGGCCCTGTATCACTTCATCGCGGAGCGGGCCCGGCAGGCCGGAGACGTCTGCGGCCTGCGGCTGTACGTGGAGCAGCACAACAAACGCGCCATGCAGACGTACGAGCGTCTGGGCATGCGCGCCACCGGCTACGTCCTGTATGAGTCCGCCCGACTCGATGTCTCCCCTTCGGATCATTCCAGGATGTCCGGCTCCGACTCCGCGTAACGAGGCCGGCGGAGCAACCGGCCGACCGCGCGCCGCAACCGAGCCCCTGACGTGGGGCGGCACCGGGCTTCCTCACATGTCCGGCACAGGGTGTCCGCGCCCGCATCCCGCTGCCCGCGCAGAATGAGCCGGAACGCCTCACCCTGATGAAGGTCTTCGTAGCGGCACTCCAGAAGGTTGCCCAGAATGTGCTTGAGTCCCCAGTCCATGCAACAGAGCACCACCTCACCGTTAGGAAGAAGGACGTTGACATAGAACCGCCGGCAGGCCTGCAGGGTGCCTTTGAGACGCAGGGGGCAACTTTGCCCGTCGATGCCCACGTTCCCGGCCCGCGTGATCAGACCCCGGCGCTTCGGCTCCACCCCGTGCGCGTCAAACACCCGCCGGACTTCTTCATGGACGTTCTCGTTGCCGCCATGTGTGAAATGGAAAATGTACTCCGCGTTACAGAGCTCGTGCGTCAGGACCCGGTCCAGCACGGACAGGTACTGCGCGTCCACACGCATGCGCGTCTTGCTCTGTCCGTCCGCCAGATGGACCGTGAAGGTTTCGAACGGCACATGACGAATCCGGTCTATGTCCTCCACGGTCATTCCCGTCAGGGTCGTGAACACTCGAATCCTGTGCCCCCGGCTGAATGCGTAGAGAAGCATGTCCGTGCATGCCGGGTTGAACCAGGGCTCCGCGAAGCCGGCGAAGTTGATGCACACGTCCGCGGGCACCTTGTCGACGCACGCCCGAAACGTCTCGAAGCTCATGCAGGTCTCGTCGCTTCGCGCCCGATAGGCCCGCACAAACGTTCCCTGCGGACAATAGCTGCACCTGTTGCGACAGCCGACCAGGGTCGTGATGGCCAGTCGACGGTCGGTGTTCCCGGCCTGATCCATGTAGCCCCCATCCATACCTGACACAGCCTTCCCGCTCCGTACCGCTCCGGCGCCTCGCGAGCACCGCGGCATCTCCCGGTCCGCCGGGATCTCAAGCCTGCCCTCCCGCCGTTCGTTACCGCGTCCGTGCCCGGAGGCGGCCCTGCCAGGCCGGCGGCAGCCATCCCAGGCCCCTCTCGATCAGTCCGACGAGCCCTTACGCATGCGCCCGGGGCCCACGTCGCGCCCCCGAACACTTCGAAGGGCGCGCCGAACCGGCGCAGGGCAGACCAGACGGGCGGCCAGGACGAAATCCTTCGCCAGGCGCAGGGGATACCGACACACCCAGCGGCCGATGCGCGCGTAGCAGGCTAGACGCTCGCCCCGGGGCAGGGGCGCCACGCGAACGCACCGAAGATACTGCCAGAGGAACCGCCAGTATCGAAACACGACCTTGCCGTCACTGTGCGGGTCGAACCACGCCGGCAGGTTTGAAAGCGCCGCGCGGGCCGACCGCTGCTCATGATCCCGGGGGATGAACAGCCGTTCCGGAAGCTCGCAGAAACGGCCCCGCAAGCTCAGTTCCGCCAGTAATGGAAGGTCCGAGCCGATGTAGTTGGCAATCCGGGGCGTCCTCGCCAGCACGTCCCGCCGAATGACGCCGAAAACGTGATAGCACCGATGCCGGATCAGAATCGTGTCGATGAAGCGATCCCGTGGCCGCGGCGAGTCGATGCGACCCAGGCCCACCGCATAGTCTTCCACGGGCCGGCCGCTGTCGTCGATGACCGTGGCCCGGCTGTGACACAGCACCACGCTCGGATCACTCTCCAGCTTGTCCATGCACCTTTCCAGATAGGTCGGCATGCACCGGTCATCATGTGCCGCCCACTTGAAATACGGCGCCGTTGCCAGATCAAATACGCGATTGAAGTTCCAGGCCGCTCCCTGGTTCTCCTCAACACGGTAGTAGCGGACGCGCGGGTCTCGCCCGCAATATTCCCGACAGATGCGCTCGGTGCCATCGGTCGAGCCGTTGTCGGATATGATCAACTCGAAGTCCGCATATGTCTGTGACAGAAGCGAATCCAGCGCCTCGGCAAGGTAGTTCTCACCGTTGTACACCGGCAGCCCAATCGACACCCGAGCAACCATCTGATACGCTCCAGCCGCCGCAACAAGGACGCCCGATCCAGACAACGCGGCCGACGCGTTTACGTCAGTCGGATCGTACGCTCCACTTTACAGTAGGTCAATTCCTCCCGTCCGGGGTCGCCCGGACAAGTTTCGACAGGATCCAGTACTCCAGGAACACTGCCCCCACGGCCAAAGGCATCATGAACAGGCCGGCGCAGTCATGAAAAAACCACTCCGCCTTCTCCTCGTCGACCACCAGAAAAAGCAAGGCCGTGATCGTCAGCCGCAGCACGTTGCACATAATCGCAATCGGTACACACGAAACCAGGACAACAGCTTTCTGCCACACGGGCCGCCGAGCCAGAAACGCCATTACCGCCGTCACCACGGCAAATGCCGTCAGCAGCCGAAGACCGCTGCACGCCTCCGCAACGGCCACCGGCACCTCATCGTTCAGCACGACGACGTTCCCCTGCCGCAGGACCGTGACTCCCAGCATCTCCAGGCCCACGACCGCCCCCTGTGTTGCGATGCTTTGCAGCGGCCCTGAAATCGCATTGTGCACACGCCCGGGCAGCGGGATCGCCAGAAGCAAGAATAGAAGAATCCACCGTGCCCTCCACATTGCCGCCGGACCGGCCAGCCAAACCACCAGGCCGACGACCGTCAGCCAAAGCGCATACCGCTCGGCCGACTCGAACAGAAAGACCACGCCGAAGAGCCGCAACGCACAACCCACCACGACCAAACCCGCGCCCCACCAGCACACGCGTGTGGGGACCCGGCCAAAGCGCTCCCGCTGCACCCACAGGATCAAGACGGCGACAATCGGTACAAGGGCGCCGACGGAGTAGTTGTCGTCGGAGCCCCAGTCGGCGAGCAACCCCGCAAGCGTACCGGCGAATGACCACCCCAGTGCCAGAACAAGGCTGAGCACCGCCGCACACACCCGCCCAGAAGAAACGCGCGTCTCCGGCTGCACACACGGTCTTGGATGGTCACTCATCCTGCGGCACTCCTGGTGCACGCGGTTTCTGAAGCAGCCCGGTCACGATCGGCGCCGCCTGAGCGGCGAATTCGCGGACAAGGTCCATCGTCTCGTTCGTGCGGTCAATGCTTACGCAGGCGATCTGTACCTGCGCCACATAGGACGTGTCTCCCCTTCCCTTCCAGTACCGCCAGCGAAGAGAACCGCCGTCCCGCACCGGAACGCCGTCCACGATGAAGTAGTTCAACACGGCCACCCAGGCCGTACGGAGCCCCCCGCGCGAAAACCAGTACATGCGCACGGGAAAGTCCGTCCCGTCCGCGGACTCCACCGTGCCATCGGTCGCGCCCTCCAGCGTCCATCCGGCGCTGGTGTAGCACACCTCGGGGCGGTGGCGGGAGAGGTCCCGCAGCCGCACGCCATAGCCCACAAACAACGATACGGCATCGGAACTTCCCGGCCGCGCAAAAACCCGGCTCACGTGGTCGTCCGTGTCCGTGGCGAGAACCACACGCGGATCGAGCCGGATGTCCTGCCCGATCCATCCCCCCACCCGCAGCGGGAATTCCGAGAGCGTGCCCGCCCGCAGCGCCGGTGCCGTCCCCCTACGGTCCAGTGCCCCGGCCATCCGCCGATCCGCCATACCTCCGGCAACCAGCGTCGCCACCGCCGCGCCCAAAGCAATCCCAAACGATTTTCGCGATGCCTGCATCATACCCTGGACCCGCAGCCCGAGACCCACGATCGTCCGGCCCCACGCGCCTGCTCTGGGCCGCACAACCGCTCGCTTTCGCCCATACGGCACAACCGGCCCGCCGAATTCTCCGCTTTTTCTCGCCAACCCGCGTTCGCGTGACCGCCGCCTCTGCCGCACGCGGCAACGCGCACATTCTGCACCCCGATTCCGCAATCACTGCGCATGGGGATGTTATGGGGCAAACACCAGCTTCGGCACGTGTTCACGACGTCCGATACGTCAATCGACGTAGCTATCGAACCTTGCTCGGGCCACCCCGTGAATCGTACCCGTTTGTAAGGCACACAGCTTGGGCAATCCAGGAAGACTATCAAACACGACACCTTCCAGCTGGAGGACTCCCCCGTGAAAAAGCATTCTCCCTCGTTCCGATTCGCACTGTGTACGTCCCTGCTCGTACTCCCTCTTGCGGCCTCCATCGGCTGCGGACAGTTTTCGCCGGCGCCCGCATCCGCCGACACCAGCAATGCGGCGGGCGGCGATCCGGGCGCTCGGGACGACATGAACCTGATCATCGACGATGACGGCCCACAAGACAACACGGCCGCCTACCGAATCGCGGTTGACGCCGTGAATGAGGGATCGGCCGGCGAATACGCCTTTTCGCTCGAACCGGGCGGATCCGCATTTGACGAAATGCGCGTGGAATGGGACTTCGGCGACGGGCAGCCCCATAGCGGTGTGGAACTGAACTATGCATTTAGCAGTTCCGGCGACTTCCTTGTTATCGCCCGCGGCTACGACGCAGACGGAACGCTGCTCTTCCAGGTCTGGCTCACGGTCCGGGTGCCTGAATTCTCGAACGCGGCCCCGGTGGCCCTGGCTGGTCCGGATATGGAAGTACTCGAGGGGGCCAGGGTCTGCCTCGACGGCTGGGCAAGCCACGCCAAGGCCGGGCTGGACTACGAATGGACCCAGGTCAGTGGTCCGGCCGTCAACCTGATTCCCGCGGAAAATCCCGCCATCGTCTGTTTCCAGGCGCCGGATGTGTTGCAGGATGAGGACCTGGTCTTCCGACTGCATGTCAGCAATGACGCCGGTGAATCGGAGGACGTCCTGACGGTCAGAGTGCTGGACGTCGTCGATCCCGCCGGCGTTCTCCTGGCGAATGCCGGAGCGGACCAGTCCGTGACGGCCGGCGCCCTCGTCACGCTGGACGGCAGCCAGAGCAGCGGCCCGGCCGGCGCCAAGCTGGGGTACCAGTGGGCACAGATCAGCGGGCCGACCGTAACCCTGCAGAATGCAAACAGGGCCGTGGCCTCGTTCCCCGCGCCGACCAACCTGACCCAGGTCGAGCAATGCACCTTCCGCCTCACTGTGCAAAGCGGCGACATGACGGCTTCCGACGATACGATCGTGACCGTGGCTGCGGCCGCCTCGGGCGGAGGCGGCGTCACCCCACCCCAGTGCCAGGGGGATGCAGACTGCGACGATGGTCAGTTCTGCAACGGCGTGGAAACCTGCGTTGACGGCATCTGCCAGTCTGGCGCCGCGCCGTGTTCAGGCAGTCTGTGCGATGAGGCAACCGACCAGTGCGTGGACTGCCTCACCAACGACGATTGCGCCGACGACCTGTTCTGCAACGGCTCGGAAACCTGCGT
Source organism: Phycisphaerae bacterium (assembly GCA_016929015.1). Taxonomy (GTDB): domain Bacteria; phylum Planctomycetota; class Phycisphaerae; order UBA1845; family UBA1845; genus JAFGJQ01. The sequence continues at coordinate 2,201 of JAFGJQ010000493.1, read as the reverse complement.
GGCCGGCTCGTGTCAGCCGGGCAGCGACCCCTGCGCCGGGGAACTCTGCAGCGAGACCTCCAATCAATGCGTGGAGTGCCTTGTGGACGTCGACTGCGACGACGGCGTCTTCTGCAACGGCAGTGAAACGTGCAACGAGGGCGTGTGTACGGCGGGACCCGCCCCGTGTCCCGGCCAGACCTGTGACGAGGCCACCGACACGTGTTCCGGCGGTTCCGGCTGGTCGCCGCCCATCGGCGTGCCGCAGCCGGAATTCGGCATTCACGAAACCGTGGAAAGCGTGTACGGCTCCGCCGATTTCTACACGCACTACGTGAACAACGCCCACGGGGCCGCCACCGACACGAACAACCCCAACGGCAGTCCGAGCAAGCCGAGGCTGACCGTGCCCTCCAGCCTGCCCGCGGGCAGCGTCGTCTACCTCGCCGGTGGAACCTACTCCACCGGCGCCATGGGCACGATCACGGGCAACGGGACCCCCACGTCGCCCGTCTTCCTACGCGGCAATCCGGCCGCCATGCCGAAAATCACTATCGAAACCGCCATCAAGGGCACGTATTTCGTCGTCGAGCACGTGGATTTCAACGGCCCCTCCGTGGCAGTGAACGTGCTGGGGCCGTCCGATCACGTCGCCATCCGTCGATGCGAAGTCCGCCATGCGGACGGCAGCGGCGCGGGTATCTGCGTCGTGGGAAGCTGGAGCGGCGACGACCCGACGATTGTCCACAACATCGTTCTATACGACAACGAACTGCACGAACTGGGGGACCTCAGCGCCACGACGGACCAGGATCACCACGGCGTGGTCGTCGGCCACCATGCCAACCGCATCTTCATGCTTGACAACGTCATCTACAACTGCAGCGGCTCCGGCCTGCAGGTCAACTCCGGGTTCCTGGACACGACGGGCGACCGCCCGGCGCACCACGTGTACGTCGGCCGAAATCACGTTTACAACGTCCGGCAGTCCGGGCTGACCGTCAAGAAGGCCCGCGACATCGTGTTCTCGCAGAACCACGTGCATGACATCGTGGACACGCCGTGGTCCACCGCCAAGGGTCTGGCGTACCAGTACGCCCCGTACAACCTTTGGTACATCTACAACCACCTCCACCACATGACCTGGGGAATCAACGGCCCCAGCAATGACGGCGGCCCGGGAGGAAACGTCTACTTCGTGGGCAACGTCATCCATGATTGCGACCAGGGCATGATCTTCTGGAACAACCAGCAGACCGCCTACATGGTGGCCAACACCATCCACAACGTGAGCACGGGCATCAACTACGACAACGGCCCGGCCATGCACTTGAGCGACAACATCTTCTCGAACGTAACCGGTCCGTCGATCCGAGTGCTCGGCCGAAGCGGCGCCACGGCCGCCGCCTCCACCACGACCCACGACCTGTTCCACAACGGCGGGAGCCCCATCACCTTCGACTGGGGCGGCATCGTCTACAACGGCGTATCCGCCCTGCAAACCGGCACGGGCAAGGGGGCCGGTAACCTCCAGGCCGACCCGCGTTTCGCGGACCCGGCCAACCGCGACTTCCACCTGCTTGCCGACAGCCCGTGCATCGATCAAGGCATCATGCCTTCCGTGTACGCGACCTACCAGTCGCTCTTTGGCGTGAGCATCGCAGTGGATTGGGAGGGGAATCCACGCGATGTGGACGCAGGCCACGACATCGGGGCCTGCGAACGCTGACCCACGCCGGATGAGCGTGGAAGGCGTGTCCCCGTGCAGCAGGCCGTGAACCACACGGTCGCACGGGGCACGCCTTCCTCGCCTGGCCCGTCGAGCCTCTCAACCAAGGCTCCCGTCGCATGGCGCCCCTCTGCGTGAACAGGCTTCCTCTAACCCACTCCGTAGAAACGGCTTACCCAGAGTCCCCGGCGCACACACCTATTATCTCGCCCGGATTCCGTCGCCTTCCCTTTTTCCATTGACACCGGCCAAACGGCCCCCATAATTCACCCTCGGGAAAGACACCGCGTTCGCCCTGACGCCGCAGGCGCAACGGCCAGGGGCGATACTTCCTTGAAAGCCCTGCCATCACACCGCCCAGAAAGGGCGCCGGAGTTCGTGTAGACGCCACACTCCGCGGCAGGGTGGAAGAAAGACAAAAGGGCTTGCGTCGAGGCCAGAAGACTCCCCATGAAGCCGCGAGAATGCCCCAACTCCGTCGGGAGGGATGAGG
>JAFGJQ010000492.1 GCA_016929015.1 Phycisphaerae bacterium | reverse complement strand
TACGTCTACGGCAGCCTGATTCTGCTGCTGACGGTGATCTTGTACGTTGTGTTCCACTGATCGACCGGCGGAGACCGGCGGCCCTCGTGGGGCCGAGTTGCCGCAGGGAGTCCGATCCTGAGTCCAGAGAGCAAAAGGACCCAAGCATGTACCGCAAATCACAATTCATTCTGTCTCTGATCCCAATGGCGGCGCTGGCGGGCACGGGGTGCGCGCCGTTTGTCGGGCAGGCCCGGCAGCAGGTGCTGATCGGGTCGGCCACCGGGCAAGCCTGGGGCGAGATGCCGGACGGCCGGCCGGTTCACCTGTTCACGCTGAAAAGCGCCGGCGGCATGACGATGCAGGTGAGTGACTACGGCGGCACCATCGTCTCGCTCACCGCGCCCGACCGGAACGAGCGATTCGCGGACATCGTGCTGGGGTACGATCGGCTGGAGGACTACCTGAAAGCCAGTCCGTACTTCGGCGCCCTCGTCGGCCGCTACGGCAACCGCATCGCCGGCGGCAAGTTCACGCTGGATGGCAAGACCTACACCCTGGCGACGAACAACGAGCCCGGCGGCGTCCCCTGCCACCTGCACGGCGGCAACGTGGGGTTCGACAAGGTCGTCTGGGACGCGCAGGCGATCGTGAAGAACGGCGCGGTCGGCCTGCGGCTGCACTACCTCAGCCGCGACGGTGAAGAGGGTTACCCGGGCAACCTGGACGTCACGGTGCACTACTGGCTGACCGACGGCAACGTGCTGCGCATCGAGTATGAGGCCACGACCGATCAGGCCACGCCGGTCAACCTCACGCAGCACAGCTACTTCAACCTGGCCGGGCACAACAGCGGCACGATTCTGAACCACGAACTCATGATCCACGCGCGGCACATCACGCCAGTCGACAAGGGGCTGATTCCCACGGGCGAGATGATGCCGGTGGAGGGCACGCCGTTCGATTTCACCATGCCCACCGCGATTGGGAAACGAGTCAACGCCGATCATCCGCAGATCGGGTTCGGCCCGGGCTACGACCACAACTGGGTGCTGACCGGCTGGGACGGCAGGCTGCGGCCGGCCGCCACGGTGTACGAGCCCCGGAGCGGCCGCTTCATGGAGATCCTGACGACAGAGCCGGGCCTCCAGTTCTACAGCGGCAATTTCCTGGACGGCAGTAACGTCGGCAAGGGCGGGCACGCCTACCAACACCGTACGGGATTCTGCCTGGAAACGCAGCATTTCCCCGACTCGCCGAACCAGCCGAAGTTCCCCTCGACCATCCTGCGGCCCGGCGAGGTGTACCGGCACACGGCGGAGTACAGGTTCTCCGCGAAATGACGGGCCGGGTTGGCTGGGCGGAAGCGAAGCACCGTTTCTCGATCGCTCTCAGTCGGGGCTGGCAAGACGGCTTCCTGTAAGGGGTTCTGGTTGCAGACGTGACCGCGAAACCTGATTCCGGGAGTCCGCAGAGATGCACCTGATCGACTGGCTGGTCATCATCGGCTATTTCCTGCTGCTTTTCGGTCTGGCGGGCTGGGTCATCCGCCGCGGAAAGAACACCGCGGATGACTACTTTCTGGCCGGCCGCGGCCTGGGCTGGTTCATTGTCGGCGCGTCCATTTTCGCGTCCAACATCGGCTCGGAACACCTGGTCGGCCTGGCGGGCTCCGGGTGCACCGACGGCGTGGCCATGGCCCATTACGAGCTCCACGCCTGGTGCCTGCTGGTGCTGGCGTGGGTGATGGTGCCGTTCTACGCGCGTTCGCGCGTGTTCACCATGCCGGAGTTCCTGGAGCGGCGTTTTTCCCCGGCCTCCCGCTACGTGCTGTCCATCATCTCGCTGATGGCGTACGTGGTCACCAAGGTGGCGGTGGGCGTGTTCGCCGGCGGCGTCGTGTTCAGCACGCTTCTGCCGGAGTTGCAACTGACGCTCGGGCCGGTCACGCTCAACAGCTTCTGGCTGGGCTCGGTTCTGGCCATCGTCTGCACGGGCGTTTATACCGTGCTCGGCGGCCTGCGCGCGGTGGCGTATACCGAAGCGCTGCAGACCATCATTCTCGTGTTCGGCTCGCTGCTGGTGACGGTGTTCGGGCTCAAGGCCCTCGGCGGCTGGAGCGAATTGCAGAAGGTCTGCGGCTCGGAAATGTTCAACCTCTGGAAACCGCTGGTGCCCGCGGGGGTGGAAGGATCCTGGGCGCCGGTCATTGAAACCAACGCCGCCGGCGCCGTCGTCCGGCAGGCCTGGTATTTTAACGGGAACTACCCGTGGCTCGGCATGTTGTTCTGCGCGCCGATCATCGGCCTGTGGTACTGGTGCACGGACCAGTACATCGTGCAGCGTGCCCTCGGGGCGCCGAACGAGACCCAGGCCCGGCGCGGCAGCATCTTCGCGGCCATGCTCAAGCTGCTGCCCGTGTTCATCTTCATCATCCCGGGCATGATCTGCTTTGCGCTGGCGACCAGCGGCCGAGTCGACGCGCTCAGGAGTGCGATGTTCGTGGACGACAAGCTGGTCGCGGAGAACGCCCAGGCGGCGTTCCCGCTGATGGTGCAGCACGTGCTCCCGATCGGCGTGCGGGGCATCGTCGTGGCCGGCCTGCTGGCGGCACTGATGTCGTCGCTCGCGGGCGTCTTCAACGCCTCCTCGACGCTGTTCACGATGGACTTCTACCAGCACTTCAAGAAGAACGCGTCGCAGCAGGAGCTGGTCTGGATGGGCCGCGCCGCCACGACGGCCATGGTCCTGCTGGGCCTGGCCTGGGTCCCGGTCATCCAGGGCTCCAAGGGCCTCTACCACTACCTGCAGAGCGTGCAGGGCTACCTGGCGCCGCCGATCTTTGTCGTGTTCTTCTTCGGCGTCTTGATGAAACGGCTCAATGCCAAGGGATGCCTGGCGGCGCTGATCGTCGGATTCCTGCTCGGTCTTTTCCGGCTCGCCGTCGACACGCCGGTGGCGCTCAAGCTCAGCGGGTTCGAAACCGGCTACGCGGACGGGTCGTTCCTCTGGATCGTGCAGAACATGTACTTCCAGTACTACAGCGTGATCATCTTCCTGGTCAGCCTCCTCACGCTCGTCGGCGTAAGCTATGCGACCGCAGCCCCCGCCGCCGAGCGGATCCAGGGCCTGACCTTCGGCACGTTGTCGGAAGACGACCGCCGCAAGTCGCGGGCCAGTTGGACGGCCGGTGACGTCATCGCCTCGATCGCGGTGTTGCTCGTGATCGCGGCGGCGTATCTCTATTTCAGTGGGTAGCATGGGAGTACGCCGATGGACGGGTGGAACGGAAGCGCCGGCGCGCGCATGCGCGGCGGCTCACAACGGACGGAGGACAAACCGCTTTCCGGTGTCAGGCAGGCCGGTCGCCGACCGGCGGGGTTCGTCCTCACCTTGGCGGCAACAACAATCTGCGGTGGCGTGATACAGACGGTGCTTGCAGATGAACCCCCGCCCTGGCTCAACCCGCGTGTCACCGGCATCAACCGCGAACCCCCGCGCGCCGTGCGGTGCAGCTACGCGGACGTTGCGACGGCCCTCACCGGGCAACCCTCAAACTCGGCGTGGCATCGCTCGCTCAACGGCACGTGGGCCTTTCATTGGGTGCCCAGGCCGGCGGAGCGCCCGGTCGACTTCTATCGCCGCGATTTCAACGACTCCGCCTGGGCCCGGATCTCCGTGCCGTCCAACGTGGAGTTGGAGGGCCACGGCGTTCCCATCTACACCAACTACGCGTACCCGTGGGGCATCCCCGATCCGCCCAACATTCCGACGGACAACAACCCGGTCAGCTCCTATCGCCGGACGTTTGACCTTCCCGCGGACTGGCAGGGCCGGCACGTTCTGCTGCGGTTTGAGGGCGTGGAATCGGCATTCTACGTCTGGGTGAACGGCCGGCAGGTCGGTTTCAGCAAGGGCAGCCGAACGGACGCGGAGTTTGACATCACGAAGTGTCTCCAGCCGGGTGAGAACCTGCTGGCCGTCGAGGTCTACCGCTGGTCCGACGGATCGTACCTGGAGGACCAGGACTTCTGGCGACTCAGCGGGATCTTCCGCGACGTGTACCTGCTGGCCGTGGGCGACGTACACGTCTGGGACCTGGAAGTCCGCACGGACCTGGACGACGCCTGCCGCAGCGCCGAGCTGCTCGTGCAGGCCACCGTTCGCAATTTCGGTGACGCGCCCGCAACCGCCCGGATCGAGCTCGCACTCTTCGGGTCCGACGGCAGCCTGACGTTTGCGCCGCTCTCGGCCACCGCATCCGTCCCCGCCGGCCAGACCGCGCAGGTTGAGCTGCGCCAAAACGTAGACGCCCCGGCCCTGTGGTCCGCCGAACACCCGAGACTCTATCACCTTCTGCTGTCGCAGTACGATGCCGCCGATCGGCTGGTCGAAATAGTCCCCGCGAAGGTCGGCTTCCGCAAGGTGCAGATCAAGGACGGCGAACTGCTGATCAACGGCCGGGCCGTGCTCTTCAAGGGCGTCAACCGTCACGAACATGAGCCGCAGCGCGGACACGCGATCACCGTTAACTCGATGCTCGCGGACATTCGCCTGATGAAGCAGCACAACATCAACGCCGTGCGCACGTGTCATTATCCCAACCAGCCGGTCTGGTACGACCTCTGCGACGAGTACGGCATCTACCTGATCGACGAAGCGAACATCGAATCGCACGGGATGGGCTACGACGAACGATCGCTCGCCCGGGACCCGGCCTTCGCGGACGCCCACATGGACCGCACCGTCCGCATGGTCGAGCGTGACAAGAACCACCCGTCCGTCGTCATCTGGTCGCTGGGCAACGAGGCCGGATTCGGGCCGAACTTCGTGGCCACCTCGGCCTGGATCAAGCAGCGCGACCCGTCCCGCCCCGTCCACTACGAACGGGCCGGCGACGACCCCGCGACCGACATCATCTGCCCGATGTACGCCCGTCCAGAACACCTCGCCCAGTATGCGGAGAAACCGCGGGAACGCCCGTTCATTCTCTGCG
>JAFGJQ010000491.1 GCA_016929015.1 Phycisphaerae bacterium | reverse complement strand
AGGGAGAGAACCAATAGCCTCCGCAGAAGTGCCAGCCACCGCTGAGAAAGGGTTGCAGAGTTCCCCAGCAGGAAGCGCGCTGCGAAAGCCACGGTCCCCACGGTGTGACCCAGACCCGATGCGGTGGCGTGTGGATCGGTTGGATCTCCATATCTCTCCCCCCACTGGCCGCAGTGAGCGTACAGCGGTCCAGACCCCAACGGTGCATCCCGCGCACCCCAACGTGGAGGTGACGGGGATCGGCCCGAAACACATACAACATCTGCAATCTCAGGGAGTTACACGCGATGGCCCCATAACCGCATCCGGGGCTGCCGAACCTGTTGTTCCGGAACGATGCCCGCACGCAACGTCTGGCCCCCGCATCACCCACGTCCGCACGTCCCTTCGTCCCTTCGTCCCTTCGTCCCTCCGTCCCTCCATTCCCGCCTTTTCTCTGCAACGGGGCGGTGCGATGATGCCGGGGCTATGGATGAATTCGCCGTTGAGGAACTTGATTACGACCTCCCGGAACATCTGGTCGCGCAGACCCCGGCCGACCGGCGGGATGAGTCTCGCCTGCTGGTCGTGAACCGGCAGTCCGGCGAGCTTGCGGACATGTCCTTCACCGCCCTGCCCCGGCTCCTCCGTGCGGAAGACGTGCTTGTGCTGAATGACACGCGCGTCGTTCCGGCTCGGCTGGTGCTGCGGCGAGCCACGGGGGGCCGGTTCGAGGGGTTGTTCCTGAGAGAGCTTTCCGCCGGCCGGTGGGAGATCATGCTTAAAGGCCGGGGGCGCATTCGCCCCGGGGAGCAACTCGCGATGGGCGAGCCGGCCGCCGGTGCGGAGGTCCCCGTGATCCGGCTCGAGAGTCCCCAGGGCAACGGCGTGTGGCAGGTGGCCGTCGAGCCGCCGGAGCCGGCGGAGAGCCTGTTGGCGTGCGTCGGCCACACTCCACTGCCGCCGTACATCCACCGGCTTGTCGAAGGTGACGGCCGCGAGCCGGCGGATCGCGATCGATACCAGACGGTGTACGCCCGCGCGCCCGGGGCCGTGGCGGCGCCGACGGCGGGCCTGCACTTCACGCAGGCCGTGATGGAAACGATCGCCCGCCTGGGCGTGGCCACGGCCCACGTCACGCTGCACGTGGGCGTGGGCACGTTTGCGCCGATCAAGGCAGCCTGCCTGGCGGATCATGACATGCACTCGGAGTGGTACGAGCTGCCGGAAGCCGCCGCCGCGCTCATCACCGAGCGACGCCGAGCGGGCGGCCGGGTGGTGGCCGTCGGAACCACGAGCGTGCGCGTGCTGGAGTCGTGCGCGGAGACGGACGGGACTCTGCGTCCCGGCCAGGGCTGGACGCGCCTGTTCTGCTATCCGCCCTACCGCTTCCGGTGTGTGGATGCGATGCTAACGAACTTTCACCTGCCCCGCAGCACACTGCTGGCCCTGGTGATGGCGTTCGCCGGAATCGAGAACATCCGCAGCGCGTATGCGCACGCCATCCGCGAGCAGTATCGCTTCTTCAGCTACGGCGACGCGATGTTCATTACGTGATCAGAGCGCAATCTGCGACATTCGCTCCAGCACCTTCAGGAGTGCCTGGGTCCCTTCGCGGCCTTCGCCGGCGGCCTGGTTGGCGTGAAACAGTTGGGAGACGAGGGCCGTTCCCGGGAGCGTCAGACGGTTGCCGGAGGCCTGTTCCAGCACAAGCCGCAGGTCCTTCTGCTGCAAGTCCACCATGAAGGCGGGGGCGAAATCGCGAACCCGCATCTTCTCGCCCAGGTTCGCCAGCGCCCACGAACCGGCGGCCCCGGCGGTGGTCGCCTGGAGCACCTTCGACAGATCCAGCCCGGCCTTTTCCGCCAGGAGGAACGCCTCGCAGACGCCCAGCAGGTTCAGGCCGCACATGATCTGGTTGCACAGCTTGGTCAGTTGGCCGTAGCCGTTCGGGCCGCAGTGCACGATGTTCTTACCCATCGCCTCGAACAGCGGCCGGACGCGTTCAAACGCCTCGGCCGGCCCGCCGCACATGATGGACAGGGTACCTTTCTCCGCGCCGACCTTGCCGCCGCTGACGGGCGCGTCCAGGAAAGCAGCCCCCCGCTGCTCCACGGCCTTCGCGATCTCCTGCGTGACGACGGGGGAGATCGTCGACATGTCCACCGCCACTGCGCCGCGGGCCAGCGTCTCGCACACACCGTCCGCACCCAGGAAAACGCTCTGCACGTCCGGCGTGTCGGAGACGATGGTGATGACCGCATCCGCATCGCGTGCGGCCGCCGCGGGCGAATCGACCAGCGTGGCCCCCTGATCCGCCAACGGCTCGGCCCGGGAGCGCGTCCGGTTGTACGCCTGCACCGCGAACCCGGCCTTGAGCAGATGCCCCGCCATGGGCAGGCCCATGATCCCCGTTCCGATGAACCCTACGCGTCGAATCATTGTGCTTTCGCCTTCCTGCGTTGTGCCACCCGTTCGAGCAAACCGAACCGTCGGGCGCAGCTTTCGGCCGCTCCCATAGCACAGCACCCGCCCCGTGTCACGTCAGCCCGACCACTCACTTGCTCACGAAGATCGCATTGCGCGTAACCTATTGTCCCACAATGCATTCGTAATACAGTACAAAAAAACCACCTAATTCCTTTGATTCCCCCCTGACGCGGACCTATAAGTCCGTGAAGACATCCAACGGGTCGGTCTGACAGTGCCACGCACGATTCGGAGCAAGGGGGGCGGGCGGCCTTGAACAAAGGCCGAGCTGCCTGCGCGGCGGCCGCAGACCAACCGCGGAAGACACGCTGGAGGCCCACGAACAACGAGAGGAGTACCCGACCATGGCGTTTGAACTTCCGTCATTGCCGTACGACTACAGCGCGTTGGAGCCCCACATCGACGCGCGCACGATGGAAATCCATCACACGAAGCATCACAACACGTACGTCACCAAGCTGAACGAGGCCATCCAGGGACATGCGAATCTGGCCGGCAAGAGCCTCGAGGAGTTGCTGGCCGGCGCCCGCAACCTGCCCGATTCGATCCGCCAGGCCGTCATCAATCACGGCGGCGGGCACGCGAATCACACGCTGTTCTGGCAGATCATGGGCAAGGGCAAGGGCGGGGAGCCCGCGGGTGTGCTCGCGGACGGCATCCAGGCCGCCTTTGGCAATGTCGCCGAGTTCAGAGCCCAGTTTTCCGCCGCGGCCGCCAACCGGTTCGGCAGCGGCTGGGCCTGGCTGGTGGTGGACAAGTCGGGCAAGCTCCGGGTGACCAGCACGGCCAACCAGGACTCGCCCATCATGGATGGCCACAAGCCGATCCTCGGCCTGGACGTCTGGGAGCATGCGTACTACCTGCACTACCAGAACCGCCGGCCGGACTACATCGCCGCCTGGTGGAACACGGTGAACTGGGACAAGGTAACGGAGTTCTACAAGGCCGCTCACCAATAGCGACGGATCATTGGACCCCACGTACAAGCCGACCGCCGGCCCGAGCAGGTTCGGGGCGCGGTCGGCTTGTGCCACTCTCGCCACCGTGTGCGGCGCACAGAATAGAGAAGTCAGCGTTTGGGTTTGCGGAACACCGCCACCACGTCCTCGACGGGCACGACGAAGAGCTGGTTGTCCGATTCGAAGTCCACGGGAATGGCGTTCTTGGGGTTGAAGAGGATCTTGTCGTACTGGCGGATGGGGAAGTTCTCGTCGTTCTCCACCTGGGCGGAGACCGCCACGATTCGCCCGGTGATGGTGGGAATCTCGATGGAGTCGGGCAGCTCGATGCCGCCCTTGGTCTTCTTCTTGTCCTCGTCCTTGCGGATGAGAACGCGTTTGCCGACCGGCTCCACCGTCTCCAGCCGTGCGCGAGTTGAGTCCGCCTTTTCCGCCATGAACCGCTCCTGAATGCTTGAATTCCTGTACAGCCGAGGTTCGTCGGCTATACTGCGGAATTCTAGCCCGCGCGCGCAGATTGGACAAGGGTTGCCCCAGGGGTGCGGACGGACCGTCTCCTGTTGAATGGAACAAAGCCGTGCAGATGCCGCTGACAACGCCGTGGATGAACCACTCGTGACCCGTCGCCCCATGCACGTCGCCCTGGTTTCCCTGGGCTGTGCGAAAAACCTTGTTGACTCTGAAAAGATGCTCGGTCAACTGGCCGAGGCCGGCTGCGTGATTACGAGCGACGCCGATGACGCGGACGCAGTTGTGGTCAATACGTGCGGGTTTCTCGCCGCCGCGCGGGAGGAGGCATTGCAGGCCATTCGCGAAGTCGTCCGGCTCAAGCGGCGTGGCCGGTGCCGACGGGTCGTCGTCGTGGGCTGCCTGGTCCAGCGTGACGGTACAAACCTGCTCCAGCAGGTCAAGGGCATCGACGCCCTCGTCGGCGTTCACAATCGAGACGACGTGGTCCGAGCCGTGCTCGCCCATCCTGCCAAGGGCCCGCGAACGGTAGACACCTACCTAAGCGAATACCACCCATTCATCCAGACCGACACCGCCCGCCTGCGCATCACGCCGCCCCACTATGCGTACCTGCGGATCAGCGAAGGCTGCAACCAGAAATGCACCTTCTGTACCATACCGGCCATCCGCGGCCCCATGCACTGCAAGCCGCCCGCCGTTGTCCTGGCGGAGGCACGGGAACTGATCGGGGACGGGGCCGTGGAGCTAAACGTCATTGGCCAGGACACCACCAGCTACGGCCTGGACGCGGAGGGAGACTTCGGGCTGGCCGGCCTCCTTCGGCAGCTCAACGGACTGCACGGCGTCCGCTGGATTCGCCCTCTCTACGCCTACCCCACTACATTGACGGACGAAATGATTGACGCGATCGCCGAGTGCGACCGGGTCGTCAAATACATCGACATCCCCCTGCAACACATCAATGACCGCGTCCTGAAGGCGATGGCACGGCGGGTCACACGAGCCGAGACCGAGCGGCTGCTCCAGAAACTGCGCTCGCGCATCCCCGGGCTGCACATCCGGACCACGCTGATCGCCGGGTTCCCCGACGAGACGGATGCCGAGTTTGAGGAATTGGTGAGCTTCATCCGCGAGCACCAATTCGATGCGCTTGGCGTCTTTGCGTACTCTCTGGAGCCCGACACACCGGCTGGCCGCATGAAGGGCCAGGTGCCCGAGAAGACCAGGCAGAAGCGGGTCGACCGACTCATGACCGTGCAGCAGGAAGTCGCCTTCGCCCGTGCCGACGCCCTGGCGGGGCAGGAACTCGAGGTCCTCATCGAAGGCCCGCAGGTGGACGGGCTTCAGCCAGCCCGCCACGCCGGCCAGGCCCCCGAGGTAGACGCGATCACCCTGCTGCAGAACAGCAACGCCCCGCCCGGGCAGTTCATCCGCGCCGTCTGCACCGGTCGCCGCGACTATGATTTGCTTGCCCGACCCGCCGAGAGTAAGCTTCCCCCCGTCTGAACGCCCGTCGAACGCCGATGACACGAGTCCGCGCGGTTGGGCTCCTGCCTCTTGCTTCGACCGGCCCTTCGGGTTTCGAGATGGCGATCAACCTTCCCAATCAGATCACCCTCGGACGGCTGGTGCTGGCGACCATTCTCTTCGTCTGCCTAGCCCAGTACGACCACGGCCAATCCAGCCTGCGCATGCTGGATTGGGCCGCCGCCCTGTTTATTGTGGCGGCCCTGACGGACATGCTCGACGGTTATCTCGCCCGCCGGCAGAACCAGGTGACGTCTTTCGGGCGGGTGCTGGACCCGTTCGTCGACAAGGTGCTGGTGTGCGGCTCGTTTCTCTTTCTCTGCGCGCCGGGCTTTGTGGATGACGCCACCGGCCGCAACGTGTCTGACGTGAGTGCGTGGATGGTCGTGCTGATCATCGGCCGTGAACTGCTGGTGACCAGTCTGCGCGGCTTTTCCGAAGCGCAGGGCGACTCGTTCGGGGCCAACGTGTTCGGCAAGGCCAAGATGATGGTCCAGAGCATCACGATCCCGGTAATCCTCATCTTCCAGGCCCATCCGGACGGCGTTTTTGCGTCACCGAAGGTCCGTTGGATTCAACCCGCACTCGTCTGGCTGACCGTGATCGTGACGACGGCCTCAATGGGCTCCTACCTGCTCCGCGCCCGCAACATCCTCTCGGAACTCTCGCGCCCAACCGACCGCGACAAGAAGCCGTAGCGTCCGGCCACAGAAACCGCAGTGCATGAAAACCGCCAGTTCGTTGCCGGAACCTGGCGCACGACGACGCATTCCAGCCCGGAGCGGTCAGGGGCGGGACTTCGGGATGCACTGCGCTGTCCTTGCGGTCCCACAGCGTACGCTCCGGCCAGGCCCGGGCCGAGACCCGCGTACGCCCTCGCAAAGTCGGCTCCCTCGTCGTCAGCCCGGGCGAGCGGCACAACACTGACGCATTCCGGCTATCCACGATACCTGTCGTGGGTCGATGACGATCGGTTTTCCCACTCCATCTGCTTTCCCGCTCCAGGAACCGTTTTCGCGCGTT
>JAFGJQ010000490.1 GCA_016929015.1 Phycisphaerae bacterium | reverse complement strand
CCGTTTGCAGAGAAAACCGCCCGCCGCGACCTCGCCAATGCGGCCACGACGGCGAAAATTGCGGAAGTCTGCGAAAGTTGGGCTAGAGAACTGGAACCGAGAAACTGGAGACTGGAGGGACGCCGGTCCTGCAGGGGATAGGGGCTATGAAGACAGATGCCGGACGGCGAAGCGGAGGCGTTCTGTTGCGTGGAGGACGCCGCCGCCCTCGTGTTGGTTGTAGGGGTAGATGCGGATTTCCTTTTCCGCGCGGATGCGGTTGTAGGCGCCGTAGACCGTGCTGGGTGGGCAGGTCTGGTCCATCAGGCCGACGGAGAACAGGCAGCGGGCGGTGATGCGCGGGGCGAAATGCACGCCGTCGAAATACGCGAGCGTGCGAAAGACGGCATCGACGTGATCGCGATGACAGCTCAGGTACCTGGTGATTTCGGCGTATGGCTGCGCGTCCGTGATGCGCAAGGCCCGGCGGAAGTCGCACAGGAAGGGGACGTCGGGCAGGGCGAGCTTCACGGCGTCGCCCAGCAGTCCGGCCGCCGCCAACGCGATGCCGCCGCCCTGGCTGCCGCCCATGACGCCGACGCGATCGGGATCCACGTGGGGATGTCCGACCGCCGCTTCTACCGCGCGCACGGCGTCGGCATAGACGCGCCGGTAGTAGTACGTATCGGGTGACTCGATGCCGCACGTCATGAAGCCGGGCGCATGCGGGCCGCTGCCGGCCGGGGCGGGCGTGACGCCCGGCGACCAGCCGGTGCCCTGGCCGCGGGTGTCCATGACCAGCAGGGCGACACCGGCCACAGGCGCCGCAAGGTGATCCAGGGGCAGCGACCGCCCGCCGCCGTAGCCGACGAACTGGACGAGGCAGGGGAGCCGGGCGGTGTTGCCGGCGGGCTCGATAAACCAGCCGCGGATGGGGTCGCCCGCGAAGCCGGCGAAGGTGACGTCGTAGACGTCGACCAGACGGTGCATCGGGTCGTCCACACGCTGGAAGCGGGCGTTCAGGGCGTGCGAGCGCGTTTCCTGCAACGTCCGCGACCAGAATGTGTCGAAGTCGGCGGGCTCCGAGTCGTCGGGGACGTAGGATCGCAGTTCCTCGATGGGCAGGTCAAACTGAGCCATGATCGATGCTCGCTTGCAGAGGCCGGCTCGCGTTTCATTGTTCCGCCTTGCGGAACAGAACGGCGGTCGGGATCTCCCGCCGCGCAATGCCCGGGCCCTCGTAGAACACGCCGAGATCCTTGTCCCCGCCGGCCTCAAAGTACCACACGGTGATCGGATGATAGCCGGCCTTCAGGGCGACGCTGCCGGCGGCTTCGCGGGCCCCGTGCGGGCCGTCGTTGTCCACGACACGCTTGTCTCCGATGAAGAGCGTGCTTCCGTCGTCGGTGCGGGTCGTGAAGGTGTAGAGCCCGTCGCGCGGGACCTGGATGTACCCGGAGAAGCGGAAGCCGAACTGATTCTCTCGCTTCCTCTGGCCGTCGGTGAAGGCGTCGGTCGTACCGCGGGCGACGGGTTCCAGCGAG
Source organism: Phycisphaerae bacterium (assembly GCA_016929015.1). Classification (GTDB taxonomy): domain Bacteria; phylum Planctomycetota; class Phycisphaerae; order UBA1845; family UBA1845; genus JAFGJQ01. The sequence goes on along the minus strand of JAFGJQ010000490.1, from coordinate 27,361 downwards.
GTCAGTTCGGTGGTGCGGGCCCATCGGCCCTCAAAGTAGTCGTAGTTCAGGCCGTTCGCCACCGGGCCCGGATCGACGGCGGGTGTCGGCTCGAGGAAGGTATACCGGGCGCTGCTGATCTCATCGGCCAACACACCGCCGCGGGCGGCCCGGGCGCGGAGCAGCGTGGTTTCACGCAGCGACACCGGGGCCGTATAGTGCGGGGAGGACAGGTCGGGAACACTGCCGTCCAGGGTGTAGTAGACGTCCGTCTCCGGCACGGCGGTGCGGAACTGGACGACGACCGGATCCACGGTCATGCAGCCGCGGGGCCGGATGCGCACCATCGGCAGAGTGTCGTGCAGCGGTTGCGCGGGCCGAGCGGAATCGTGCGTCTCACGGGCGGCCGTCGCCGCCAGGACGCGGATGCGCGGATTTCGCGGCAGCGTCACCGTTCGCGTGTCGGCCGGGAGGTTGATGGCGTACTTGAAGAGGTAGCAAAGCACGTGCGCCTCGTTTCCCGCTTCCCGGCTGTGCCGATGGGTGCCGACCCACGCGATTGAATTGGTCTTCACGAAAGGCGGTTGCGGTTCTTCGCGGAGGTTCACCGTGCCGTCCTCCACCAGGCTGTTCCACTGTCCGACGAAGCCGGTCCATTCCTGGATGTCAAACACGGTTGCCTGGCCGCGGGTGGAGAGCATGGCGGTCGTATCGCCGTCTGCCGAGGCGGCCAGGAGGTAGAGCCGATTGAACGACCCGTTGGGCAGCCGGATGGACTGGCCGGCGCAGGCCACGGCGTTTTTCTCGCCGGGTCCGGTGGGGCCGAAGTGGAAAGGGATGCCTTCGACGGTCAGTTGTTTCGGCAGCAATTCGGCAGGCAGCGAATGGCCCTTGTCGTCGAAGTTGCCGTCGGCCGGGTCCGCATCGGTGCTCACCACGTCCAGGTCGTACGGCAGGGAGAGCGGGACGGCAGTCGGCGCGGTCAGCGGGATCGGCGGGGGGGCAAGCGTCACCGCGATCGTTCGCGCCTGGAACGGCTTGAAGGACAGGTTCAGCCGTCCGTCCGACAAAGTCAGCGTTTGGATCGGTTCCTCTGCGCCGGTCAGTTCGCGGGCGGCGGTGATGGGTGCGGGGAATGTCAGCGACACGTCTTCCGCCGGTCGGCCGCTCAGTTCGTGCAGACGCACCACGATGTCCTCGCTTGCCTGGGCCTGCTTGATCGCGCGGATCATGATCTGCGGTGAACTGACGCGAGCCAGAGAGAACCCGCGGGCGAGGGGACCGGGATGTGCGTCCACCTGGAACGAGCGGAGCGGCTGATTCACGCGGGCGGCCTGCCAGGCTACGGCCTCGCTGCCGCCGGAGCGCCAGTCTCCCGAGTGGCCGCAGACGGCGTAGGTGAACCGATGCCATCCCATCTCCTTGAGAATCTCGTTGGGGCTGTGGATGAGGGTCAGGCGAAGCAGGTGGTCGGCCGGCTTGTCCCAGCCGTATTTGCCGTCATTCAGAACGGCCACGCCGTACTCACCGTTTGCATCCGTAAGGTCCGCCCACTGTTGCGCCGGCACTTCGTAGAGCGTCTCCGTGTTGTTGCCGCGCTGGACCGCGCCGAACCCGAGATCATACGTGGCCTTCTCGCTGGCGACGGCCAGCGGGAAGACGGCCTTGAGCAGGCGGCGCTGGGTTCGCCAGTCGATTCCCGTGTCGAACTCGACGTAGCCGCCGGCCTTACCGCCGCACAGCCGAATTCGCTGCGTGCACGCGCTGCCTTCGGCCGATCGGGAGACCTCCAGCGCGACACGGACGGGGCCGTTCTCCACCACCCGAACGCGAGCGGGGCCGCCGAAGTGCGTGACGGGATCGGCGGCGATGTCCTTGTGCCACACCTCCCACTCCGGCCACTGTTCCGGCTCGTCGTTAAACAGGGCGAGGCGGAGAGGCTCGCGCAGAAGCTCTCGTTTTGCCTGCTTGTCGAAGATGCTCGACACGTCGCCCTGGTCGTTGAGTTGCACCCGATATCGCTGGTTCTCCAATTCACGCTCGCTCGCCCGCAGTGCGGTGGCGGTCGGGGTGGATGTCTCCGTCGCGCGAACGGCGTAGACGGCCAACCCCAGCGCCGGTACATCGGCGAGGAACAACACGTGGGCCTCGGGGCCGCGAGTCCACACGACCTGCGTGGGTACTTCCTTTCCGGCCGGTCCGTACACCTGGACGGCGGCGGGGGCGTCGCCCGGGAAACGCACCGTTGCCTCCACGACGTCTTCCCGCTCGATCGACAGGGGGTTCATGACCACGAGGGGAATCCCGTCGACCTGCGTGTTGAGCCCCTTCGCGACGGCCCCCACGGAATCCGTCAGGACGGCGGCGAACTGGTTCAGCGAGACGATCTCGTCGTTCCAGGAATACGTGTATGCCTGGGGAATGCTGGTGCCGGTCAGGTCGTCGTGGAACTGGTGCCAGAGGAAGCGGATCCAGGCTTCGGTCAGCTTTTCGCGGGGATACGGGGCGGCCTTGAGCCAGGCGGCGGCCACGGCGGCCGGCTCGGCGGCAGCGGCGAGCAACTCGTTCTTGCGGTTCCATCGCTTCATGGCGGCCTGGGACGTATAGCAGCCCGTGCCGTGTCGGGTCATCAGCAACTCGCCGTTGTAGCGGGGCAGGCTGCCGATCTGCTCGGGCGTCAGGTCGCGGAAGAGCTGGTCGGCCGGGGCGCTGCGGACGCGGATGGGCTCGCCCGCGGCGATGGCTTTTTCCAGTCGTTCCACGGAGGCGGCGTCCGGGGCACCGCCGACGTCGCCTACTCCGAAGTACATGTAGCCGGCGTATAGGCCGGAGGTCTCTCCCTGGTGGTCGATCGTCTTGAGCCACTGCTCATCGTTGTTCAGGTCGGTCTCGATGCCGCGGGCGTATGCGCCGGGATTCAGGGCGGCGACGACCGAGTTGCCGTCCACGCCTTGCCATACCCCGATGTCGAATGGAATGCCGACGGATGAGCCCCAGGTCAGCTTCTGCGTGGAGAAGCCCTTGAGGCCGCAGTGGGCGGCGACGGACGGCAGGGCGTATCCGAAGCCGAAACAGTCGGGCAGAAAGATGTCGCAGCTTGTTTTGCCGAACTCCTTCCGGAAGAACTCGTTTCCGTAGAGGGTGTGCCGGATGAGCGATTCGGGCGAGGGGATGTTCACGTCGCACGCGTCCACCGAGCTGCCGCACACGTTCCAGCGCCCCTTGGCGACGTATTCCTTGAGCCGCGCGTAGTCGGCCGGGTAGTACTCGCGGGCCAGCATGTACCGGTACGCGCCCTCGAAACTGAACTGGTAAGTCGGGAATTGCTCGAACAACGCGAAGTTGCCTCGCAGGGTGGCCGGCACGTATTTGTTGATGGTGTCCTGGATGGTCCAGAGCCACTGGGTGTCCAGGTGGGCGGTGGCGGTGACGTAGAGGGTCTTTTCGGGCGTTTTCTCCGCAGGCGCGGGGGGGGCTTCCGCGGCCTGGGCGGTCAGGGACAGGGTAACGCCGACGATCAGTACCCATCGGGTGACGGCAAACAGCGACATGATTCTGCACCTCGTGACTGAGAGATTGTGGTCATCTCGTCCAAACGTGGGGCCATTGTCGGAGAATCGCCGTACAGATCAAGGCGGGCCGGGTGGACGAAGTCCGCACTTTGCGGGACAATCGGCGGTGGCAAGGTTTGGAGTATGTCGATTCCGGAGGTCCGACCATGCACGGAAAGCGCATCCTGATGCTGGTGGGGGATTTCGTGGAGGACTACGAGGCGATGGTGCCGTTCCAGGCCCTCGCCATGCTGGGGTATGTGGTGCATGCCGTCTGCCCGGGCAAGAAGCCGGGCCAGACGGTCAGGACGGCCGTTCACGATTTCGAAGGCGACCAGACATACACCGAGAAGCCGGGGCACCAGTTTGTACTCAACGCGGATTTCCATGCCATCGACCCGAGTCACTATCTCGGGCTGGTGATCCCGGGCGGTCGAGCCCCGGAGTACCTCCGGCTGGACGAAGCCGTGCTCAAAACGGTTCGGCACTTCGCGGAGGCGGGCAAGCCGATCGCCGCGCATTGCCACGGACCGCAGTTGCTGGCGGCGGCCGGCGTGCTGCAGGGACGGCAGTGCGCGTGCTATCCGGCCGTTCGGCCCGAGGTGGAGCAGGCGGGCGCGACCTGGATCAAGAACGATCGGGACTACGCGAACGCCCACGTGGACGGGAACCTGGTGACCGCCCCGGCCTGGCCGGCCCATCCGGCCCTGCTGCGGGAGTTTCTGCGGCTTCTGGGCGCCCGGATTGAACTGTAGACCCGGGCGGCCGGAGATGGGCCCGCATATGCACCGTCACGCAAACCGCACGTGCTGGGATGACGACGCCCTTCGCTCTCCGCACACGCAGCCGGACAAGGCGGATCGCGTGCGTCGGATGTTCGGCGCGATTGCGCCGACGTACGAGCGGGTGAACCGGTGGTTCAGCGCGGGTCGGGACGCGTACTGGCGCCGGCAGGCGGTGCGCCTGGCGTGCGTGCGGCCGGATGACCGGGTCCTGGACGTGGCGTGCGGAACGGGGGATTTGCTGCGGGCGTTTGCGGCCGCGTCGCCGAGGCCGCGGACGCTTGTGGGTTGCGACTTCGCCCGGCCCATGCTGGAGGGGGCGGCGGGTCGCGGTCCGGCCGACGCCCGCTGGTGTGAGTGCGACGCGTTGCGCCTGCCGTTTGCCGACGGCTCGTTCACGGTTGTGGGCTGTGCCTTCGGCGTTCGAAACTTTCAGGCGCTGGATGACGGGCTGCGGGAGTTTCGGCGCGTTCTGTCGCGGGGGGGACGTGCGGTGATCCTGGAGTTCACGCGTCCCGGACACCCGTGGGTCCGCGCCTGGTATGAGTTCTACGCCCGGCGGATCATGCCCGTGGGGGCGGCATGGCTCAGTGGTGATCGGGACGGCGCCTATCGCTATCTTCCGGAATCGGTGGTATCCTTTGTCGACGCGATGGAACTGACCCGGCGTCTGCACGGCGCGGGCTTCACCGGGGTGCAGTGCCGGTCGCTGACATTCGGCGTTGTGACCGTGTACGTTGCGGTCAGGGAAGACCATGGCTGAGCGATCGCGAAACAGACGGTCTCGGCCGGCGGACGCGCCGGCCCCGGTGGCGGCCCGCGCGGCGGACGCGCCGCCGGAAGAAGCAGAGCCTCCGACGGTCTGGGATGTCTGGTCGCGTCCCGGGTCGAAGTACCGGGTGCGGGCCATTGTCCTGCTGGTCTTGAACGTCGTGTTGTTCGCCGGGCTCGGCGTGTTTGCGTTCTGGCTGCGCAGCGGGATGCTGTTCGCCCCTCGCATGGCCCACTACTGGGCGGAGTTCTGGCGGACGTTTCAGCCGGCGGGTGACGACCGGGTCAGCTTGAGCGACCTGCTGCTGTTTCCCATCAGCATTTACGACGTTCCCCTGCAGATGGTGGTGCTGGGACTGCTGCTGGCGGCCCTGGTGTCCATTCCGATTCTGGTGTCCATTCTGTACCGCTTTGCGTGCAGCATTCCGTTTCTGCTGGTCATCGCGTTCATCGCCATGATGCCGTGGCTGGCGCTGACGGTGGCCGGCTCGTGTCTGCTGGCGTCGGTTCGGCCGTTTCGCTTCTCGTTTCGCTACGCCTCGGCCATGCTGGGGTTGCTGCTGGTGGTGATCTACTTCTTCTCGGCGTCGAGGCAGTCGCCGGTGGCGGTGCAGGAGCTGGCAAGTCCCTCGGACCGGATCATGTTCTTTGTGCCGTGGGTGTTGGCGATCATCGCGTCGTGCGTGGTGTGCGGCGTGGTGCTGGCGATTGCCCGAGCGGTGAACTACCGGCCGGGCGCCATCGCGCCGCTGATGGCGGCCATGTTTGCGCTGCCGGTGCTGCTGTTCGAGTTCCACGTGGGGCGGGACGAGCTGCAATACCGCCTATTGGAGCATCGATACGGGCCCAATTCGTCCTATTTTGCCGACCAGGACGTGACGAAGGAGTTTGAAGCGGCCATCGCGCGCCGGATGAGGATGTGCGAGGGGCCCGTGCCGTCGAAAGAGGCGCTGGAGGCGCAGGAAGACCTGGCGTGGCAGCTCGAGCTGGAGTTGACGGAGGACCGTCAGAGCCTGTTTGCGCTGCATCGACTGGCCGCGATCCGGGCGTGCGACCAATTCCTGTATCAATATCCCGAAAGCCGGTACGCGGCGAATGCTCTGTACATCAAGGCCATTGCGACCGACGTCCGTGTGGATCTGGCCGCCTTTCATGCGCGGCGGGTCGTCCGCTTCTACAACACGTTTCCGGACGCGTCCTCGAAGCATGCGTGGGAGAGACTCTATCGGCTGGACCGGGAGGATCCGACGGGCCTGTCCGTGATGGCCTTGCTGCGGCTGTCGCAATTGGACGCGCGGGAGTGCAACGTGGTGCAGGCGCTTGCCCGGCTGGACGAGTTGCTGAAACTGGGGGAGCGGCTGGAGCCGTTGGCGACGCAGCCGGCGCGGTCGCCGGGTACGATCAGCGGGATATTCACCAAGCGATCTGCGACGCGTGCGCTGCGCGTCCCCCTGGAGGCCGCCGTTTTCGAGGCGGTGCGCTTGCGTGACCTGCTGCGGTCCAATGCACCGCCGCCGGCCGGGGACCCATTGTACGGCATGGAACCCGTTTGCGGGCCGCCCGTGCGCGAACCCGGTGATTTGCCGGCGGGTTTCCTGCAATTGGACCCGCGCAATGCGCGATACGCCGAGAACCTTCACGCCTTGAAGACGCGGTACCCGCATGCCCAATTGATGGACAACCTTGACCTGGAGATTGCCAAGTCGGAGGCGGACGTGGAGAAGCGCATCGAGCAGTTGGAAGCTTGCGTAGACTCCCCGCAGGCCCGCGACGCTCTGCCCGAGGCCCTGTTCCGGCTGGGCGAGGCGTGCCAGGAGGCGGGGCGGATGGCGGAGGCCCGGAACGCCTTCCAACGCATCGTGACGGAGTTTGACGAATCCATCTGGGCGCGAAGGGCGGGCGAGCGAATTCGCCGGCTGCCCGGATGACGGGTCACGAGGGCGGCCGGTGAGCAGACCTCAGCCAATTCGAGACATCGTCGTCGGCGTGACCGGCGCCAGCGGGTCGGCGTATGCCCGCCGGCTGGTGCAGTGCCTGCTGGACGGCGGGATGCACGTACACCTGGTGGTCTCCCCGTTCGGGCAGCAGGTGGCGTCCGACGAGTTGGCGCTGCCGCATTTCTCACTGGAAGCCTTTCTGGCCCGAGCGACCGACGGCGTGACGCTGCATTCCCATTCGGACCTGGCGGCGCCCGTTGCGAGCGGATCGTTTCTGACGTGCGGTATGATCGTCTGTCCGGCCAGCATGCGTACGCTGGGTGCGATTGCATCCGGAGTGAGTGACAACCTGGTGACACGGGCCGCCGCGGTGACCCTGAAGGAACGCCGGCGACTCATCCTCGTGCCCCGCGAGATGCCCTGGAGCGCCATTGATCTGGAAAACGCTCTGAAGCTCAGCCGGGCGGGCGCCGTCATCTGCCCGGCCGCGCCGGGGTTCTACATGCGACCACAGCGGGTGGAAGACCTGGTTGACTTTGTGGTGGGCCGATTGCTTGATCTTGTGTCGGTGCCCCACGGGCTGAACACGCGCTGGGCGGATCGGCTCGCCGGAGGGAACGGGGCATGAGGTCCGTCGTCCCCACGCTGTGGACGTGGGGCCGGATGATCCGGTTCTCGCATTCCGTCTTCGCTCTTCCTTTTGCGCTGACGGCGGCGTTTCTGGCGGGCCGGCACATCGACGGGCGAGGCCGGCCGTTTGCGGGGCAGTTGCTGCTCATCGTCGTGTGCATGGTGGCGGCGCGAAGCGTGGCCATGACCTTCAACCGCATCGTCGATGCCCGGATCGACGCGAGCAACCCGCGAACGGCCGATCGCGAACTGCCGACCGGGCGGATCTCACGAGCGGCGGCCTGGGCCTTCCTTGCGGCAGCAGCGGCGGTCTTCGTCATCGCCTGCATCCTGTTTCTTCCGTGGTTCGGGAATCCCTGGCCGATGTGCCTGGGCGGGCCGGTGCTGGTCTGCCTGTGCGGCTATTCATTCACCAAGCGGTTTACGCAGTGGTCGCACTTTGCCCTGGGGGCCGCCATTGCGCTGGCGCCTCCCGCGGCGTGGCTGGCGATCCATCCGACCACTTTCGGCGCCGAGGCACTGCTGCTGTTCGGCGTGGTGGCGTTGTGGATCGGCGGGTTTGACATCATCTACGCGTGTCAGGACATCGAGGTGGATCGAGCGCAGGGGCTGTTCAGCCTGCCCGCCCGGCTGGGGCCGGGGCCGGCCCTCTGGATCGCCCGCACGGCCCATGCGGGCGTCGTGGTTCTGCTGGTGCTTCTGGGATGGTTGGCGGGGCTGGGGTGGCTCTATCTGGCGGGCGTGGGTGCGGCCGCGCTGCTGCTGGTCATCGAGAACGCTCTGGTTCATCCGGGTGACTACGCTCGGGTCAACTTGGCGTTTTTCACAATCAACGGGATCGTGAGCGTGCTGCTGGGCGGTCTGGCGATCGCTGACATCCTGCTGAATCTGGGGCCGGCCTTGTAGCAGAGGCGGCCTGCATGAGACAATAGCTCCATGAGCGATGCATCAACCGCTGCATCCCAATCGCCGCGCATCAGCCCGGCGCGGTATGTCCTGGCCGGGGTGCTCGTTCTCTACATTGGCATGAGTTTCACCGGCCTCTCATGGGGCCTGCCCTCTCGCAAGGCGGACGTGTTCCTGTTTCCCGGTGGGCAGGCTTGGAGCGGGCAACGGATATACGATCGGAGCGGGGGCGGGGCGTGGTCCACGCCCACTCGCGGAGCGGACGTGGACGCGGACCCGCTGATACGCACCGGCGAGCCCGTCGACCTGACGGCCACCGAGGCGGACGTGGCCGCGATTCTCCGTCGCTATCGTCTCTACACGAACCAGCCGGACGAGATGATCACCATGCGGGCGTTGGCCTCGATGCAGCCGGGTCAGGGGGACCTGGACCCGAGACTCTACCAGTACGGCGGCCTGTTCATCTACCCGGTGGGCGTGTTGCTGAAGGTGGCCGGCGTGGCCGGTTTGATCGACGTCCGTAGCGATGTGGTGTGGTATCTGGACCATCCGGAGGCGTTCGGGCGTTTCTACCTGGTGTCCAGGGCATATGCGGCGATGTGGGGCGCCGTTGGCGTGGTCGTGGTCTGGCTGATCGCGCGGCGGCTGGCCGGCCTGAATGCGGCGGCGCTGGCGGCGCTGCTGTTTGCGCTGCTGCCGGTGGTCGTCTGCATGTCGCATGAGGGCAAGCCGCACTTGCCGGGGGCGGCGCTCATGTTGTCGGCCGTCTGGCTGGCCATGCGCTACGTGGCCTCCGGTCGTCGCGCAGATTGGGTGTGCATGTCCGTGGCCTGCGGGGCGGCGTTCGGCATGGTGCTCTCATCACTGCCGATTTTCGTTCTGATTCCACTGGCGGAATGGTTACGGTGGCGCAGAACGGACGGCGACCGACCGTCGGCGAGATCGGCCATTCAGCGGACGGCGGCCGGCGCGTGCATCGGCGCGGCCGTGTACTGCGTGACCAATCCCTACATTCTCATCAACCTCTTCAGCAACCGGGAAGTCCTGAGAAGCAACTTCGGCAATTCGCTGGCCATGTACGAGGTCTCCCGCCTGGGCGAGGGGTTCCTTCGCGTGCTGGAGCTGACCGCCGAGGGTGCGTCGTGGCCCGTGCTGGTGCTGGGCGCGGCGGCGGCCGTGGCGGCCTTGCTTCGCCGACGCCGGGACGCGCTGCCCCTGCTGGTACCGGCCGGGCTGATCGGGCTCCAGTTTGTGCTGCTCGGCGCGGGCAAGCCCGCGGAGTACGGTCGGTTCGGCGTGTTCGTGAACGCGGCCCTGGCCATCGCGACTGCGTGCCTTCTTGTGGGCGGTGGGGTATGGGCAGGTCGGACGCCGGAATCATCGACCACGGATGGCAGTGCGACGGCGCCAGAGGTTGGGACGCGCCGGAGTGGGCAACGCGGATTTCGGTCGATTCGTCGCTTGCTGGTTGTTGGCGTCATCGGCTGGGCCGCCTACGGCGGCTGGGGCTACCTGGCGAACTTCGTTGCAGACGCCGGATCCGCCGCGTCGAGCACGCGCGTGGCCGTCGCGGAGTGTCTGGCCGATGCCGGCCCGGAGATCGGGATCCTGGCGGAACCCGCTCCTTATGGCTGCCCACCGCTGCACTTCGCCGGTTCTGCGGTCCGGCTGTACGATTCCGTCGACGCCTGGCGGGCGGACCCCACGCGAGTTCTCGTGACGGCCCACGACGGCCCGACGTGGTTCGGCCCCCGGCCTCCCGAGTCGACGGCCGTGCGGTGGCTGGACGTGACGCCGTCGGTCGTCTCGCCGATCAGTTGGGCCAACAAACCGTTTCGCCTGTACTACGCGAATACACAACCGCACGAACCGATGACGCGCCGCGCGCAAAAAAACGACCGGGCAGGGGACTGAATCGCCCGTCCTGCCCGGTCGGTGAGTGCTTCGCCGGCGTCACGCGTAGCTGTTGAGCGTCTTCATGTAGTTGGCCCGCTCAAAGGCCGCCGGGTCTTCGACGGATTTCTGGCTCATGCTGCCTTTCATCTGCTGGATGGACTCGTATTCGTGTTCTTCCATCCACTCGGTCATCTCGGAGCGGATGATGTTCAACTCCTCCACGCCGTTGCGGAGCAGGCCGGAAACGATTTGGGTTGCGTCGGCGCCCGCCATGACCATCTTGAGGACGTCGATGCCGTCCGCCACGCCGGTGCTGGAGGCCAGGGCTGCCTTGATCTTGCCGTGCAGAATGGCGATCCAGCGCAACGGCAGCCGCATCTCGTGGGAGCTGCTGAGGATCAGGTTGGGCCCGACGGTCCGGGTCTCCAGGTCGATGTCCGGCTGGTAGAACCGGTTGAACAGTACCAGGCCGTCCGCGCCCGCCTCGTCGAGCCTGCGCGCGAAGTTCGCCAGAGAGCTGAAGAAGGGACTCAACTTCATGGCGACGGGGACTTTCACATGGCTCTTGACCGCCTTGAGCACGGACAGGTAGCGGTTCTCCACGTCCTGCCCGGACATGCCGGGATCTGTGGGGACGTAGTACACGTTCAGCTCCAGCGCGTCGGCGCCGGCCTGGACCATCTTCTGCGCGTAGTCGATCCAGCCGCCCACGCTCACGCCGTTCAGGCTGGCGATGACCGGGATGTCAACCGCCTCCTTCACCTTGCGGAGGTGGTCCAGGTACTCCTCGGGTCCGAGCCGGTAGTCGTCGGCCTCGGGGAAGTAGCTCAATGCTTCCGCAAAGCTCTCCGTGCCCTGAGTGAGATGGTGGGTGAGCTGTTCCGCCTCGAAGGCGATCTGTTCCTCGAAGAGGGAGTGGAGCACGACGGCCGCGGCTCCGCAGTCCTCCATCTTGCGAATCTGGCTGACGTCCGCTGACAAGGGGCTCGACCCCGGAACCAACGGGTTCTTCAGCGGGATTCCCATGTATCGTGTTGAAAGATCGACCATCGCGGGTTCCTTTCCTCGTGAATCGGACCAGTCCTTCGGACCAGGCGCGGGCCGATGGCCCGTACGGCCGGTTTACCAAGCGCGACCGTACCGGTCGATCAACGCGGCGTCAAGCGGTCCTCTATGCACACCTCGTGCCAGGGGATCGCGTCACGGATGTGGGTTCCACGGGGCGTCCCGGAGTTCTCACCTCGGGAAGGCGGGGATCGGGTGGAGGGCAGAAAGGAACAGAGAGCATGCTCAGGCGGACCAAGCGAGAACTCCGCGCTGCTGCTCTCTGTGAGCACATTCGGCCGGCATCGAGGGTACCGCCAGGAAATAGCGCTAAGCTGGGCGGCAGCGACCCGGTGCCTGGCGTGCTCGACGATGCCGTGTGGCCGAGCGTGCGGGTCTTCCCCATCTCCCGGAAAGGCATGTCCCTCCCGCAGGAGGCACAGCCTCCGCTGCCGCTGCAATCATTATATCGTCCGTTTTCGACTTGTACCAATAAAAACGCTCACGAGTCCCAACTCTGCGACAGAACCGGTTAACCGGCGGCTAGGCTCGTTTTCAGCCGGTTCCGGGCGTCGAGGAATGCCGGGTGGTACGTGTCCACGGCGTAATCCGCGTACGTCCAGGGCCACGGCTGCCATCGACCTGCCTGAAAACGCAAAGTCACCTCGCCGAAGATGCCCTGGTCGAGATAGAGGCGGTGTGAGTAGTCCTTCGTTGTGGCCAGCACCACTTTGCTGAGGGTCAGGTAGCCGGGATCCAGGTTGATCGGGCGGCATTCCGCAGGGCGCCCGGCTCGGTTGCAGAAGGCGGACTCGATCTCGTTCGTGTGTCGCTTGATGACGGGCAGATCCTGCACGCCGATCAGGGTTTCGAAGAAGAGGAATCGGCGTAAGACGTTGTCGCCCAACTCCGTCCGGTAGTAGTGGCTGGCCGTGAAGGGCCAAACGGCGGTGGCCTGGTCGACGGGGCCGTACGCGGCGACAAGCGCCTCGTGTGCGGCGTCAAACCAGGCCGCCTCGCCGGCCAGCATTCCCACGAACAGCTTTGCCCGCGGCGGCGGCTTGAGCGTGCCCATGCGGTACAGTGTACGACTGCACCCGTGACAACGGAAGCGGGCCGGTTCGCGGTGCGGTTGGACGCGGCAAGAGGCGGGGCCTAGAATGGCGGACGCAAACGAAGCATGACCAGGCGCTTCAGTCCGGGCACCGAGGCGCCGCCGGCGGGGAGAAACACGCATGAACCACGTGCAAGATCACATCGAGATTCACCGGGAGAAGTACCTCGAACGTCTGACGGACTTCCTGCGGATCGAGTGCATCTCCACCGATCGCAGCGGGGCCGGCGCAATGCGGCGCGGCGCGGAGTGGGTGTGCGATCTGCTGAACGGCTGTGGCGTTGACGCCGAGATCATGGATACCGGCGGCTGGCCGTGCGTCGTGGGCGACAGCGGGCCCGTCGACGGCGCGGCCCCGGTGGTTCTGGTATACGGCCACTACGACGTGCAGCCGACGGGCGATTTGTCCCTGTGGCAATCGCCGCCGTTTGACCCTGACATCCGGGACGGTCGGCTCTATGCCCGCGGATCGGCTGATGACAAGGGCCAGCTTCTGACGCACCTTCTGGCGGCCGAAGCGTGGATGAAGTTGCAGGGGCGTCTGCCCGTGCGGGTAAAGTACCTCATCGAGGGGGAAGAGGAGGTTGGCTCGCCAAACCTGGTTCCCTTCATCACGCGGCATCGGGAGCGCCTGGCGTGCGACTACGTGGCCATCTCGGACACGGCCAAGTTTGACGAGGTGCGGCCCGCCATCACGTACGGGACGAAAGGGCTGGTGTACAAGGAGATCGTGCTGACCGGTCCGAAACAGGACCTGCACAGCGGGTCGTTCGGCGGCACCGTGGCAAACCCGGGCAACGTGCTGGCCGGCATCATCGCGAAGCTGCGGGACGACCAGGGCCGCGTGACGATCCCGGGCTTCTACGAGAACGTGCGTGAACTGTCCGACGTGGAGCGCCAGGCGCTGGCGAAGCTGCCGTTCGACGAGCAGGCGTACCTGGAGAGCCTGGGCAGCCCGGCGCTGGACGGGGAGGCGGGATATTCGACGCTGGTGCGCCGCTGGGCCCGGCCCACGCTGGATGTGAACGGGCTGTTCGGGGGGTTCATGGGCGAGGGGTCGTCGACGATCATACCGGCCCGGTGCGGCGCAAAGGTGTCGATGCGGCTGGCTCCGGACCAGGATCCGGACGCGATTTCACAGGCGTTCGATGAGGCCGTTCGGGCGCTGACACCGCCGAGTGTGCGGCTCACGATCAAGACCTTCGCGAACGCCGCGCCGTACGTGTGCCCGATGGAATCGCCCGGAATGAAAGCGGCGGCGGCGGCGGTGGAGGCGGGGTTCGGCACCGCGCCCGTGTACATTCGGGAGGGCGGAACGCTGCCCATTCTGCCGGAGTTCAAGCGGCTGCTGGGGGCGGACTCGCTGCTTATGGGCTTCTGCCTGCCGAACTGCAATGCCCACGGTCCGAATGAGTTCCTGGTGCTGGAGGATTTTTGGGGCGGAATCCGGACGGCCGCTCACCTGCTGGAGGAACTGGCGAAGGTCCGAGTGTAGCCCGCGGCAGCGCATAAGTTCTGATTGGAACAGGACTTGCGCGTGCAGGCGGCCGGGCCGGTCCCGGGGATGGCCGATTCTGGGGATTCACAGGGACGAGTGGGAATTCACTCGTCCCCGGCGGATCGCCGATAAGACCTTAGTGTGCATCGGGTTATGCGAGGGGGATCGGGTGAATCGTGCCCTTGAATCGGGCTCGGATCGCCCGTAGTCTGATGCGTTGGAGCCGGAGTGCTCTGTTGGCAGTGCCTGGAGGTGCGCCCATGGGACGTGTATCACGATGGGGATTCTGCGTTGTCGTCAGTCTGTGCGCGTCGAGCGCGGCGCAGGCGGGGCTGTTCAAAAACACCGTGCGGGCCCTGGAGTATGCCGGGTTCACCTTCATCGGTGAGAAGAATCCGTTGTCCGGCGGGGCGGACCTGCAGGTGGTGCGGAACTTCAACAACGAGACGCTGGACTTTGGCGCCACGGAACTGACGCTGACGGGACCGCTCCAGTTCACGTTCGCGACGGGCGGCCGGGGTCTGCAGACGTTGGACGTGTCCGTGAACACGAACAACCGGCCGCTGACGTATTCTCTGCTCACGGATGTGGGCGGGCAAACGACGCAGGTAAACGGCAACTTTTTGCTGAACGCAACGGGCAGCATGAATTCGTTCGGCTGGTATGACTTCGAGTTCCAGTATTCCGTGCGGGAACAGATCATCCAGGATGGCCGGTTCGCCAACGGCGAAGAGTACATGGATTTCGACATCGGGCCGATTGACGTTTCCGGCAACATTTTCGCGGACATGCTGGCCGTCCTGTTTGATCCGCTGTTCACGTCTCTGGGCACGGAAAACATCTTTGCCAGTTTCAGCGGGCGGTACCAGGCGATGGAGGAGTTGAATCGGCGTCTGGCCGACTCCCGGCTGTCCGCGCTGGGTCTGGACTCGCTCGGGGAGATGTCGGCCAGCATGGTTCCTGCGGAGCCGGTGACTCTCGATATGGTTTCGGCCGATCGGTCGTACGTGCCCGACCCGTCCACGTTGCTGCTGTTGCTGGGCGGCGCTCCGGTTGTGTACGCGCTTCGGCGGCGCCGGCGGGCGTAGCGGCCCGGCGAATCCGGATCGCCACCGCGTTTGCAACGAATGCCACCGGCCGGTCCCGAACATGGGCCCGGCCGGTTTTCTAGGCCCTGCTGTTCTTGTGTGCCCGACTATTCTTGTGGGACCGGCTTTCCAGCCGGTCTCTGTCTTTCTAGTTTGGAGTCTCCAGTTTCTGGTTATCTGGCGTTTGTGGGACCGGCTGTCTCGCTGCGGCGAGTCGCCTGCGGAGACCAGCCGGTCTGGTCTTCTTCGAGTTTCCAGTTCTCCAGTCTCTTGCCTCCAGTTGGGGTCGGATTCGTCTCGCCGTGCGAGGGATGTCTGCGTTCAGCGAACGGAGGATCCAGCCGCTGGGGAGTCGGCGCATCTCCCGGCGCGTTCACGGGCCTTCCGGCATGCCATCCCGTACGGCGATCTCAGCAGCGTGCCCCCGCCCGCCGCCCCCAGGCATGCCGTTGCGCGGCACATCCGAACTGGGCGACCGTCTGTGGCACTGTGGGGTTGACGCGTTTCCATTGAACTCCGGTCGTGGCGAACCACCGGCATCACGCGTTACGGCTCGATCGCCGTCCCGCAATCCGCGATCTTCGCCTGCATCTCCGGCGTCAGTTGCTTCACCAGCTCGGCGTTGTAGGCGTGCGACGTGGTGTCCGCCAGAATCGCGGGCGTCGCCCCGAAGATCCGCGCGGCGCCGATCGCATATCCCCGCGACTTCGCCGCGGGCGACCCTTCGGCCACCGCGGGATCGACGTTTGTCACGAGGATCGAGATGGTGTTGTCGCTGTTGCGGAGAATCTCGAAGATGCGGAATTGCTGCGGAAAATCGCGGAGCGAGGCCGTCTCCACTTCCCAGAAGCTCCGTTCGGGCTGGTCGGCGGGATCGTCGGGATTGTTCGGCTGGGCCGTCACTGTGTTCAGGTGACGGTGCCCGGCGATCCACAGAATGAGATTCGGATACTCGTGCAGCGTGGCGAGCAGCTCATCCTCGAAATCGTGGTCGTAGAAGCAATACGCGGGCGTCTCGTCGTCAAGGTTCTTTTGCGGCCTGATCGGGATATGCGCGGCGATGATCATGAGCTGGCCTTCGTCCTGGCCCTTCTGGAGTTCGTCTCTGAGCCAGTCGAGGCGGGTTTGGTCGAGCGCGCCGGAGCCGACGAACATCGCGCTTGTGTACGCCGGGTCTTTTTTGTTCGTATCGTCCAGAACGATGACCTTGAGCGGCACGTCCGCCTTCGGTACGAAGGTGTAACAGGCGAAGTCCTGGTCGAGGTTGGCCTGCGTGAAGCCGTGGCCGACGGGATTTGACGTGGTGGTGAAAAACTCGGTCATCCAATTCAAGCTCGAGGATTCATCCGTCGCGAGGGCGTGGCGATTCTTGTCGGCCACGACGGTCGGGGGCGCGGCGAAGTTCTCCTCCGGTCCGCACTTGATGACATCGCCGTAGGGCGTCGTGCCGTCGACCACGCCCATATAGGCCCCGGTTTCCTCGACGAAATTCGGGTCCGCCAGATCGAAGCGGATGTTGATGACCTCGTTGCCGACGTGGGCCGCACGGGTTTTGACGCTCTCGTAGGCGATGCCCGACCAGTACTGATCGTGGTTGCCGATGACCTGATACCAGGGAATCGCTCGGTTCAGCCCGGCCGCTTTGTACGGCTTCTGATAATCGATCGTGCCTGCCCCGGCATGCGCGCCGGAGCTGGGCGTGATGTACTCGCCGTCCATGACGTCGATGAACCAGCGCAATTCGTTGTACTGGTTGTTGTTGATGTTGTCGCCGAGGGATATGCCGAAATCGAACGGCGTTTTCTCGTGCAAGGCGTTGACCGTCTGGATGGCGGCGTCCAGAACGTGGGTGGTCGAAAGGATGATCGGCGAATAGGACGACACGAAAAGACCCGCGGAGGTCGGGCCGAACACGGCACTCCAGCCGGGATAGATCGGCTGCGCCGGGGATTCCTTGTCGGTGAGGTGAATGTCGGTGATGGCGAAGAAAGTCAACAGGCACGCGGCGTTGGAAGCACCGGCGTTGTCGGGGGCCAACTCGAGCCGCCGGTCGTAGGCTTGCGTGCGATCGGGATCCGCGCTGTAGTTGGTCCCGTTTCCGACCAGCCAGAGGCCGTACCCGTACTGATCATACAACGCCACCTGGGCCGGGTTGAGCTTGGGCGTGTCCGGGGACAGTCCGACGGGGAGGATCTGTCGCTCGGCGGTGGTGTAGACGTCCTTGGCGATCGGCCATTCGATGGTCGGGGGGAGGGGAGCAGTATCGCTTCCGCAACTGGTCAGCAGCCAGAGGAACGGGAAGAGGATCGCCAGATTGAAACGCCGGAAATTCTGATGACGCATTTTGTGTCCTTGCATGATAGGAAAAGCAGCCCGAATCGAGCACCCACGCCAAATCGTGCATATGAAAACCGGATCGGATTCGCCACCGGGCGGCTCGGCGGCCCTGCCATTTCGTCTTCATCGTCAGAACGGCTTGTCCGGCTGTAGCAGCCCTGAGAACTGCGCGTTGACGCCTGCGCGTGCCGCTGTCCGGCGGCCGCTACGCTCCCGACGACGCCCGCGGGTCCCCCTTACCCCTTCCCAACGAAGGCGCACAAGCGACGGCACTTGTGGTCGAAGATCGGGACACTTGGGCCTGGCGGACGCGAATCCCGACCCTTGGTCACGCCGCACGGCTCGGTGCCGAGTATTCCCTTCGGAACCAGAAGCGTGACACATCCATCTCGACCGCCAAGGATGACCTTGGCTCGCTCGGAATCGCCGTGAACGGGCCAGTTCGGCGGACCGCCGCCGCATTTGCGGGTGGCGCCATTCCCACGCCGGGTGGACCCACCTTCGGTGTCCAGGCGTAGCAGCGACGGTAATCCGGAATATTGGCACAGATTCACTCCGTCCTGATCGCCGCGCCCGGCCTTGATCGCCTTCTGTTCGCTACCCCGCTTCAAGGGGTTGGATACCTCAGGCACCGCGCGTGAATCGCCCATCCTGGCACGTCGTCGAAGGACTCGCGGCCAGTGTGGCTCTCTGCCCTTTCATCCACCTCAATCCGCCGCCGGTCTTGGCTCAGATGCCAGTATCAGATGTCCCGTTTGGCCCCGCTCATTCCGCCCCCAACGGGGGCGGCGGATGGATAGCCGCGGGCAGAGTGGAGCAGGGCGCAGCCCTGCGCAGCGCAGCCCGCGGATCGCCGATTCCCTCCCAAAACCCACCTGCCCCGGCAGGGGCAGAGGAGCCAACCGGCCGCCCTCAGAGTTGTTCCGGCTGGCTTGCTCTTGGGTCGGCTGAAGCCGACCAGAAAACGCGCCAACCCGCGCCCCGGTCGGGCGGATTGCCATTCGGGACAGTCTACGAGTGCGCGTGCCACGCAGAAAAGACTCCTGCTCCTCGTCGCGGGACTGGCCGCCCGTGGTGAACCGAGCGGAGACGGCCGCGGAACCGGATGCCTTGAAACAGTGCGTGAACCGGGGTACTCCCTACGGCCAGGGTCCGTGGCTGTCGCGGACGGTGCGGACGCTGGGCCTGGAATCGACGCTTCGCCCCCGCGGCCGCCCGCGCAAGCGCCCGGCCCGGCCAGCGAATCAGCCGGGGAAAAGCAGATAAGATTTCTGACCCCTTTGTGTTCTGGGCCCAGTAGGAGAAGACCAATGGTGTACCTGTGGCAAATCCCTGACGACTACCCCGAGAACCTGATCGGAACGTACGACAGGTCTAGATCACCAGACCGCTTTCTGCTGAAGCAAGGAAAACCACTGCATCTAGTCGCCGATGTGCACGTTCGCTTTGATGCTACGGCTTCAGTCCTTCGGCAGTTGGATGATCTCGCCACCAACGCAATGGTTCCATTGGTGAGCGCACGGGTAGTCGAGGTGTTGGTGCGAATAGCAGCAAGGCAGGTGCAGCTGATACCCACGAAGATTATGACGCTAGATGGGGAGATGACTGACTACAGCATGGTCGTGGCAACAACCTCAATTCAGGGAATAGATCATGATTCTTCGCAGTACGTCTGCGTTCCGGGAACGAGCTCAATCATGAAGTTTACGAAGCTCCGGTACAAGCAAGACTGCCTCGGACGCCTGCACATCGCTCGGGATGCGGAGTATCTGTCAAATCTGCTAGTGTCGGATGTTCTCCGGAATGAACTTGACTCGCTAGTTCCCAGCGGCATAGGACTGTACGAACCAGAAGCCATATCCTGGTAACGGCTATAGCCAAAGGCGTAACCACCGGGGACCGAGCCCTTTGCGGGTTGCGGTCCCCGGTTTTTTTTCGCCGGCTTTTGCGAATCGCCCCTGCCGCAGGCAATAAGTCAGTAGAGAGGCAAGGTGCCCCGCGTGGACCCGCAAGGCAAGGAGATGAAGATGGATCGGATCGGGCTCTCGTTTGCAGACAAAGAGGTCACCCATTAGCTCCCCGCTCGTCAAGTCGAAAGAACTCCCGTAGGCGTTTCCTGCTTCTCGGGACGAACGCCGGATTGCACCGAGCTCGGCCGGCACCGCGCGGTGCGCGGCCCGGTCTTCGCGACGTTGGCTCTCGTGCCTCCGCGGGCACGCGCCAGTCCCCCATCTGCGGGACGGGAGACGGCACACCTCTGTTCTGGCTCATCGCGCCCTGTTGGGCCAGGAATCCAGGCAGGGCGAGGCTCGCTCGGCCGGCGGTCGGCACGATCGGGGAGCCGAAAGCCCGTCGAAACGGGCTGGGGCGGTGAGGGAGGGCGTTCGGGGGCGATCAACCGGCCGTAAACGGCCGCCCTGCAAGCCCGCCGCGGCGGGCAAGGCCCGTGAACGCTCCTGAAACCGTGCCGCCGTTGTGACCGCTCCCGACCCCAACTGCAAAACGAGCCTCGCTCGCCCTTCGTGCCTCCATTTTTGCTTTTTGTTTTCTGTTTTCGTTTTCCGCCGTCCGCCTGCCATGTTCCATCTCTACACGGCCCCGCGCGCATTCCGCGCCCCCGTGCAGGAGAACCGCCCATGCCTCTGCCCTACAGTTCGCCACAGCGAGTCGCCGGGGCGACCCACAGCCCACAGTTCGCCACGGCGAGTCGCCTGCGGCGATCCACAGCCTCCCCTCGGGAAGGTTCCGGCCACCCCCACCCGAAGGTGACGGCACCGGCCGGTCGGCTGAAGCCGGCTCGCGAGGAGGAGGAGGAAGAAGAACGGGAGTGATGAAGGTCCCGGCCACCCCCACCTGAAGGTGAGGTCACTGGCTGGTCGGCTGAAGCCGACCCAAGAGCAAGCCAACCGGAACAACTCTGAGGGCGGACGAGACGGGGCACCTCCGGTGTTGCGTTGGGCAGCACGGGGCATCTCTGATGCTGCGGTTTTCGTTGGAGCGCGCGGGCGGGGTTGGGGGAGACGTGTCATTATCATTTCCCGACAGGATCTGCCGTTGGCGACGGGGCAGGGGCCGTTGTGGGCGCCGCCTTCAATTCGACTTTGGGGCAGACGCCGACCACCTGACGATAGCGGCTGCGCCCGATGCGATGCATGAGACGGTTGAGGGTCTGGACCTCATAGAGACACTCGTCCGACAGACGAGCGTAGCAAGCGGCTCGAACCTCCAGCAACAGGTCAATGTCGGCAGGGGTCGCCACCGCAAGAACATGACGGTCCTCGATCCACTTGTATTTCCCACCCGTGATGCGATGCGCTCTCTTCCATCCCTTCGCTGCCCGGATGAATTCCTTGCGTGTGAGCTTTCGGTCGCCCTCGCGGAGCTGGTATTTCTCGTCCTGCCGGTTCGCAGCGGCGATCAGAGCCTCCTTTTCCTGTCGGGTCTTGGCGGCATACGCGTCCCAATCCGTCTGCATGGCGGCAAGGGCATCGTTGACAATGTCCCGGCAAGCTTCACGTTCGTCCGGCGTGGTTCCGTCCGTTTTCGAGGATTGGGCCCGCAATGCCTCCAACGAATCGGGAGTCCTCAGCACGTCGAGAGCCCAGATGGCCTCCTGACGAAGCGGCTGGCTCTGTTCCGAAAGAAGGCCGATGAGCTCGGGAGCCGCCCGAAGGTCTCCATACACCGCCAGGGCGCGGACGTGTGCGGCCCGGAGTTCGTCATCCCCGGACTTCAGGCCCTCCAGCAGCAATTCGTAGTCTGCCGGATGGCCGAATCCCCCCAGGCATTCGATGGCGATCTGCCGGGCCTGGTCCGGGCTCGCCTTGGCCAGTTCGCGGATTCGGGGAAGAGCCTCCACGTTCTGGGCGCGTGTGACGAGGATGAGGGCGGAAGTGAGTTCAATGGGGTCTTCAGATTCCTGCAGGAGCTCGCGCAAGGCCGGGAGGCCCTTGGGACCGAATCTCTCCCAGATGAACATGTGGTTGAGCGGCCAGCGCAATTGAAGAGCGTGCTCGACAATGAAGAACACCCCCTGATCGTCCGCGAGGATCGCCAGGAGTATGGGCAGGGCCCTGGGATCCTGTGTTTCCGCCGCCTCGAAGGCCGTACCAAAAACATAGTTGTATTGAACGTTCAGCGGAGTCGTGCGCCAAATCGCGGCGATGGTCTGCGCCTCATCAAGACCGGCTATCTGCCACAACAGTGCGGAAGCGTTCAGTTGGAAGAAGCGGTCCTTCGTGGTCTCGCGTTCCGCCGCCTGGACTTCCCGTTTGAGCCGCTCCAGGCCGGGCTTACCGGCGGCCTTGATCGTTGCCCAGGCCCGCTCGATCTCCATCGCCTTCCTTTTGCCTTCCTCATCGCTGAGGTTTCGGCGGTCGATGTGCCGGAGCGTCGCGACGGCCGCTTCGAGGCTGTCGACCGGTTGCGAGGCCGGCTGTGCCGTTGCTGGGTGTGTCCAAAGCCCCAGCGCGAGGGTCCAGGCGGCCAGAAGGGTGAAACACGTGAGACTCGTGCCAACCGGACGATTCATCGATGTTATCCTCCTCAGGCAAACCAGAATGCCGCGCGGGACAAGAATATCAGGATGACACGATTCTGCATACGGATTGGGGCCGAAAAGTGGCCAAGAGGAACGGCCTGCTCATCCGGGGTGTTCGAGGGGGACTACCGGGGGATGGCGAGGACCATGCCGGAGTGGGGCGGAAGGGTCGCTTCGTGTTCGAGGGTGGTCGGGGGGTCGAGGGCGGCGCGGTCGGCGTCGGCGTGGACGCGCCATTGGCCGGTGGGGAGGGGGAAGGTTCGCGGGGACGGGTGGCCGTTGAGAAGGACGAGGACGGTGGTGAAGGTTTCATCGGGCAGATCGCGTGCGTCGATGGTGAAGGCGAGGCAGCGCGGCGACGGGACGGTTTCGAGGAAGCGAAGGCGGGCCTCGATTTCGGCGCGGGTGCGCAGGCGGAAGGCGGGGTGGGCCTTGCGCAGCGTGATGAGCCCGCGGTAGTAGTCGAAGACGGCGCGGTGGTCCTTCTTCCACGACCAGTCGAGTTGGTTGACGGAGTCTGGGGCGCTGTAGCTGTTGTGGTTGCCGCCCTTGGTGCGGCAGATTTCCTGGCCGGCGTGGAGGAAGGGGATGCCCTGGGACGTGAGGACGATCAGACCGGCAAAGCGCTGCATGCGTTCCCGCTCGGCGGGCGAGGCGTTCGGGGTGGCCTGCACGATTTTGTCCCACAAGGTGAGGTTGTCGTGAGCGGCGCAATAGGTGACAACCTCGGTCGGTTCCAGCGCCCAGTCGTGGATGGCCGCGTCGATGCCGAGGCGGACACGGTCGGCGCGGTCGCCGGCCTGGATGAAGCCGGGTGCGCCGCCGTCGCGGTCGCCCTTGATGGCGTCGCGGAAGTTGTCGTTGAAGGCCGCGATGCCGGTGCCGCGAAGTGCCGCCTTGTCCGTGACGCGGGCGATGCCGGAGGAGCCTGCCCTCCAGGGCTCGCCGTAGAGCAGGATGGAGGGATTGATCTTCCGCAGCTCGTCGCGGATGGCGGTCATCGTGTCCAGGTCCATCAGACCCATCAGGTCAAAGCGGAATCCATCGATGCCGTACTCGCGAACCCAGTACGCCAGGGAATCGATGACGAACCGCCGGGCCATGGGGTTTTCCGTGCAGAATTCGTTTCCGCAGCCGGAGCCGTTCCAGAAGGAGCCGTCGCCGCGCATGCGATGGTAGTAGCCGGGCACGAGGTGCTCGAAAGATGCGTAGGGCGAGGTGTGGTTGTAGACCACGTCCAGCACGACGCCGATGCCCCGATCGTGAAGGGCCTTCACCATCTGCTTGAATTCGCGGATGCGGGCGTGGCCGGCGGGCGTGCTCGCGTACATGCCCTCCGGCGTGTTGAAGAACACGGTCATGTAGCCCCAGTTGAACTGATCGGCCGTCTCATCGTTCTCGAAATCCTGCACGGGCAGCAGATGCACGTGCGTAACGCCCAGCTCGGCGAGGTGGTCCAGCCCGGTGGTGACACTCGGGTCATTCGGCAGGTGGGTGCCGGACTCGGCAAGGCCCAGGTATTTCTTCTTGTGCTGCGCGCCGGAGTTTGCGGCAGAGGTCAGGTCGCGGACGTGCAATTCGTACACGATGGCGTCGACCGGCGTGTCCAGTTGCACGTGGGCGGATGGGTCGAAGCCGGGGGGGTTGGTCGCGTTCAGGTCGACGATCATGCCCCGGCCATTCAGGCCCTGGGCACAGGTGGAGTAGATGTCGGTGACCTCGCGGACGGGGTCCAGGCCCGGGCCGTCGAGCCGGTATGCATAGAACTTCCCGGCCAGGTCCGCTTCGATTCGCATGGTCCAGACGCCGTGCGCGTTGCGCGTCATGGAATGCGGCGTCGGCTGACCACCGGTGGGCGAATCGGCGACGAGCACGTCCACGTGGCTTGCGGTCGGGGCAAAGACGCCAAACGTGGTGGCGTCGGAAGCGTAGTTGGCGCCCAGCGGGGTTTTGGAGTCGATGAAGGGCTCGCCGGCCAGCACGTGTCCCAGCCGTGCCTCGCGCGACGGCTGCGGGGGGATGGTGACCGTGTATCGATGGGCGGCAAGGTCAAGCGGGGACTGTGTTCGCAGCGCATACGCCCGCGAGCGGTCGTTGCGGACCGGGCCGGCCGGCTCGATTCCCGCCACCGGGACGGCGTTGCCGGATTCGTCGCGGACTTCGGCGCCCTTTGCGGCGGCGGGGGGAAGAGCGTGCGTGAACTGCACGGTGATCCGGGCCAGGCCGTCGATGGTGGCGCCGAGGAATTGGGGTGTTACGTCCGGCGGAGAGGCGTAGGCCTCCGACCGGCCTTCCACGAGGTACACCCGGTTGCCCATGGACGGGGACCAGAAGCGGTCTCCGCCGTCTTTGTATTGCCAGTCGCCGTTCATGCGGGGCAGCAGGCCGATTCGGTCGCCCGGCCGGCCGTAGTCCGCAATGTCGAGTTGGAAGATGAGGCCGAAGTCGTCGCGACCGACCTCGAAGATTTCGTTTTGGGCGGGGGTCCGGCGCAGTCCTTCGTCCCAGGTCCAGATGCCGACGGCCTCGTAGTCGCCGTCGAAGCGATGGTAGTGGACGGTGAGCAGGTTTTCCGGTCTGCTGACGCGGCGTTGTTGCCAGGCGCCGGCGGGGGCATTCACGCGGGCGGCGCCGCCGTCCACGGTCAGGGTGAGTTGCTGGTGCCAGTCGCCGACACTGGGGATGTAGGAGTGGAGCGCGTCCTGGTTGAGGCAAAGGTACAGGACGGCCTCGCCGTCGGTCAGCGACGTGGAGAGAGGGTCGCCTTCGCGCACCAGGATCAGTTCAGCCGGCTCGCCCGTGGTGGAGACCTGGGTGTGGCCCTCTGCCAGTAGGCGGCCGTTCTGTTTGACGCCCCAGATGAGTTCGCCCTGGGGCACCTGGGCGGGGAGGGCGACGCCCGCCACAACATCGGCGCGGGACGCGGTGTGGCAGAGCAGGAGCGGCGCCAGCGCCACGGCGGCGCGGCAGATCGTGATTGTGGGCCGTGCGATCATTGCATGGTCCTTTTGGGTGTGCGGCCGAGCGGGAGTCGGGATCGGCCTACGCGGTCTTGTTTGTCTCGTCGTCCGTGGTGGTGACGGATCGCCAGTGGTGAAACAGCACCGAGACGGCCCAGATGCCGCCTATTGCGTACGTCACGGCCGAGAAGAGCAGCCACACCTGGTGGGACCTTGATGTGCCGCCTTCAGCCTCACGCCAGAGCATGTCCACGGCGAAACCGATGGCCATGAAGTAGTACACGAAGAACACCAGGACGAACACGGCAAACAGGTGCTTGTCCATCAGCCGGACCCCCGGACGGGAGCCGAGCCATGTCTCCCAGCCCGGGGAATGGTCCACGTGCGGCTCGATCCGCTCCCGGACGTACCGACCGCATCGCATGAGCGCATTGTGTTCGGCCAGGAACATGACGATGAGCACGATCACAAGATAGGGGATCATGGGGCTCAGAACATAGGCAAACTCGCCGCAGCAGGTGGCGAGGTAGGTGATGATGGGCACGCCGAATGCCCCGAGCACCACGATCCAGAAGATGCGGGACTTAATTGCTTTAGTTTCCTCGCGAAGGGTGAGGAACTGTTCACGAAGGAACACGCTCTTTTCCATGTCTGGTTCTCCGATTTGATCGTGCAGATTGGACGGCTGGCCGGTCCGCGCTGTGGCAGCCGACACCGCTGACTATAGCGATCTCTGCGATGGGGGACAACCGCCGTTGGGAATCACGGGGTGGCGGGTCGTGGTGATTGACGTAGAATCGTTCCTGGTTGGGCACACTCGGATCACGATGAATGGGGCAGTGTGGGTATGCGTGCCGGCACTCAGTTTCTGGTTGTGTGTTGTCTGCTCGTTGGAGCGGCGATCGCAGGGGAGACAGTGCGTTCGCCGGCCGTGCCTGCGTGGGCGACGCAGGCGGTGTGGTACCAGGTGCTGGTCTGCCGGTTCTGCAATGGGGATGCCGCCAATGATCCGCCGGGGACGGTTTCCTGGTCGAGCGATTGGGGTTCGCTTCTGCCGGGCGAGCAAGGTCCGCTGAGGGATCGGCTGTTCGAGAGGCAGTATGGGGGTGATCTGGCGGGGCTGCGATCCAAGCTTGCCTATATTCGCGATTTGGGGGTGAATGCCGTTTACCTCAATCCCATATTCCAGGCACCCAGCCAACACAAATACGACACGGCCGACCATCGCCACATTGATGACACGTATGGGAAGGCGGGCAGCATGGCTGCTATCTCCGGGGAGACGGAAGACCCGGACACGTGGCAGTGGAGCGCCAGCGACCGGCTGTTCCTGTCGCTTCTGGAGGAAGCGCATGGGATGGGTCTGCGGGTCGTCATCGACGGTGTCTTCAACCATGTGGGGCGTGAGTTCTGGGCGTGGCGCGATGTTGTGGAGAATGGCCGTAATTCCGCGTACGCCAACTGGTTCGACGTTACCGACTGGGGTCCGCCGCTGCGTTGGCGTGCGTGGGACGGTCCGGACGGGCACCTGCCGTGTTTTCGGCGGGAGGGGGACGGACTGGACCCGGCGGTGGAGGCGTATCTCTTTGCGGTTGTTGGTCGTTGGATGGACCCGAATGGCGATGGTGATCCGTCGGACGGGATTGATGGTTGGCGTCTGGATGCGGCGGAGCAGGTGTCGCACGGGTTCTGGCGGCGTTTTCGGCGGACGGTGAAGGCGGTCAACCCGGACGCGATCATCATTGGGGAAATCTGGACCGATGCCGGGCCGTGGCTTGGCGGTGATGAGTTCGACGTGGTGACGAACTACCCGTTCGCGGCGCCGGTGCTGCGGTTCTTCACGCAGGACGACACGGGGTATTCGGCCACAGGGCTGCGTGACGATTTGTTGGGGTTGGCGGGAGGTCATCCGTGGCATGTGACCACGGGCATGTTGAATCTGCTGGGCAGTCACGACACGGAACGGGTGGCCTCGGCCTTGACGGATCCCCAGCGGCGTATGAGCGAGGCCGCGGGGGCGATTCCTCGACGGGACCTTTTGGTGCCGGATGCGGATGCGTACAGGCGGATGCGGTTGGCGGTGGTGCTCCAGTACACGTGGCCGGGCGCTCCCATAATCTATTATGGCGACGAGGTTGGCATGTACGGTGGGGATGATCCGTTCTGCCGGGCGCCGATGTGGTGGGATCGGGCCGGTAACGGGGGGCTGGGAGATCTGTACCGGCGACTGGCGGTCTTGAGGCAAGAACAACCTGCCCTTCGGACGGGCCCCGTGTGTGTGCTTGTGGCGGATGACGCCAGCCGGGTGTTGGCATTTCAGCGCGGGAT
>JAFGJQ010000489.1 GCA_016929015.1 Phycisphaerae bacterium | reverse complement strand
GTGCCGGTCAACGAGCGTCGGCCATGCCGGTCTCCGCACGCCAGCCGGGACCGGGGCAGGGCGCCAGCACGTTCAGTTGCCATCGCTCGACGCGTTCGCGAATCAGGTCCGGCGTCTTGAGCCGGGCGATTTCCATCTGGAGGTCCCACGATTCCTGCCGGAGGCGGTCCTTGGAGACCTGGAGCTGGTGGATTCGGGCGGCGGTCCGCGTCTGCTCACCGCGCAGAAAGACCACGCCGAGTGCAATCGCGGCAAACGTAACCAACAAAGCAGCGGCGCGACAGACCGTCATTCGACAAGACCCTTCCAACTGGTACCGGAGCTCTCCGCTATTTCTCCGGAAGCTTGATCCGAACACCCCATCGAATGTCCGACGCTTTCGGGAATATACTCTTATTCAATTCATACACTTCTTTCCAGCGCCGGGCATCCCCCAATTCTCTTTTTGCGATGGATTCGTACCGATCACCCTTGCGAACCTCATACCAGCGGTACCCCTTCGTCCGGGCGGGCGCGTCCAGCTTCTTGAGGTTCTCCGGCCCCGGTTTGGCCGCGGGCGCCTTTTCAGGCGTTCGGTCGTTCGATTTGGCCGACCGTGTCTCGGTCCCGGTCGCAGCTGACACGGCTCCGATGCGCTCCGGCAACTGGAGCGTCTGACCGATCACGAGACGGTCCGGGCCGGGCAGCATTTTGCGGTTTGCCTCGAAAATGGCATCCACGATGTCCTTGCTGCTCGTTCCGTAGCGCTTCTGGGCGATTCGGGTGAGCGTGTCCCCTTTCTCAACCACGTACGGTCGGGTCGGTACCGGCGGGGGAACCGGTGCCTCGTCAACCGTTGGCAGCTCCGCAACCGGAGCGGCCGGCCGGATGCCCGCCAGTGCGTGGTTCTCTTCGGCTGTATGGTTCGGCTCCGTCGGGCGTCTCAGTACTGGCGGGGCCTCGGCCAGTGGCACAATCGGTTCGTCCGACTCGGCCTGCATTCCCGCGAGCAAGTCACTGAGGGACCGGTCAGACGCCTCCGGCGCCCGCTGCTCGCTGGGAGCGGCAACGGCCAACTCCGAACGAACAGGTGGTTCCATCGTCGGCGAGTCGGAGCCCGGGCGATCGGGCTGCAAAGGGAGAGTACCCCGGTTGGGCTCCAACCGCGGGTCCCGCCCGAAGTCGCGGGCGCGCTGTTCGGCGGTGCCCGGCGTCATCAGTGGTTGAGATGCCGTCGAAAGCGTCGGATAGGATCGACCGGAACTGGACGGGTGATCCCCACCTCGCTTCGACAGGATGATGGCGAAGCAGACGATGAACCCCATGCCCACCAGCAGCCCGATCTTCGTTTCGCGTGCCATCACCTGCTCCTTGAGCAACACGGGCGTCGGAACGCCGAACACCCGCGGCCCGGCTCGGGAGGCCGGGACCCTTCGGTTCGAACTGGCCCATCTCGACCCGGCCTCGCCGACGATCCGGAGACGTGCAGCAGCCCCGTCGTCGGCGTGGCCGGGTGACATTACGCTCTGTTCTCCTCCGGCGTGCCCGTCTGCTGGGCCGCCCGGAGCTTCGCGCTGCGAGACCGCGGATTCGCCTCCCGTTCGGCCGGCTCGGCGATGATCGGCCGCTTGATCAGGATCCGGTACTGGCCGGCCTGCTTGCGGGCAGCGAAATCGCGCTTCACGATTCCGTCTTCCAGGCTGTGAAACGCAATCACCGCAATCCGTCCTCCGGCCTTCAGGCGACCGGCGGCCTTCTCCAGGAAAGTCCGCAGCGCGTTCAACTCGTCATTCACGGCGATCCGCAGCGCCATAAACGTGCGGGTGGCCGGGTGGATCTTCGAAGCGCGGGCATCCGCGTGAACGCCCAAAGCGTCCGTCACCAGGCGAGCCAACTCGTCCGTCGTGGTGATCCGTTTGTTGCGACGGGCCTCGCAGATCCGGCGGGCAATCCTGCGACTGAACCGCTCCTGCGAGTTGAAGTAGATCAGGTCGGACAGCTCCTCTTCCCGCAGGGCGTTGACCAGATCGGCGGCCGTTCGCCCGTGCGTTCGGTTGAGCCGCATGTCCAGGGGGCCTCCCGCCGCAAACGAGAAACCGCGCGAGGCATCGTCAAGCTGGTTGGAACTGACACCCAGGTCCGCCAGGATGACGTCCACACCCTCGACGCTCGCCTCGTTCAAGACCTCATCAATTCGGGCGAAATTGGCGTGAAACAGCCGAACGGTGGCTGGGCAGGACTGCAGCCGACGATCCGCAACCGCCAGGTTGTCCGCATCGGCGTCCACACCGATCAGCAACCCGGCCTTTCCCGCCGCCTCACCCAGCCGGAGAGCGTGTCCACCCAGCCCGACTGTGGCGTCCAGCACCACGTCACCCGGCGCGACACGCAGGTACGTCAACACGGAATCGGTCAGAACCGGAATGTGTTCCGCCGGCGCATCGCTCACGGCCTTCGCCCGAGTGCTTCTCCGTACAAGCAGGGGGGCCCGTCATCATCCGTGATGACTCAGGCGCACCCCGCGCTCAGCGCGGGTTCCGACTGGCATATGCGAATCACGTCTTGCGAGACACGGACCGACTCAAACTCGCGTCCCAGGCTTTGCAGACGCTGCACGCGACGCTTCAGCTCCGGCAGGACGGCCGAAATCTCCGCGTCCACGGGCCAGACGCCGCGGCTGAGTGCAAGCTGGAGTTGCCGGACCACGCGATTGTGTCTGCTCGCCATCGCCGTTGCCCTCGTACCCCGCCTGAAGCATCGCCGCCGACCCGGCGACTCCGTTCGCCCCGCGCCGACGACGACCGTTACTACCCGACGTGGAATTCCCTTCCCGCGTCACACGCGCGACTGTGCCTCCGCGATTCCGTTCGCCGAAAAACACGGTCGCAATGCCTGAGCAGGGCGGAACCCTTCCCGATGGGATGCCGGCTCCATCCGGCATGGGTCAAGGAGCGGCCAGGTCGCCCGTCCGCGCCAACTTTCGGGCGACCTGCCCGAACCGCTCCTACCGCTCGGCGAACCTCGCCCCAGATTCCTTCGCCGAACGTACTTCCACTCGCTGCGGCCGGCTATTCCTTTGCCGGCGGGGCCGGCATCCGCAGGTACCGGCGGAAGGTATCCCATCGCTTCTGCATGTCACGATCGCGGAAGGACTCGTAGTCGGACTTCCGCCAGACATCGATGCGCACCTTCGCACCGGCAAGCACCACGTCCTTGCCGAGATCCACCATTCGCAGCAGCTCATCGGGGAGGGTGATCCGCCCCTGGCCGTCCAACTCCTGCCGAAGGACGGCTGCAAAAAACGCCTGCTCGAAATCCAGAGACTCCGGAGCATCCATGTATTCCGTCTGAATCTGCCCGGCCCTGTGCTCAAAGTACTCTTCGGTGTACAGTGACAACGTGTTCTCGCGTACGCCCGGGCAGACGTAGAGCACCGACCGCTCCTTCGACTGCTCCCATTCGTTTCGCCACGGAGCAGGAATTTGAAGTCGGTTCTTGACATCGAGGGTACGCTCGTACGCGAAGGTGAAAATCATGGGTCGTCGTTGACTGTTCCCCACTATCAGGGATTTCTAGGGAAAACATAACACAACGCCCCACTATTGCAACCCGAAAATCCACTTTTTTTTCGGACACTTTGCGCGCAACCAAGCCCGTTGCTACGAGTTGTGTCACCGCGCCAGCATAACGCAACTGCTGGTGCGCAAACAAGACCCCAACCTTAGTTCGCCCTTTGTAGCCGGCTTGCGAGATCAACTCATACGGGGTGTTTGCCTGAGGTGCGGACGTAGAGTTCCTCGTACGCGCGGTGAGTCTGGCGGAGTTGGAAGCGAAGGCTGACGGCCCGGGATGCCGCGGCGCCAAGCTCCTCGGCCAAGCTTCTGTTTTGCAGAAGCTTGAGCATCGCTGCGGCAAGTTGGTATGGCTGGCACGGCGGGACCAGTAGCCCCGTCTTGCCGTCCGTCAGAACATCGCAGTTGCCCGGAACGTTCGTGGCCACGATGGGGAGCCCGGCCGCCATTGCTTCCAGAAGCGAGTTCGGCAACCCCTCCGTGCGCGAGGGAAAGACGAACAGGTCGGCCATTCGCAGCAAACGGGGAACGTCAGATCGCCGCCCGGCGAAGTGAACGTGGTCACTCATCCCACTTTCCCCCACCAACTCCTGGAGCCGGGGCTGTTCCGGACCTTCGCCGACGATCAGAAGTTGAAGGGGGATCGCTTGCCGGACCAGTTGCGCTGCGGCAAGGACGAGGTCGTCGACCCGCTTGACGGGATCGAGGCGTCCGGTCCACAAAACGACCGGCGCACCCGCGAGCAGCCCAAGGGAGGCTCGATCGATCGGACGTGCCCGGCGGATGGGCTCAGCGTCAATGCCGCCCTGCACGAGAACCAGGCGGTGCGGAGGGACGCCGGCCCGCCGCGCCAGGTGGGCGACCACCGACGGGGAGTTGCCCACGACATACCGGCACCAGGGGTGCGTGTACCGCTCCACCGTCAGGTGCCAGGTTCGTTCCACCTCCACGGTCTGGATCTCGCAGATGAGCCGTTGCCGGGGGAAGGTGCCCAGGCCGGCGAGCAGCCGGGCGGCCACGTTGGCGTGAAACAGGAAGGCATGGACGACGTCCGGTTGCGTCTGGATGATCCGACCGCGCAAGCGCGGGAGGATGCGCAGGTCCCACGCGCCGCGGGCGCCGCAGGCGCCGGTGGGAATGCCGGCCTCCTCCAGCATCGCGGAGACCGGCCCAGGCGGTGACAGACATGTGACACTCACGTCGTGCCCGCCGTCACGCATGGATCGGGCCAGGCGATACAGGTGCAGCGGCACGCCGCCGGTTTCCAGGTCGGTGATGAGATAGAGCAGCTTCACGCGTCACCGCGCCGGTTCGTATTCGTCAAAAGTCGCGCCGGCAGAACCGCCAGCCCGCCAGCAGCACGATCACCGCCTCAAACGCCAGCGAACTGCCGATGGATCGTGTGATCGAGAACTCCGCGCTTTCCTCGTCCACCTGTCGCGCGTTCTCGACAAACTCGTCGTGCTCGGTCTGCGAATCAGAACGCCAGAGCAGGTCGCCCGGCAGCCGGGCACCCGTCAGCTTGATGGCTACGAACGAGATGTCCCCTGTCTTCGGCAATATGGAACAAGCCGCTTCCGTGAATCGAACGACGGGATTGAACTCTGGTCGGGGAGGGAACGCCTGAAGGAGTCCATAGGTGGCCTGCGGCGCCCAGATGAGAAACCAGGCCACAAAGGTAAGGGCCAGGGACGCGAGCGGACTGCGCGTGAGGACTCCGAACAGCGCAGTGAAGCAAAACAGGTAGCTGAACAGGACAACAAACAGGGGAATGAGCCAGAAGTACGACCATAGCCAGACCTTCCACCGCGTTCCGGCCACCAGAAACGTGATCAGGACGAAGATGCTCGCCTGAACCAGCACAAACACCATGCCGCCCAGGTATTTGCCCAGGAATAGATGCCACCGCCGCATGGGTTTGGACACAATGACCTCGATCGTCCCCCGTTCCATCAGGGAGGGGAACGTTCCCGCCGTGGCAATGATGGCCAGGCCGATCCCGACCCAGCCCAGGAAATGGTCCGCGATGAAGTGACCCAGGATGGTCGCCACGGCCTGCTTGTGTATCGGCGACGTGACCGCCAGGTCGGGTGAGTTCCACCGCATGTAGCCGAACAGGATGCTCATTCCCCGGTCGTCGAATCCGCTCGCCGCCATGGAAAGAGCGATCAACGCCGATATCGCCAGCATGACCCAGAACAGCTTCCGGTCGATCGCCTCGCGGAACGAATCCTTGATGAGTGCCCAGGTCTGCATGGTGCATGTTCCTTCGGCTGCGGCGTTCTACCGCGGCGCGTCCAGGCGGCGGGCAATGGGAACCGGTTCTCCCTCCCCGCCGCCGATCACCTCCATCAGCACGTCCTCCAGGCTGAAGCGGTGCGGCCGGACAGACTCGATCATCCGCCCGTTCCGGCGGAGCAGGTCGATCACCTCGTTCACGCGGCGAGTGTCGTGCCCGGTGACAATCACGCAGCTTCGGTCGCGCCGGGCCTGCAACTCGGCGATCTGGGCATCGAGATCCGCCAGATCGCCCTCGGCGACCACGTGGTATTCCACGGTGTGCTCGGTCAGCTCGGACAGCGTACCCTGGCGGGCGATGTAGCCGCCGACCAGAATGGCCACGCGGTCGCACACCATTTCCAACTCGCTCAAGAGGTGCGAGTTCAGAAAAACGGTTTTGCCGCGCGAACGCAGCTCCTGCAGCAACAGGCGAACGTCGCGACGGCCGATCGGGTCCAGACCGTCCGTCGGCTCATCCAGAACCAGCAGGTCCGGATCGTTCATCAGGGCCTGGGCCATGCCCAATCGCTGCAACATTCCCTTCGAATACTTGCTCACGCGGGTGTTACCCCAGTCGGCCATGCCCATGCGGTCAAGCAGCTCCGGGGCCCGCTGACGCCGGACTCGTCGCGGCACCTTGGCCAGCGCGGCGAAGTAGTCGAGCACCTGCAGGCCGGTCAGGTACGGAGGGAATCGGTGGTTCTCCGGCAGATACCCAACGCGGGCGAGCTTCTTGGGATGGCCCAGACGCCGGCCGAGCACCGTGCCGTGCGCCTCGTCCGGCCGCACGACGGTCATCATGATTTTCACGAGCGTGGTCTTGCCCGCGCCGTTGGGGCCCAGCAGGCCGAAGATCTCCCCCGCGCGGACCTGGACGTTCACGCCACGCAGGGCGTGGATCTTGCCGTACCGCTTGTGGACCCGGATGAGGTCGACCGCCCAGTTGGTGATTTCGGTTACTTCCACCAATCGACCCCCTTGGCTTCGATCAGGCGACCGGCCACCGCCTCGGCGGTGTCATCCGCGGCCAGATCGATCCAGTCGTTCACGGGAAAGCGCTTGAACCACGTTCGCTGCGCCTTGGCCAGCCGCCGCGTGTTGATTTTGATCTTTTCCACCGCATCTTCAAGGGGCAGGCCGTTTTGCAGGTGTTCGATGATCTCGGCATACCCGACGGCCTGTCGCGCCGTATGGCCCAGCGGCTGAGGTTCGGCCAGCAGGGCGCGGACTTCGTCGACCAGGCCCTGGTCGATCATGCGGCGGACCCGCGCGTTGATCCGGCGGCTCTGGTCCTCCCGCGGGCGGCGCAGGCCGATCAGCCGACAGTCCAGGTCGGTCCGCACCTGCCCCCACTGCGTCTGCAACCGGCTTATGGGAGTGCCGGTCTGCTCGAACACCTCCAGGGCCCGGACGATGCGCCGCAGGTCGTTCGGATGGATGCGCCGGGCGGCCTCCGGATCGACGCGCGTAAGCTCGGCGTGCAACGCGGCCGGTCCTTCGCGATCGGCCCGCTCGCGCAGACGTTGCCGGAGGTCTGCATCGGCGGAGGGACCCTCGAACAGCCCCGTCGTCAGGGATTGGATGTAGAGGGCGGTACCGCCCACGCACAGGACGGGGCGGCCGCGGGCATAGATGCCGGCAATCGCCGCCTCCGCCTGCTGGACGAACTGGGCCACGGAAAAGTCTGCGGACGGCTCCACCACGTCAATGAGATGATGCGGAATCTCAGTGAGGATGGCCGGATCGGGCTTGGCCGTCCCGATGTTCATGCGGCGGTAGATCTTCATGGAGTCTGTGCTGATGATCTCGGCGTGCAGGCGTCGGGCCAGTTCCCGGCCCACGGCACCCTTTCCGCAGCCGGTGCAGCCGAGGATGAACGTGATTCGCATGGCCACCGCATATTTCCTTGACGTAGCGGCCGGGGCGTCTATGCTCGGCCTTCACGAAGGCTAACACAGGAGGTGGCCCATGAGAACGTGCATACTCGTGTGCATCGGTGTGTTTGTGCTGGTTGCCGCCCACGGGTGCATCCAGGCGAAGGCCCCGGAGTCGATCGTCATCGGCGGCGGCGCGCCGCCGGAGCGGGTGGACAGCTCGCGGACTCCGCAGACCCGCTCGCACGAAGAGGCGCGGGCGGAACTGGAGAAGGCGTACCGGCAGATTCAGTACCTCGAGGAAGAGAATCAGCGGCTGCGTCGCAAGTACGAAAACGCAAAGGCCGAGAGGGAGGAGTATGAGCGCCGCTACGAGCAGTTGAAGGACCGTTACGAAGACTGACCGCAGGCTGGTTTTGCGGTTTGCCCTCTCCTTTGGGCCCAGGATGGCAGGGCAGCCTGTAACTCTCTTATTCGTCGTTGTTTATGGCTATTCCCCAGCCCGGAATTCTGTCAATCTGACAGGATTCACCCGCCGGAACCCAACGCCGGCTTTCTGTAACCTCATTTTTGACAATATGTTGCACGCGATTCCGCCGTCTGGCACGGCGGCTGTAATACCGTCTCCTGGAAGTTTGTTGGGCTGTTGGAAACGGGGGATCGGGGCTATGGCCCCGCCAGCAAAAGAAACAGGAGGTGTACTATGCTGCCTGTGTTGTCTACGCGGAATCGGATGCCTGATCTGTTCTCGCACTTCGGCTTTGAGCCGTTCCAGCGGGCGCTGGACTTGTTCGGCGGTGAGTGGCCGACCGGCGTGCGAACCTTCGCGGTGGACGTGCGGGAGGAGCCGACCCGGTACATCATCGAGGCGGACCTGCCCGGCGTGAGTCAGGAGCACCTGGACCTGAACTTCGAGGGTGACGTGCTGACGATCCAGGCGCGGCACAACTCGGAGCGTGAGGACAAGGGCGAAGGGTACCATGTTCGAGAGCGAAGCAGCGGCGTGGTGGCGCGTCAGTTCCGCCTTCCCGACGTGGTGGACCGGGATCACATCGAGGCTGAGCTGAAAAACGGCGTGCTGACTGTGACGCTGCCCAAGGCGGAGTCGGCCAAGCCGAAGAAAATCGCCGTGAAGGACAAGTGATTCTCTACGGATGCGTGGAGACCGGAGGGGCGCACCGGAGGTGTGCCCCTCTGATTTTGTGGGAAACGAGTCGGCCCGCCCGCCCCTCGGAAGAGGGACGGACGGGCCGAGCTACTGCATCAGGTTGAATGCCGCCGCGCGTCTGACACGCGACGACCCGACATCACACCGTCACGGCCCCGTGATCACGGCTTCGAAGCTGACGTAGTCCGTCAGATCGACCACGCCGTCGGTGTTAATGTCATAGCACTCGCAGGCTCCGCTCGCCGGGCTGCTCGGATCGAAGCACGCCTGGAAGCCCGCGAAGTCGAGCAGGTCCACGGCACTGTCGAGGTTGCAGTCACCGGCGATGCAGCCGTTGGGCAGCACCGGCATCCCCGCAGGCGTTCCCAGGCAGTCGTCGCAAGCATCGCCGACGTTGTCGCCGTCCTCATCCGCCTGGGTCGGGTTGTACCAGTCCGGACAGTTGTCAACGGAGTCGCCGACGTTGTCCGAGTCCGTGTCAAGCTCAATCTGGGTATACCAGCAGCGAGGTTCGCGTCCGGTGGAGCCGGAATACGGCCCGCCGCCGACGCCCAGCAGGTAGTCCTTGCCACCCACCTCATACGAGATCGCAGCGCCGCGGGAAAGGGTGGCCGGATACACGGGCCCGGTCCGCCAGCCGCTCACCGCGCCGGTGGCCGGATCGACCGTGGTGTAGTACACGGTGTTCGTAGGCGTGCTGCCGGTCAGTCCGCACAGCATGAAAATGAACTCGTTGTTGACCACCGCACAAGCGTGCTCATAGCGGGCGGACGGCGTATCCGCCGGATCACGGACCCATGCACCAAGGCTTCCATCCGGATTGATGGGGGCGCGATACATGCCCAGCTCCGTGGTGCCGCGGTAGTTGCCCGCCACGCGGTACATGTAGTCCTGCGTGGTGCCTTCAATGATGGCGACCCCGTGGAACCACGAGGCGTTCTCGGTCGCACTGGTCTGAATCCACGGGCCGAAATCCCCGCCGGCCGTGATCTTGCTGTAGTAGCAGTTGGCTGAGTTGGCAAAGGTAGAACCATTGTCCCACTCACCGTTGATGAGATACAGCGTGTCTCCCAGACTCATGACGCCGCGTCCCATCGCGTCCATCTGGGTGCCTTCCGGCGTGACATCCGTGTTGTTGGGGATGGTCACCGTCGAAAGGGTCCACGCTCCGAGCGTGCCGTCCGGGTTCTGGCCGGCGTAGTAGCAGGTGTTTACGGTGGGATAGCCGGTCGTCCAGCCGCCCCACACATAAACTCGGCCGTCGTACGCACTGGCGGCGTGGGCGGCCAAAGCGACCGGCAAGCTCGTTGTGGCCTGCCACGCACCGACGCTTCCGTCCGGATTCACCGCAGCGTAGTACACACTGGCCACCGCACTGGTCGAAGCATTCGACCGTCCGCCGAGCACGTAGATGTAGCCGTTCAGGTGAACGACCTGAGGGTCCGTCAGCCCCAGCGGCATCGACGACGTCTGAATCCAGTTGATCGCCACCGGCGGTGAGGAGAATTCAACCGTCACAGGCTCCGATTGCGAGCCTTCCACTCCGTTGACCACCTGGCTTGCGGTCAGGATGTCTCCGGCTGCCAGCGCCGGCGAACCCGCGTTGACGGCAACGACGTCCGCCCCACCGGTCGCGGCCGTGTTCCGGAGTGTGGAATTCACGTACAGACGGACTTCCGTGGCCGTCGCCTGCGGCGTGCTCAGCACGTTGTAGACGGTCACTTGCGCCGTCAGCGGCACCACCGGAGCGACGATTGTCGGTGCCGGTACGCCCACCGTCACCGCGTTGGAGATCGGGCCCTCGACGCCGCCGATGGTCTGGGTCGCTACGACGGTTATGCCGTCCACCAGGGCCGTGACCGGAATCTCCGCCGGGTCCGTCGTCGGATTGGCGACCGATCCCAGCAGTTGATAGTCGCCTTCCGAGATCTCGCGGTAGACCGTCACGACTTCCGCCAGTCCCTCCTCGAGATCGCTGACCACCACCTCGGTCTGGTCCGGGACGAGAATGTCGGACAGCGTGACGGGGGTCACGGCCACGACCAGACCCGCGGACAGGCAGCTCTCGATGCCTCCCACCGTCTGCGTCGCCTTGATCTTGTCCCCATCCGTCATCGGCTGAACCGTAACGGTCGCCGTGCCGCCGGGGAACGGACCGGTGGCTGAGCCGATGGACATGCCCAATGCTTCTGAAAAGACCGTGACCGCGCTGGCCGTCTCGTCCACGTCCGCCAGTTCCAGCGTGCTGACGCCGGGGAACAGCGGGCCGACGAGAGTCGGCGAGCTCACCGGATGCGGCGGTCCGAAGGGAACCGGCGTGGCGCCCAGCGTCACGGAGATGTCATCGTACATCTCGGCGATGCCGTTGTTCGTGTATCCGGTGCCCAGAATCACGTACTTGAACGGAAGGCTGTTGACGCGCGGCACGCCGGTCGAATACAGCGGCGTGATGCCGTTGGTTTCCATCATGGGCTGGTTGTTGTCGTCGTACGGCGTGTTCACCAGTTGATCGTCAATGTAGAAGTTGACGGTGTCCGTCTTGACCTCGATCTGCATCTTGTGCCACACGCCGGGGACCCGGTCCACGCCCGTACGGGCGTAGTCGTAGTTGAAGTAGTCACTGGTGTAGCCGGGCAGGATCGGCGTCGGCGAGTTGGTCATCGTGAGATACTGCGTACCGAACAGGCCGGACAGGCCGTTCGAGAACGCGAAGCCCAGCGCCCCTTGCGTCTTGGCCAACTCGGGAGCCAACTCAAACCGGATCCGGGCGCTCGTGAGGTTGATATCGTGCTTGAAGCGATACGTGACCAGCAGCGGTTCCACGTCCGTCCCGTCCACCGTTCCCAGTTCGTAATACAGTCTCGAGTGGGGCTGGGACACGGTCGCGTCGTCGGAAATCACCATGTTCTCGCAACTGCTGGCGCTGCCGGTGTCCAGGCGGAACTTGCGTGCGTCGGCCGGAGTCTCCTGCTGCCAGACACCCTCCAGGTCCTCCTGGTCGTCGTACAGATCAAAGTTCTCGGCCAGGGCCGTACCGGGCCCGTACACGATCACGACCGAAGAAAGATCGCTCCACAGGCCGTTCGCCTGCTGACGCGCCGTCACCATGTCGCCCGGCACCATCGTCAGCCCGCTGAACGTCGCCACATAGGAACTCGGGGCGGCCGTACCCTGCGAAATGTCGTTGATGAACAGCTCCGCCAGCGTCGCGTCCTGCGCCGGGATCGCGCC
Source organism: Phycisphaerae bacterium (assembly GCA_016929015.1). GTDB lineage: Bacteria > Planctomycetota > Phycisphaerae > UBA1845 > UBA1845 > JAFGJQ01. The sequence continues at coordinate 459 of JAFGJQ010000489.1, read as the reverse complement.
TTGCAGGCAGTCCACCTTCACCTGCGTGTCGGTGCTGAATACCGGGGCCTGGATCGACGGGGGCGGCGTGTCGTCCGCCACCGGCGACTCGAACTGCAGTTCGTCAACATACAGACTGATCGACGTGCCCAGGTCGCTCGTCTCGTTCGTGATAACCAGCGCCTCCAGCACACCCTTGTTGTTGGGCGTGCTCAATACGCCGTCACCCGTGAGGGGGGCAACGCCGCCGACCGGCGCACCGCCGTCGTACGAGATCTGGCCCGTCGCCAGATTCACCTCAACCGTCTTGAACGTGAAGTCCGAGATCGGCACCGTCACCGCGGGTACCGGGATGAGGGCCCCGTTGTCCTCGGCCCGAATGTATCCGGCCTTGGCCACGTCATCTCCGGCGGGCACCGTCTGGAGTATCCGGTCCGGGCCCCAGGAGATCGCCTTGGTCACGCCACCGTCCACCCAGGC
>JAFGJQ010000488.1 GCA_016929015.1 Phycisphaerae bacterium | reverse complement strand
GCGAAGCGCCGGTGGCGGTTGGTTCTGACTTCACCCCGTCACGATGCCGGAATCACCACCGGCCGGCCCCAAAGTGCCAAACTCCAGCGGTCGGCTGAAGCCGACCTATGATTTACCTGGCTGCACGGTAGCGCAGGCCGGGGCCAATGCCTTACCTTGCCCGCCCCGACATCGCACTCCGTTTTTCCACCGGATGCGCCGGAACCGTTCAGGGTTTAGAAGCGTCCAATCAGGCGGGCCAGGCGGAACCTGTCGCGCATACAGGATGCGCGGTACGGCCAGTGCCCCACCGTCCGTTCGGAGACACGCCATGAGTGAATTGCGGTTCAGGCCCGTTCGACAGGCTCGGTCGCCGGGCTATGCGACGCGGCTGGAGGTCCTTGCTGATGCGACGTTGCTTGCCCGGCACCAACCGCCCGGATGGCTGGCGAGCGGAGAGATCGCCGCCGTAGCCGGCCTGCTGCTGACGGCCGGGACGGGCGGCTGCTCGGGTTCCTGCAACCCTGGCACTGCCCCCCGCGATCCGCTCGCCCGCGCCGCGATCGTCGCGCCCATCCTGAGCCGTGGGAACGAATTCCGAACCATGATTATGGGAGATCTGGCCTCTCCGTTTTGCAGGCTTTCGGAGGATGAGGCTCTTCAGCTCATCCGCGAAGAGCTCAACGCCGCTGGCCTGAACATGTCCAATCGCAACGTGCTGGTGGAAGGCGTTTCGGTGCCCGACCGCGAGAATGTCTTCTATGTGGACTGGATCACACGACGGCAGGCGTACCGGCCGGAACCAGTTGCCGGAACGGGTCATCCCTTGCAGGCGGACCTGGAGGATCCGGACAGACGCGTGCGAATCGTGTATGCAGGTGAGTCACAGAACGACATACGCGGCGGGGTGTGGGATTCCGACTACCAGGATACTGCCCGGTTTGTCAGTCAGCAGGTCGAACGTTCCGGCAAAGGGTTCTACTTCGGCGCCTTCTACGGGCCACAGGACAGCGTGGCATACGGGGAGATGCTGAAAGCCGGGCGTCGCCCGAACCAGGAGAGCTCAGGCAAGCTGGAGGAAGCGCTGCAAGCGGAGTCCAAGCGCCTGCTGCGCCAGCAAGTCAAGGGCTTCGTGGACTGGCTCAAAGGCCAGGGGGTGATTTGATATGCACCTGACGCTCCATCTGACCACCGCGTGCAACATGGGGTGCTCTTATTGCTACGCGCCGCCGCACGACGGGCGGCCGATGAGCGAGGCCGTCGGGCGGCAGGCGCTGGACCTGGGCTCGCGGCTCACGTCCGGCTCCTGCGGGATCGTGTTCTTCGGCGGCGAGCCGCTGCTGTGCCGGGACCGCATCCAGAGCCTTGTGGCCTATGGGCGGGAGCAGGAACGCCGCCAGGCAGGCCGATTCCATTTCAAAATCACCACGAACGGCCTGTTGCTCGACGATGCGTTCCTGGAGTTCGCCGTCCGCAACGACGTGCTGATCGCCATGAGCTTCGATGGCGTGGCCGACGCCCACGACCGCCACCGCCGCCTTGCCGGCGACCGGCCATCCTTCGACGTGTTGCTACCGCGTCTTAAGAGCCTGCTGGCCGTCCGGCCATACGCGAGCGTCCTGATGGTCGTCAACCCGGACACGGCTGAGTACCTGGTGGATTCGATCTCGTTTTTGCTGGATCTGTCGTGCCGATACCTGATCGTGTCGCTGAACTACGCCGCGGACTGGCAGGAGCCAGACTTCCGCGTGCTGCGCAAGCAGTTCAAGCGGCTGGCCTCGCTCTACGTGAAGTGGACCCGGGCCGGCCGGAAGTTCTACCTCAGCCCGTTCGAGGTGAAGCTCTCCTCGCACATCAATCGCCACTGCTACCGCAAGGAGCGGTGCGAACTGGCCCGGCGGCAGCTTTCCGTGGACCCGCAGGGCTACCTGTTCCCGTGCGTGCAATTCCCCAAGGCTGGGCCCGACAGCCAGTGGTGCCTGGGGCACGTTTCGCGCGGCATCGACGAAGCCGCCCGGCAGCGCATCCACGACGAATCGGAGGCGGAGAAGGAATTCTGTGTTTCGTGTGCCATCAAGGATCGCTGCAACAACACCTGCGGCTGCCTGAACTGGCAGACCACGGGCAGCATCAATAGTATCTCGCCGGTGCTGTGTCGGTATGAGCAGATGCTGGTGCCCATCGTGGACCGAGTCGGCAAGGTGCTGTACCGCAAGCGCGATCCGCTGTTTCTGCACAAACACTACAATGCGGCTTATCCGGTTCTCTCCCTGCTGGAGGACACGATGACCCGGAGGAAGTGATGGCCAAGAGAAGACTCGCCTGGCTGGGAAAGTGGACCCGTCGCGCGGTGGTCCTGTTGGTGGTGCTGGCCGCCGTTGGGGTGCTGGGGGTCGGTGCCGTCAGCTACGCCCGGGCGGTGCCGGGACCCGCCATCTGGATTCCGCACACGAAGCCGGCCGCTCCGTACGTCCGGGCTGCCATGATCGAGGGCGTGCTTCACGTGGTACGGGTGGTGCCTCAGGAGAAGCGGGGTTCGCTGAACAAAGAACAGAAGTGGGGTGGGTTCTACGTTCGGCAGATGGACATTGGGTTGTCCCGTGGTACGGGTGTGGGCGTGCCGTTCTGGGCATTGGGTGTGCCGCTGGCCGTTTGGCCGTCCGTTGCGTTTGTCCGCGGCCCGATCCGCCGTCGCCGGCGCCGCAAGCGGGGCGAGTGCATCGGCTGCGGCTACAAGCTAACGGGTCTGACGGAGCGCCGCTGTCCGGAGTGTGGGATGGGGTTCTGAAGCGCGTACCCTGAATCGCGAATTGCTAATTGCGAAAGGTCGGTGGCGTCCGGCGGTGGCTGGGGGTGTTCCCTTGCTCCGCCGTTTTCGCTTGCTCAGACCCCCTCCGCCCGCTCTGCGGGGAAGTTCGCGGGGATGCGCGAAACTCCACACTTGCGTCGTTCCCAGTGTGGCCGGATCATGGAAACGACGGTTTGGGATGATTCGGCCGCAGGCGGTTGTGAATTCCCGGGGCTGGCACGAGCCTTGCAACTCAGGCACGCTCCAAGCGTGTGCGCCGGGCGCTGTCGGGGATCCCCCGTGGTTGCCGTGTCGACCCTCGGGCAGCGGAATCCGGCTTGCGCGGCGCGGGATGGAGCAAAGGAGCCAAACGAATGTCCGCTCCGGTAAAGCACGCGGACGGCACCGCCGGGCTGGCGGAGGCCGTCGCGGCGGCGACGGGTGAATCCGTTTTCAATTGCTACCAATGCGGCAAATGCACGGCGGGGTGCCCGTTGGCGGAGGAGATGGACCTTGCCCCGAACCAGGTTCTCCGCCTGCTGCAACTCGGCCAGCCGGGCATGGACGAGGAGGTGCTGGGCTCGCTGTCCATCTGGCTGTGCCTGACGTGCGAGCAATGCTCGACGCGGTGCCCGCAGGAGGTGGACATTCCGAAGATCACGGACTGGCTCCGGCAGGAATCCCAGCGCCGGGGCGTGGCGAACAAGAAGGCGAAGGCCATTCTGGCATTTCACAAGTCGTTTCTCGATACGATCCGGCGCGGCGGGCGGCTGCACGAGGTCGGGCTGATCACGACGTTCAAGCTCCGGACGTGGCGATTGTTCCAGGACGTTCTCGTGGCGCCCAAGCTTCTGGCACGCGGCAAGCTGAGCATCCTTCCTCATCGAATCGAAGGCCATGCCGGCGTGAAGCGGATTTTCGAGCGATGTGAGGCGGAGCCGGCGAACCCCGCACACAAGGGGGACCAGGCATGAGATTCGGATTCTTCCCCGGCTGTTCGCAGGAAGGTTCTTCCCGAGAGTACCAGGAATCGCTGCGCGAGGTCGCGTCGCGGCTCGGGATCGAACTGGCGGAGATTCCGGACTGGAATTGCTGTGGCGCGACGGCCGCCCACACGTTGAATCATCGGCTGGCCCTCGCGCTGCCCGCGCGGACGCTGGCACTGGCCGAGCAGGCCGGCCTGGACGAAGTGGTGGTGCCGTGCTCGGCCTGCTACAACCGGCTGGCCGGGACGCGTCACGAACTGCTGCACGATGAGGCGCTGCGACAGCAGATCACCGACATCATCGAGATGAACTGGCACGGGGCCACGCGGATCCTGAACGTGCTGGAGTGGTTGAATCGGGTGGCCGGCGAGTTGCCGGGCCACGTATCGGCGCCGTTCGGCCATCGCGTGGCGTGCTATTACGGCTGCTACCTCACCCGGCCGAAGGCCCTGGCCGCGTGCCGGCGTATCGAGGACCCCATCGAGATGGACGAGCTCGTCCGGGCGGTCGGGGCGGAGCCCATTCGCTGGGCGTACAAGGTGGAGTGTTGCGGGGCCGGGCTGTCGGTCTCGCGCACGGAGAGCGTTGCGCGGCTTTCGGAGCGCATCGTGTCCGACGCGGTGGAGCGCGGCGCCGAGGCGATCGTGGTGGCTTGCCCGATGTGCCATACAAACCTGGATTTGCGGCGGGACGCCATCCTGGCGGCCGCGCCGCCGGGCGGCCGAAGCAGACTTGCGAGCATACCGGTGCTGTATATCAGCCAGGTGATCGGGCTGGCGATGGGCGTTTCGCCGCGCCCGTTGGGCCTGCACCGGCATCACGTTCCCGTGCGGCTGTCCGCCGCGCCGCCGTCCGTGGCGCCGGTGGCCCCGGGCGAGGGGGAGGAATAGCCATGCCGCGCATCGGTGTCTTCATCTGTCACTGCGGTGAGAACATCGGGGCCACGGTGGATTGCGCGGCGGTTGCCCAGGCCGCCGGTCGTCTGCCGGGCGTGGTTCACGCGGTCGACTACAAGTACATGTGCTCGGACCCGGGTCAGAGCCTCATTAAGGAAGCGATCCGCGAAAAGCGGCTGACCGGCGTGGTGGTCGGGGCGTGCTCGCCGCGGATGCACGAGCCGACATTCCGCCGCGCGTGTGCGGAGGCCGGGCTGAACCCGTTCCTCTGCGAGATGGCCAACCTGCGTGAGCATTGCTCGTGGGTGCACGAGAAAGGCGAGGTCACGACGCAGAAGGCGATCGACCTTGTGCGGATGCTCGTGGAAAAGGTGAAGCGGAACCGGCCGCTTACGCCGATCCGGGTGCCGATCACCAAGCGGGCGCTCGTGCTGGGCGGCGGGATCGCGGGCATCCAGGCGGCCCTGGACATCGCGAACGCCGGGCACAAGGTGGTGCTGGTCGAGCGTGACCCGTCGATCGGCGGGCACATGGCCCAGCTTTCCGAGACGTTCCCGACGCTGGATTGCTCGCAGTGCATTCTCACGCCGCGGATGGTGGAGGTGGCCCAGCATCCGAACATCACGCTGTACACGTACAGCGAGCTGGAGTCGCTGGACGGCTTCATCGGGAACTTCCGGGCCACCATTCGCAAAAAGGCCCGCAGCGTGGACGAGTCGCTGTGCACGGGCTGCGGGGCGTGCATTCAGAAGTGCGCCCAGAAGAAGATCCCCAGCGAGTTCAACGCGGGGCTCGGCCGGCGGACGGCCATTTACGTTCCGTTTCCCCAGGCCGTGCCGAACAAGCCGGTCATCGACCGGGCGCGGTGTACATACTACAAATCCGGCCGGTGCAAGCTGTGCGAGAAGGCGTGCCCGACGAAAGCGATCCGGTTTGACCAGGAAGACGAGCTTGTGACGATCGACGTGGGGGCCGTCGTGGTCGCCACCGGGTATGACGTGAAGCCGACCTCGTTCTTCCCGGAGTACGGCTACGGCGAGTACAAGGACGTTATCACCGGGCTGCAATTTGAGCGGCTCGCCTCGGCCTCGGGGCCGACGCTCGGCGAAATCCGCCGGCCGTCGGACAACGAAGTACCGAAGAAGATCGTGTTCATCGCCTGTGCCGGCTCACGCGATCCAGCGAAGGGGATTCACTACTGCTCGAAAATCTGCTGCATGTACACCGCCAAGCACGCGATGCTGTACAGCCACAAGGTCCACGACGGGCAGGCGTACGTGTTCTACATGGACATCCGGGCCGGCGGGAAGATGTATGAGGAGTTCGTCCGGCGGGCGGTCGAGGAGGACCACGTCCGGTACGTCCGCGGCCGGGTGTCGCGCATCTATCAGAAAGACGGCAAGCTGATCGTGAAGGGCGTGGACACGCTGCTCAACAGCCGGCCGGTGGAGGTGGAGGCGGACCTGGTCGTTCTGGCGACGGCCATGACGGCCCAGCCGGACGCGGAGGAACTCGCCCAGAAACTGAAGGTCAGCTACGACGGCGACAAGTTCCTCAACGAGGCGCATCCGAAGCTGCGGCCGGTGGAGATGAACACCGCCGGCATTTTCGTGGCCGGTGCGTGCCAGGCCCCGAAGGACATTCCGGAAACGGTGGCCCAGGCGTCCGGGGCCGCAAGCAAGGTGGCGGGCATGTTCAGCCGTGACGAGTTGTCACGGGAGCCGGTGGTTGCGGTGGTCAACCGGCAGCCGCCGCCGGTCTGGTCGACGTGCGTTGGGTGCTTTCTGTGCGAGACGGCCTGCGCATACCAGGCGATCGAGCGAGAGGAAATCCGCGGGCGAGACGGCAGCCTGATCCGGACGATTGCGAAGGTGAACGAGAGCGTGTGCCAGGGCTGCGGCACGTGCGTGGCCCTGTGTCGGTCGAAGTCGATCGACCTGCAGGGCTACACGAACGAACAGGTGTACGCCGAGCTGCTGGCGTTGTGAGGTGGTTGACACGTCTGCCGTCCGCGGCGTTTGCGGGCCCGGCGGGCGGCGGTGGATTCGTTCAGGAGCGGCAACGTGGCGGAGTATGAGCCGAAGATCATCGCATTCGTCTGCAACTGGTGCACGTACGCCGGTGCGGACTTGACGGGCACCAGCCGCATCCATTACGCGCCGAACGTGCGCGTGGTTCGCCTGCCCTGCACCGGCCGAATCGACTTCATGCTTATTTTGCAGGCGTTCGGGCAGGGTGCGGACGGCGTGATCGTCTCGGGCTGCCATCCGGGCGATTGTCACTACACGGCGGGGAACTTCCACGCGCGGCGGCGCTGGATGCTGTTTCGGCGGCTGCTGGATTTTGTCGGCGTGGACATGCGGCGCGTGACGTTTTCGTGGGTTTCCGCCGCGGAAGGCGCCAAGTGGGCCGAGCTGGTGAATTCGGTTGTGGCGGACGTCCGCAAACTGGGGCCGTACGAGGAGTTCCCGCAGCGGCTCGGCGGGCCGGGGCAAAAACCCATCGAGGTGGCATAGATGGAGTTGCTACGAGACAAGGCGAAGTCGCTGCTGAAGAGTGGGGCCGTCCAGGTCGTCATTGGCTACGCCGCCGGCTCCGCGACCGATCGGTTCCGGCCGCACTTCGCGCGATCGGCCGACGAGGCGGATCGGCTGGTCTTCGGCGACGGATGCCGGCAGAATCTGGCCGTCTACCTGCTGAAGCCCGAGGTGCGGGCGATGGGCAAGGCCGCCGTTGTGGGCGGGCCGACCACATTGCGAACCCTGCTGCAGTACGCCGTGGAAAACCAGGTTTCCGACGGATCGGCTGTTGCCCTGGCGCTTGAGGACGGACGGGTCGAGGAGTTGACGAGCTTTGCCGCCGTCGAGGAGTACCTGGCCCAGCGGCCACACGGTCTTTCCGAGGAGGATCGCGCGGAGCTGGAGCAGCATGCGGGGCGATCGCGGGAAGACCGCTGGGCGTATTGGTCCGGCGAGTTGGCGCGGTGCATCCGTTGCTATGCGTGCCGCGCCGCGTGTCCGCTGTGCTATTGCGAGCAGTGTATCACGGAGAACAACCAGCCGCAGTGGGTCCCGGTTGCGTCGGATGCCTTCGGCAACCTGGAATGGAACGTGGTGCGGGCCATGCACCTGGCCGGCCGATGCGTGAATTGCGGCTCGTGCGCGGCGGCGTGTCCGCAGAACATCCGGATCGACCTGCTGAACCAGGTGCTGGCGCAGGAGGCGATGACGCAATTCGGCGCCGAAGCGGGCTACAGCGTCCGCAAAGAGTATGCATTGTCCGTGTTCAAGCCCGACGACAAGGAAACCTTCATCCGGTGAGGCCATGAGCGAATCGAGTATCCTGCAGAGAGCTTCGCTGGGCGCCTGGCTTGAGGCGATGGGCCGGGCCGGCCGGCGTGTGCTGGCCCCGGTCCAGGAGGCGGACCGCGTGGTTTTTGGGACGCCCTCGGCGCCGGAACAGATTGCCACGGGGTTCGTGCAGACGCCCGGGTCCGCGAAGTCGGTCGTGTTCCCGCCGTTCGACGAGATGCTGCGATTCCGCACCAACGGGGAAGACGTGCACGTCGAGGAGCCCTCGATCGCGGCGGAGCCGACGGTGCTGTTCGGCGTCCGTCCGTGCGACGCGGCGAGCTTTGCGACGCTGAAGGCGGTGTTTACGTGGGACTCGCCGGACGCGTGGGTCGAGTCGCGGATGGCGAATCTGACCGTTATCTCGGTGAGCTGCACGCAGTGCGACGAGTATTGTTTCTGTACGTCGGTGGGCGGCGGGCCTGGCTCGACGCAGGGTAGCGACATCCTGTTGACGCCCCTGGACGACCGGCGGTGGCTGGTGGAGGTGCTGACCGAGAAGGGGCGAGCGGCGGCCGGGCTGGCGCCGCAGTTGTTTGCGCCGGCGAACGGCGAGGCGGCGAGCAAGGAAAAGCTCCTGGCGCAAGTTCCCGTTCGGTTTGAGGCCAAGGAAGTTGCCGGAGAACTACCATCCCTGTTTGACCACCCCGAGGTGTGGAAAGAGCAATCGCTTCGTTGCCTGGGCTGTGGGGCCTGCGCGTTTGTGTGCCCGACCTGCTCGTGCTTTGACATTCAGGATGAACGGGTGCGGGACCAGGGCACGCGGCTGCGATGCTGGGACTCGTGCGGCTTCCGGCTGTTCACGCTGCATGCGTCCGGGCACAACCCGCGGCACGTGCAGAGCGAGCGGTGGCGGCAGCGGGTGATGCACAAGTTCTCGTACCAGCCCGAACGGCTGGGCGTGACGGGCTGCGTGGGCTGCGGGCGATGCTCGCGGGCCTGTCCGGTGGACATGAACCTCGGCGAGCACGTCCGGAGGCTGTCGGAGATGAGCGTATGACGACTTTTTCGACCGCGCCGTCCGCTTCCGAGCGGCGCAACCTGTACACGCCCCACAAGATGCGCATCGTCAAGGCGACGGACGAGGCCCCGGGCGTACGCACGTTTCAACTCCAGTTCGTGGATTCCGAGGTGGGCGCCCGGTTCTCGTTCGAGGCCGGGCAGTTCGGGGAGTACTCCGTCTACGGCGAGGGCGAAAGCACGTTCTGCATCGCCAGTTCGCCCACGCGTACGGGCTACATCGAATGTACGTTTCGCCAGGCCGGCCGCGTGACCAGCGCCCTGGCGGATCGGCAGGAGGGCGACATCATCGGGTTCCGCGGTCCCTACGGGAACACGTTTCCCGTGGAGCGGTGGGAAGGCAAAAACGTCCTGTTCATCGCCGGCGGCATTGCGCTGCCGCCGGTGCGCTGCGTGATCTGGAACGTGCTCGATCTGCGCGACCGGTACCGGGACGTCAGCATCATCTACGGCGCCCGGACGGTGGCCGACCTGGTCTACAAGCACGAACTGGCGGAGTGGGACCAGCGTTCCGACGTGAACCTGTGGGTGACCGTCGATCCCGGCGGGCAGACACCCGAGTGGACGGGCAAGGTCGGTTTCGTGCCGGCCATCGTGGAGGAAGTGAGACCGCGGCCTGCCGACACAATTGCCGTGCTGTGCGGCCCGCCCATCATGATCAAGCTGACCCTGCCGGTGCTGGCGAAACTGGGTTTTGCGCCGGAACAGATCTATACGACGCTCGAGAACCGGATGAAGTGCGGCGTGGGCAAGTGCGGCCGGTGCAACGTCGGCAAGGTGTTTGTCTGCAAGGACGGCCCCGTATTCACGCTGGCGCAGCTCAACGAGCTTCCGCCGGAATACTGAGCCGTTGCGTGGCTTGGCCGCGTGGGCGGCGGCCTATTTCGCCGCGACCCCGGGCAGGCTTCGATTCCGCCACTGCCGGGCGAAGACGATCACCGCCTCGATCATCAGCCAGACCGTCAGCACCGCAATGACCGAGCCGACCAGGAACAGTGCCCGGTATCCGGCGTCGCCGGACGCGTGCCATCTGCCGTAGTAGTCGCGCAGCTTGAAGACCATTGCCCAGCTCACCATCACCAGCATCAGGAGCATCGGCACCAGCGTGTACACGATCGGCTTGCGCATGATGAACAGCATCACGCTGACTACCAGCAGGCCGATGGCCGCCAGCAATTGGTTCGTGGTCCCGAAAAGCTGCCACAGCGCAAGGCCCGCCGGCTGGCCGTTGATGCGAAGCAGGGCGACCGCTCCGATCGCTACCACCGCGATCACCGCGGCCACGTAGCGGTTGCACAGCAGGGGCAGCCGGACCAGTTTCCCGATGGTCTCCACGTTGTACCGCAGGAGCCGCGTGCCGGAATCCAGCGTGGTCATCGCAAAGCTGACGATTACCACCGCGATGAAGCTTCGCGCCGCCAGCTTGACGGCCGCCTCATCCACGGTCGGCGATGCGGACATCCACAGAAACGGCGCCGCAATCAGGTTGGCCGCCCCTTCCAGGAACGCTCCCAGCGCCATGTTCTCCGTGAATCCGGCGTTGTACAGGGCGCCGTACCGCTCCGCGCTCAGCCCGGCGCAACATGCCAGAATCACCAACACCGCCAGAAATGCCTCCGTCAGCATCGAGCCATACCCGACGGCCGTGGCGTCGCCCTCGTTTCGCAGTTGTCGGGCCGTTGTTCCGCTGCTGACCAGGTTGTGAAATCCGCTGATCGCGCCGCAGGCGATCGTAATGAACAGGAACGGCCAGATCGGCTGGTTCCACCAGTCCGGCATGCGGGCGGCCGGTGCGGACATGACCGGTCGGAGCGCGAACACGCCGGCCATCAGGGCCAGCAGGCCCGCGTAGAGCTGGTAGCTGTTGATGTAGTCGCGGGGCTGCAACAGCAACCAGACGGGCAGGATCGAGGCGATGAACGCGTACAGGAGCAGGGTATACGTCCAGGTGTCCTTGGCCTGGAGCTGCGCCTCGCGTACGTCGTCCGCCCAGCCGGCGGCTCGCGTGTGTTTGGGATGCGACTCGAAGTAGGCGATCGCCTCGGCCGGGAATGCCGCCCGCACACCGCCCACCATGGGCACCTGGGGTCGCGGGGCGTCGTCCAGGGCCTGGCGAATCTCAGAGTCGAGAAACTGCTTGTACAGCGGGACGGGCACCTTCATACCGATGTACATCGACCCGAACATCAGGCCCAGCCCCAGCAGCGTGACCACACCCAGGTTCCATCGTCGCACATACACCAGAACTCCCATGACAACCGCAATCAGGATGAGGGCCATCGTCGGGACGACCGCCTGCGGCGACAGGTCCGTGAACAATTGGGCCATCAGCAGGGCAAACACACCCATGGCCAGGGCCAGCAGGAAGAAGATGATCACCAGAAACAACACCCGCGGCCGGGCACCAAGCACGTCTCGGGTCAAGTCGCCGATGCCCCGGCCATCGTGCCGCATGGACGCGTAGAGCGTGGCCAAGTCGTGCACCGCCCCCATGAAAATGCTGCCGAACACGACCCAGAGCAGGGCCGGCACCCATCCCCACAGCACGGCGATGGCGGGTCCCACGATCGGCCCAAGCCCGGCGATGGAGGAGAAATGGTGTCCGAACAGAATGGCCGGGTGGGTGGGCACGTAGTCCATGCCGTCGCGGAACCGATGGGCCGGCGTCGGCCGGCTGGCGTCAAAGCCGAAAATGCGCCGTGCCAGGTACCGGCCGTATAGCCGATACGCCAGCACAAACCCCACGGCCGACAGGATCGCGATGAATACGCTGTTGGTCAGGATCGACATTGGCAATCACCAGGTGCTGTCATCCCCTCCCCAACCGTCGCCACGTCGGCAGTCTATCACGTCGTTTCCGCTCCGCCAACGCCCGCTCTCACCCGCCAGGAACGCGGAGGCAGGCTGTGGGCGCGATGACCGTACGCGCGGCAAAACAGGCCGGACACGGAATGCCAAAGCGATCCAGTCGAAGAGACTACTGCGGCGTCGGCAACGGAAGTCCGCGCGGGTGCGGCGGCTCGTGGGCGCCGGGGCGGCGGTCGGGGTTCTGAGCTTCGGCTCGCAGTTGCAGGGCGATGCGGATGCGATCCAGTCGGGTCAGGCGGCGACAGGGGGACTCCGTTGCGCCGGCGCTTCTCCAGAGGTCAAGGTAGGCCGCGGCGGTGTTCTTCCAGCTCAGTCGCCGGGCGTAGGCAAACGCGGCCTCCACACGCTGCCGCCGTTCCTCTTCGTGCGTCGCGTAGTACGCTACCTGACGGGCGATGCTCTCGGCGTTCTCGCCGGCAACCACGTGCGGGCTGAACGGCTCGCCGCAGACGTAGTCTCGCTTCAGCGGGTCGACAATGGCCGGCACCACCAGTCGGCGCCGGGCCATCGCTTCCTGCATGGCCATTCGGCCGGCGACGAAGGCGAAGCACCCGTCGGTAATCCGTTCCTGCGCGTCCGGCTGCCACCCGTGGAACACGATGGGCAATCGCTGCCGCTCCGCTTTGCGCCGCAGGTGCTCCTCCAACGAGCCCCCGCCGTACACATGGAGCGTGATGGTGCGACGATGTCGGTCGCGCAGGCACGCAATCGCGTCCACGTAGATCTGGATGCCGCTGTCTGCGTCCAGCCGGCCCACAAACACCGCGGAATCCGGCGGCGGCTCCGGAATGACCGGCAGATCGTCCGCCTCCGGCCAGAGGCCCTGGTCGGGCACGATGGTGGGCGCCACCCCGAGGTGCTTCTCAATGAAACACCCGTCGTGTACCACGCCGTCAACCCACTCGAGCGATCGGCGGGCCCGCGCCGTTTCCGATTCCGGCACGGGGAATATGTACGACATACCGTGCCGAGTCAGGAAGACCGGCCGGTCGGGCAGGGTCCATGCCACCATGCGATAGAAATACTCCAGCACGTGGGTGTTGCTGACGTGAATGACGTCCGCCCAGCGAAACAGCTTGTGCAGGCGCATCAAACGCAGCCAGGCCCGCATCGGCGAGCGATAGCCCGGGAACCGGTAGATCTCCAGATCCTCGTGCGTCTCGTGTGACGGCAGGCCGGGGCGGTGAGCCGGCGTCAGAATCCGGACCGCATGTCCCATTCCATCCAGCGCGCGAGCCAGTTGCTGGATGTACTTTTCCACTCCCCCCACCTCGGGCCAGAAGCGATACACGAAGCAGAGAATCTTCATGAGTGCCTCCTGCGGTTGTTGGGGCACGGTTTGCGAGCTACGAGCAGCAGATTCAGGCCCATTGCGTTGTCCAGCAGGCAGGGACGGTCCGTCCAGGCCGGCCGGCGACGGAGAAACGTATTGCACACGTGGTCGCCCAGGCTTTGCAGGAACGCCGTGCCGATCAACCGAACGTTGACGAGACCGGCCGCGCGGGCCAGCCGGGCCAGCTCGCGGCGGAAGTACGGCCGTTCCATCCCGTACGGCCACCATCCGCGAAGCTCCAGGTACGCCTTCCAGAGACGGTACGGCAGACAGGCCGCGTGCGGCACGCTGATGATCGCCAGCCCGCCGGGCCGCAGCACGTCGGCGTGTGCCCGTACCGCTCGCAGCCGGTCTCGCCCGCGGAAGTGCTCAATCACACCGAGCGAGATCGCGACGTCAAAGGTGCCCGCGAGGTCGTCGGCGGCGAAGAGATCATTACGCACGCACTCGACCAGGAGCCCTTCGCATGCGAATCGTTCCGATGCCTGGCACAACGCGGTCTGTGACAGGTCCAGAAGGGTGGCCCGGGCGCCCTGCCGAGCCAGCAGCAGGGACAGATCGCCGCGCCCGGCCCCGAGCTCGATGGTACGAAGGCCTTCGGCCCCGCCGAACGCCTCTTCCAACGCACCACGGACGACGGCCCACCGGGTGCCGTGCTCTTCGCGACGGAGCAGGGCGCGTTCCTTCTCTTCGCTCGGCACGTGCTGCCAGACACGTTCCCAGACGGGCAGTGCCTCGATGAAGGTTCGGGCGGTCATGGCGCGGCAGCCTCCTGCGGCGGCGTGTGTGGAAGACGGCTTCGCAGCATTTGCCAAACAGCCTGCGCGATCCAGACCAAACCGCGGAAATCCGGCCGATGGAACCAGCCTCGCTGAAAGTGCCGCAGGGCGGGCTGGAAGCGACGCGCCTTGAAGGCATCGAAACCCATCTGGCGGCAGCAGGTCACCATCTGGTCGCGCAGGCATCGCCCGGCCTCACGCGATACGTTCGGAAACCGCCGGCGAATGTGGGTGAGCGCTTCGTACTGCTGTCGCGCGTTCGAGGCGGGGCAGCGGGTAGAGGCGCTGTCCCGCTGGCAATACTGAACGCTCAGCGGCTCGTCGATGTAGCCGCACCGCGAGCGGGCCGCGACCTCCAAAAAGAACAGCCACTCTTCCGAGTACGTCTGATCGGTGAGAAAACGAACATCCGTCCCCAGAACGTCCCGACGAACCATGCCGGTGATCGTGGGGATGCAGTATCGGCGGACGAGGTGGTCCACGGCGTCCGGACCGCATATGAACTGGCCGTCACCGAGTTCTTCGGTGGGAATTCGGCGGACCATCGGTGCGTAACGGTCAAACGTGCTGGGATGCGGTGTTCCGTCCAGCGCGTGCATGGACATGTCGCTGAAGACCAGTCCAAGCTCCGGCCGGCGCTCGAAGAGGGACACCTGCCGGGCGAGCTTCTGCGGCACGAAGACATCGTCTGAATCGAGAAAGGCAACGTATCGTCCGGTCGCCCGGTCGATGCCGGCGTTCCGGGCCGCGCTGGCGCCGCCGTGCGTCTGGCGGATCACGACCAGTCGGCGGCCGAGCGAGGCGGCGTAGGCGGAGAGGAGAGTATCCGTTTCGTCCGTGGACCCGTCATCCACGACAATCAGTTCCCAATGCGGGTACGTCTGTCCGATGACGGAATCAATCGCCCGCCCGAGCAGGGTGGCGCGGTTGTACGTGGGCAGAATGATGGATACCGCTCGGTTGCTCATACGCTGTCCGGAGTTGGTCAGCCGTCTGCCGGCCGGCGGCACGTGGTCCACATCCAATAGTCATGTCCGAGGCCGACCTGGACGCGGAGGGGCGTCAGGCCGAACCGGCGTAACCGGCGCTGCCATTCGCGAGGCGTGAAGGTGACGCCGCCGAACCGCACAGACTTGCCTTCCTGCCATTGCCAGCATCGGTTACTGCGCAGGACCTCGCGGCCGGCCATGCGGCGGATCACGTTCTTCACTCGCTCCACCACGGGCAGCGAGCCCTCACGCCAGTTCTGGATACGGCAGTAGCCGCCGGGCCTCAGCACCCGGGCGATCTCGGCCAGGTAAGCATCCACCACCTCGTAGAGCGTGATGTGCTGAAAAGCCAGATGCGAGAAGACGAAATCGACGCTGGAATCGGCAATCATCTCCAGCGACCGCCCGTCGTTCAGATGCAGCGACGTGTTGCGCGTGTCCGCCAGATATCGCCGCGCATAGCCGAGCATGCGTTCGCTGAGGTCCACGCCGGCGACGTGCCCGCATCGGCCCGCCAGTGCCTTCATGAGCCGTCCCACGCCGCAACCGATCTCCAGGCAGTGCCAATCGCCCTCGATCGGAATCCCGTCGAGAATTTGTCCGATCGCCGCCTGCGTCTCCCGCCGCCAGATTTGCTCCAGCTCCTGCGGATCGCGGGCCCCGTCAATCTCCGGCGACGAGCAGACCCGCCCGAATCGGGCCGTGCCCTCGTCCGCAACGTCCCAGAAGTCCCGCGTGTCGCGGAGCCATTGCTGGTACTCGGTTGCCTGCACAAGGTCTCCTTCCGACCGCCGTACGGCATGTCGAGTGATTCATCGTCCGAAAACCGGGTGACCCTTAGTCGGGCAGACGGATGCGGGTACCGTTGCGGCAGGAGGATGGGAGATGTGCCCACACGCGAACCCATCACCAGCCGTAACCTTCTTTCTCGAAACGGGTTCGCTTCGCCGGTGCCCGGCCGCCCCGGGGTTGGTGGCATGCCGAGCGTTGGAGAGATGCCAGCGATTCCCGCTGCCCCTGAGACGGCCCTTCTTCCGATAAAACCGGGTGCCGCGGCCGCCAGAGCCGGGCGGTGGGCAGGAGCAACGCGGAAATCGCGGATCGTGGACAAGAAGAAAGGATGGAGCCGTGCCGGATA
This sequence comes from Phycisphaerae bacterium, assembly GCA_016929015.1. Taxonomy (GTDB): domain Bacteria; phylum Planctomycetota; class Phycisphaerae; order UBA1845; family UBA1845; genus JAFGJQ01. The sequence goes on along the minus strand of JAFGJQ010000488.1, from coordinate 9,317 downwards.
GCATCCCCCTGGTCAATCTGAAGCTGATGCACGATGAGATCGCCGACGAACTGCAGCAGGCGGTTCGGGAGGTGATCGACTCCAACTGGTTCGTCGGCGGGCCTGTCTTCCAGCGGTTCGCCGCCGGCTTCGCCACGTACTGCGGCGTTGATTACTGTATCCCGTGCGGCAGCGGGACGGATGCCATCCACCTCGCCCTTCGCGCGGCGCTGGGCATCGGCGACGGCGAGCAGGAAGTCATCACTGTGTCGCACACCTTCGTCGGCACCGTGGAGGCGATCGCCCAGGCGGGCTATCAGCCCGTGCTCGTGGACGTGAATCCGCAGACGTACCTGATGGACCTCGACCAGGTGGAGAAGGCGATCACGTCGCGCACGCGGGCCATCGTTCCTGTCCACCTGTACGGGCAGATGGTGGACATGCCGCGGCTCGCCCAGATTGCCCGCACGCACGACCTGGTTATCATCGAAGACGCCGCCCAGTGCCACGGCGCCGCCTTCGACGGATACAAACCCGGGCAGCTCAGCCGGGCTGCCGCGTTCAGCTTCCACCCGGGCGCGAACCTCGGTGCCTGGGGCGATGCGGGCGCCGTCGTCACGCAGCACGAGCCGCTCGCACAGACCATTCTCATGCTGTCCGATCACGGGCGACAGGCAAAACACGAGCACGGCGAAGTCGGCATGAACTCCCGCACTGATGCCATCCAGGCCGCCGTCCTGAACACCAAGCTGCGACACCTGGACCGGTGGAACAAGGTTCGCCGGCAGGTCGCAGACTGGTATCGCGAGGAACTGTCCGGAGACGACACGTGCATCCTGCCTGCCGTCGATCCGAAGGCCGGGCACGTGTACCACCAGTTCGTGATCCAGGTGAACGATCGGAACGATCTGCTGAAGCATCTGCAGAACGAGGGCATCGGGGCCGGCATTCACTACCCGATTCCCGTACACGAGCAGCCGGCCTATGAATTCCTTGGGCTCGCTCCGCAGGACCTGCCGGTGACTCACGAGCTGTGCAAACGCATCCTGTCGCTGCCGATCTACCCGGGCATGACCCGGCCCCAGGTTCGACGTGTGACCGGCCTGGTCCGATCGGCCGTGGCCGTCTGACTTCCATTACCGCAACAACCCGGCGGCTTCACGCAGAGAACAAAGCACCCCGTCGCGGGACGCATCCGCGGCGGGGTGCTTGAATTTCACAGGCTCATGTCCGAGCGGCCGAATGCCTACCCCGTGAACGCCTCCTGGAACGTCTGGAAGTCCTCGGTGTCCACGTCGGCGTCTGCGTCGAAGTCGAACAGATCGCAACCCGCGCCGATCGGCCCTGCGTCCGGCCCGGTGACACAATCGCCGAACCGCGCGTAGTCTGCTGCATCCACGTCCCCGTCTACGTCATAATCGCCCGACAGCCACGGACCGATCGCAAAGTTCACCTCCGTCATTCCGGCCCGCTCCACGAGCACCGCCGGCCGGGACACGTTCGGCGTGGCGTCGTACCCGGCCGACACCTCCAGAATCGTGCCGCTTGCGCCGGCGACCAGGTTCTGAATCAGGAACCGGCCGTTGGCGTCGGTCTGTGTCGTCGCCGTTCCACCTGCGTGTACGACGGCGTGGTCAATCGGAAGCCCCGTGGTGCCGTCCACCACGCGGCCGTACACGGAGCCTTTCGTCGCGTACTGCGGCAGACGCCACGGCATGATCGGCACGGTGTCCGCCGCCGTGAACAGGTTCGCGGCCACGTACGGATACCAGCTTGCCCACGGTTCGCCGCCGTCGTTGGTCGCACGGTAAGAGTACGTGCACAGCCCGTTTGCCCCGGCGTTGCGGGCATAGTCCATCTGCGTGATGCTGTCCGCGAAGGTGTTCATGTATATGCCGGGCCCGATGACCGCGTGGCGGCCGTAATCGGCGGCCCAGCCGACGGTGTTGTCAACCCAGGCGCGGTAGGTGACCGGATAGCTGTTCTCATCGAAGTACGCCATCGGAATGGCGGTATCCAGGTATCCCACCTCCAGCCAGTATCGCCAGTTACTGAGCGCGTCGTAGTACGGTCGGGTCTGAGTGAAATCCGTGTTGGCCGGATACCACGTGACCAGCGCCCCGGAGTGCCGGATCGGTTGCGCACTGTCGATCAGCGCGATCTCCGTCATGGCACGCCGCACCACTTCGGTGACCGTCATGCGGCGAAAATCATCCCAGGAGTCTTCGCCTTCGTAAGGCGGCGTACCGACGTACCCCGTCAGTTCCTGGAAGCGGGCGAGCGTGGACTGAGTGTAGCTCAGGTCCGAGGGGTACCCTGCGTCCGTTGTTGTGTACCGGATGTAGTCCCAGTGTATGCCGTCGACGGCATAGTTGCTGCAGATCTCCACCACGATGCTCGCCAGGTAGTTCTGCACCTCCGGCGAGCCGGGGTCCAGCGTGTAGTAGTTGCTCACGGTTGCCGGACCGCCTCCCATGTCGGCCTGCGGGACCATGATCCACTCCGGGTGGGCCGCCACGGTGGGGTTCCCCGCCGGGGGCCAGGTGCTTGACACCCGGAACGCCACCAGCCACGGATGCACCTCAATGCCGTTCGCGTGGGCTCGCTGGATCATGTAGGCCAGCGGGTCAAACGATCCGCTGATGTCCGACGCCTTCGGCACGATGCTCGAATTCCAGTATGCCCCGTGGGCACTGCTCCCCGTATCCTGAAACGCCAACACCTCCGGAAGGATCACGTTGTATCGTCCCGCGATGACGTTGTTGATCATCGCGTCCACTTCCGCCGTGCTCTTGAATCCGATCCCGAACGCGTCGATCCATACTGCACGGAACTCACCCGCGTCCGGCGGGGCGGGTGCGAACACGGCCGTCACCGTCTTGTCCTGGTCCATGTACACCGTGGTGTTGACCGCGCCGGGGTCGGCGGCCCCTGCTCCGGCGGAAACCTCCCAGTGGTCAAACTGCCAGCCCGTCCCCGGAGACGCGCTGATCGATTGGTTCCCACCCTCACAACTGGCATAGGGCCCGCCCTCCGCCGGAATCACCGTGCCTGCACCGGCCGGATCCACCGCCATCGTCAGGTTCACGGTGCTCGTGCTCACCAACTCGAACCGCATCGCATCGGCGATGACGACGTATGCACTTGCATCCGTGCCCAGCCGGACATATCCGTCCGTTCCCGCGTTGAAGCAGTAGGCTCCCAGGCTGAACCACGTTTCGCCGTTGGTTTGCTGATTCACGTCGACGGTAGTGGATCCACCTGCGTGATACACCGTGAACGGCGCATCCACGGCCCGGTTGGCGCCCTGGACGTACCAGATCGTCACGTCGTACGTGCCGGCGGTCGGCAGGTTCGGCCGCCATTCCGCCTCGGCCGGCGAGCCTCCGCCGCCGGACGTGGTCGCCCAGCTGTAATTGGCCCCGTAGGGCGTGCCGTAGGCCCCCGTGTCCCAGGTACCGGAAAGAATTGTGAAACCTGCATCGACGTTGTCCACGATCACCGTCTGCCCGCCGGCTGCCGCTGCAAGCATCGTGCAAACGCAGACTCCGCATGCCGTGGATAGACCCACTCTGCGCAAACCGATTCTCTGCATTGCCAAGACTCCCTGTTCCGTTGTTGGTTGCGGTTTGCCGGGCACCCGATCGCTGCCTCAGGGGCCTGGCACGGGGGCGCATCCCAACGCCTTGCCGCAGCGCTGATTATAGCGGGGGAGGTCCCTCACCCGCGCGCCGAAAATCACGATGAGGCGGCTCCTTGCGGATATGGCTTTAATCATCGCATTGAAACTGCAAGCCCTCGCGATGAAATGACGTTCTTCCCGCCTTTTATGGGACGATTGTGCCATGACGGGGAGTCACCCTGGATGTCTGGATACTCGCGTGTCGGTGTCGCGATCGGCTGCCTGATGGCCGCAGGCGGATGGCGTGCCCGTTCCACGGCGGGCGATCGGGTGTGGCGAGTTGCGCCCGGGTTTTTGGAGCTTGAGCATGTCCGGGGCTCACGGCTTGCGAGCATGGCATCGCCGTCAGGAAGGCCCGATTCCTCGCGGCAAGGTGCGACTGGAGTGGCGAACTGCGCGAGGGGCGTTGCTGTCTGGACTTTCTGTTCGAAGCCCCTCTGTGGTGACTCCTGCCCGCCGCCGCATCCAGGTTGACACGTGGGGTGCATTCAGGCAAAAGGAAGAGGGCATCGCCGCAGCATATCGGAAGGCCTGGACATGTCTCCCGCCTGGAAAGACCGGCTCGACAACACCAAGACCGTCGTGGTGTTCCTCGTGCTCCTTGGCAGCGTCACCGCCCTGCTCTTGTGGGCGGGACACGATTACCCGGGGGTTGTCCGCAAGGGGGTCAAGATCTTCTTCTGGTACGTCGCGCTCCCGATCTACGCGCTTGCCGCACTCATCGGGCTGGTGGCCGGAGGGGTCTTCGTCTACGCCGCGATCATCGAGCCGCTGCACGACCGGTACCTCGAGCGCAAGTACAAATGGGCCCGCTCACGCGATCCGCGCTTCCGGGAATGGCTCGCCAGGCAGGTGAACGTCCTCCGCGACGTCGGATTCCTCACGGCCTTCGACGACCTGTCCGAGAAGCAGAGACTCACCCGCATCGCGGCCAGGCTGAACAAAATGCACAAGCTCGCCAGGGTCGTGCGGCACCCCTGCATGGTGGCGACGATTGACGAAGGGCGGACCCTTTTCGTCGACAACTACGATGACGAGCGTTGGGGCGATGCGGAGGGATACGCGGAGTTCATGGCTGAGCTGGCCGGGATCTCCCGCGGCGCGTTTGCCCCCACGGACGTCAGCGCGGAAATGAGCGAGGATGGCAAATCGGCCCGGATCGGTTTCCGACACAACGGAACCACGCACGAGGTTCGCGTTGGCACGGAGGATGGCTGTCTGGATACCGAGATCATCGACGCCGCCAACCGGGCGACGCAGGACTCCGGCACGGAGTTTGTCGCCCTCAAATGCCCCACCGGGCAGGAAAGCTATCTCGTCTGCCTGCGCTCGGACGAACGGCGCCGACTGGAGGCCGAGGTCGGCTGGCGTGTCGAGTGATCCGATCGGCCTTGTCCGCCTCAAACGACGATGGGCAATCGCGAATCTCCACGGCCGCTGGCGGAACGGCGGGCCAGCAGGGCCACGCTTCCCAGAAGCAGGAGAAGTGCTGCCGACGGCTCAGGAACGTGGGGGACGTACGTCACAAATACGCTGTTGACGCCCACCGAGAAGGCGGATGAATCGCTGAAATCTTTGTTGGTCACGAAGACGTGGCCATACCGGTCACCGAGAACCATGGTGCCGTCCGGCATGACGTCTACGTCATACAGATCCGCAGGCTGAGTCCCGGCGGTGAGGGTGGTGGTGGCCAGCAGCGCGCCGGTGGCGCTCAGTCGGTGAAGCTCTCCGTCGGGGTCCGCGAGGAAGATCTCGCCGGCGGCGTTGGCGGCGACGGAGCGATGCGCGGTCGACCCGAGCGATGCCGTCAGGTCCAGCCTGCGGATGCGGTCGAGGGTGATTGGATCGTATACGTCCAGGCAGCGTCCGTTGGGGATGGAGCTGGGGTAGAGCACATACAGCAGACCGTCCAGTCCCAGGTTGAGGTCGATGGGTTCGATGTCGGTCGCGAAGCGCAGGGCGGTGGACTGGTCCCGATCGAAGCGGACGACGCCCTTGGCAGCGCCGCTGAACGTCACCATGTCCGTGACGAAGGCGTACTGCTCGTGCGCCGCGATCCCGCCGTACGCGTCGTTCTGAAGATTGCTCCACCTGGCAAATGTTGTATGGGACCACGCGTCCGCGGCCGCATCGTAACAGCTCAGATACGGCGCCGTCGTGCCGTTGTACACCAGCACATGGCCCTGTCGATCCACGACGATGTCGCGGGCACGCTCCGCCGCGGGTCCGGGGTACGGGATGGGGATGGTCTGCACCCAGTCACCCGAGGGTGTGAACTCGAGCAGTATCCGGTCGGTATTGATCAGCAGGTTGCCGCCGGTCAGCGGCGTCGCGTTGACAACGGCGGCCGTCGCGAGAAAAACACCCAGGGCCAGGCCCCGGAAGGGCCGGCGCACCGGCCAAGTGGAGTGTTGCGATGCTCGTCGGTCTCGATTCGACGTCGTGGACATCCGTCTTCTCCTCCCTTGTGAATCGACTTGAATGCGCAACCTCCGCGCGGCACGGACGAACGCGACGCACAGAGTCGCTCCGGACGGGCAGACATGCCGTCCTCACGTCTACGACAACAAAGTCCGCAAACCGCTTGCCGGAAATGCTGAAGAAGCCGTACGACCGCGAGACAGGTTCTCTCTCTTTCGCCGCGCCCGCCGATTCCCTCCCTGCAAGCAGCACGCCTGTAGCGAAATCACATGCCACTGTCAAGCGCGGCCGGCCCCGGACGGGTCCTCGTTTCTGTTCAGCCGCCTCGCGTCACCGGTGTCCGGGTGCGCGGCTTCGCTCGGCTCATTGCGGTGTGGCGAAGACCTGCACCCAGTACATTCGGTGTTCGCCGCCGCGGTAGACGGCAAGGCCGGTGTGCGTGAAGACCGAACGCAACAGGTTCGTGCGGTGGCCCTCACTGTTCATCCAGCCCTGGACAACGTCCTCGGCCGTGCATGGTCCGTACGCGAGGTTCTCGCCGACTGCGGTCCACGCATAGCCCGCATTGTTGAGACGCCCGTCCACTGTGTCCCCGTTCAAATCCGTGTGCCCGATGAAACCCTGGGCCGCCTGGATCTCGGCGTAGGCCTGGGCAACGGCCTGCAAGACCGGGTCGACGGCCAACGCGGCCACGCCGACCGCGGCCCGTTCCGTGTTGCCCAGCGCAACGGCCTGGGCAGCCAGTTCAGCCGTGCTGTACTCGTCGGAACAGGCGGAGTCTCCGTTGGGGTCAATGGTGATGACGCCTCCCGCCGTGCCTCCGCCCACCGAGACGCCGCATCCGGTGCCGAAGCTGAGCGCCACGCCGACTGCCAGTATCGCAACACAGGATGCGGTATTTCGGATCATTTCGCTTTCTCCTGCCAGCCGCCGGGCGGGCGGCTGACCTGACGATTGGTCTCAACGCAGGCCGCGGTCCGAGCGGTCCGCTCCACACGTTCCTATCATCGTCCAGAAGCCGCCAAACCGAAGAGTCGTCTCCGACGCCCGACTCAGATTCTGGAAAACCACCGGTTTTCGTCTTCTGCTTACTGATCTCTGCCTCGCCACAGCGCCTGCTTTCCGGCGTCGTTGACATTCTCGACGTGGTGCCGTTCAATGCACCGGCGGGCGGTTCGGTAGCGGTTTGCCGGCGGCGCTCAATCTCTGTCCACCCTGCATGACGAGGATTTTGCTGTGTCACGAATGATGATGTCCTATTCGTTTCAACGAGTTGTGGTTGCAGGCGTGCTGGCGCTGGTGCTTGCGGCCGGGGTGGTTGGCGCCGCGGAGGCGCCCGGCGTGCTGAACGGGATCGATGTGCTCGCGCGGGACGGGTTCAAGGTGCTGGACGGGGCGAAGGTGGGGCTCATCACGAACCACACCGGGCTGGACGTGAACGGCAAGTCCACCATCGAGCTCATCAACGCGGCCCCCAACGTGAAACTGGTCACGCTGTTCAGCCCGGAGCACGGCCTTCAGGGCATCAAGGACGAACACGTCGGCGATTCGACCGATCCGCTGTCGGGCAAGAAGGTGTACAGCCTGTACGGCCAGACACGCCGGCCGACCGCCGAAATGCTGGAAGGCATCGACACGCTCGTCTTCGACATTCAGGACATCGGCTGCCGGTTCTACACGTACATCGCCACCCTGGGCTACGCCATGGAGGAGGCCGCCAAACACGACCTGCGCATCGTCGTGCTGGATCGACCGAATCCCATCACCGGCACGCGCGTCTTCGGGCCTCCGTGCGACGAGGACGGGAAGTTCACGGCCTATCACCCGTTCCCGCTGGTGCACGGCATGACGGTGGGTGAGCTGGCGCGGATGTTTAATGAGGAGCGAAAGATTAACGCGAAGCTGACCGTCGTGCCCATGGAAGGCTGGAAGCGCGGTATGTGGCTGGACGAAACGAACCAGACCTGGGTGAACCCCTCGCCGAACATGCGGTCGCTGACGCAGGCCACTCTGTACCCGGCCATCGGCCTGATCGAAGGATGCAGCATTTCGGTCGGCCGGGGGACGGACACGCCGTTTGAGGTGCTGGGAGCTCCGTGGGTGGATGGCCGGAAGCTGGCCGCCCGGTTGAACAGCCTGGGCCTTGAAGGGGTGCGATTCGTGGCGTACCGGTTCACGCCGAATGCCAGCAAGTACAAGGACAAAGAATGCGGTGGGGTGCAGGTGATTCTGACGGACCGGAATGCGTTCGACCCGCTGGAGACCGGGCTGTCCATCGCCCGGGAGCTGAAGCTGCTGTTCGGTGACGACTTCGACATCGAGAAGGTCAATAACCTGCTGTTCCACAAGACCACCGTGGATGCGGTGAAGGCGTCCACCGGGCCGACCTCGTACACGCGGCTTTGGAAAGACTCCGTGAGCAGGTTCCTGGAGACCCGCAAGAAGTATCTGATGTACGAATGATATAGACGAAACGGGGGTTGGCCGGAGTGAAAAGAGGTTGCCGAAGGAACGCCGACGCCCCGGCAGATTGGCGGCAGGCCGTGGTTTATGCGACCATGTGCTGCATTATGCGATCAGTTTCCGGCATTGGGCGTGCGACGAAGCGTTTGACTGAACGGAGGAGAGGCGTGCCGCCGGGGATTGCGTCCGAATAACTAGCGGCGTTCATCGGCTGACTGTTTTTTGCCAGACCGATATCGTGGAAGTCTTGCTTTTGGGCGGTTTTGCGCTTGCCCCGGGGGTGGCAAAGCGGGTAGCATAGCAGTGTCGGGATCGCACGCGCCGGCATGGCGCGCGGGGCGCAGTTCACCTCGGGTTCTGGCGGTCGCAATCCAAGAGAGAGAGACAGGGACGGTGTGGAAAGTGCTGCGCCACGTAGGTGCGCGCATCTGTATTTGGAATTCGCGATTGTTGTGGTTCTCTCTTTTGTGAGGAGGAAGAAATGAAAAGGAATGCAAGTGTTCTTCTTGCCGGCCTTGCCGTGCTGGCGGTGGCGTCCGGGGCGATGGCCGTTCCGTATGCCTCCGGCGTCACGCAGTCCGGCAACACGGTGAACTTTGTTCTGAACCAGGACGCGACGAACGCGTGGGTGGAGTTCGACGGGGGAGCAGCGTCGCTTCCGTTGGGCGCCCTGACGAAGGGCAATCACTCGTTCGACATGTCGGGCTACTCTTCGTATCAGATCAAGGTGCTCGGTCAGAGTGCGGCGGGCTGGACGCAGATCAGCAACGAT
>JAFGJQ010000041.1 GCA_016929015.1 Phycisphaerae bacterium | reverse complement strand
GGCCCAAAAGCCTGCCATCCCTGCGCCCCGGACTCGAAATCGTACAGCACCACGTCCGCCATCCCGATGGGGGACAACGCCAAGATGCCCACCGCCAACGCGGCCACGAATGCTCCTCGCCCCGTGCTCTTTCCCGTCATCGGTATGCTCCTTCACAAACTCGGCAACACGCCCGTACGGCCCGCCTCAGGTCCACCGAGGCAGGCTGAATATCCGCTGCAGCGTGGGCACCACCGCGCCACGCACGATTCCAAACTCACCCAGAGGCGACGCGATGACCCGCGTCTGCCCCGCCTCGTACCGCAGGCTGTGGTCTCGCAGAACAGCCTTCACGCGCGAAAGCATCGCGAACTCCAGTTCCGCGATATCCGCTCCAATCACCAGAATCCCCGGCTCCAGCAGGTTCACCGCGTGGATCACCAGCGACGCCATCTCCTCACCCAGCCGGTCCATGGCCCGCAACGCCGACGGCACCCCCGCCCCCACGGCCTCCGCCAGGGCGATCGGGTCCGCATACGGTCGGCCCGCTTCATCCACTGCATACGTCAAGGGATGGGCCACCGGTGACGTGATCTCCCCCGCCGCCCCAAACTCACCGTGGTAGGGCTCGCCGTTCACAATGATGCCGCTGCCCAGCCCGACGACGCCGTGCGACGCATCCGCGAAGCGGACGCACAGGTAGACCAGGTTGCGCACCTCCCGGCCCACCTCAATGAAGTGCGCCGCCATGCTGCCCGCCGCACAGTCGTTCATCACGTCGGTACACGTGCCCCACCGTGATTCGCACATGCGTCGGAACGGAACATCGCGCCAGCCGAACGGGTGGCTCCACCGCACAACCCCGTTCCCCATATCCATGTGCCCCTGTACGCCGACACCCACCCCGTACAGCTTCGCCCACGTCAGCCCGGCCGCGCCCAGCAGTCCTTCCCCGACTGCAAACAGACGTTCCAGCGTCTCTTCCGGGGACGCCGGCGCAAACGCGCATCGCGTCCTCGCCACCAACTCCCCTTGCAGGTCACACACCCCCGCCCGGATCGTCGTCTCCGTCACTTCAAAACCGATCGCCCGCGGTTGCTTGCGAACCAGGGCGACCATTCGCGGTGCCCGCCCGCCCTTTGACTCCCCGTTGCCGCGCTCTTCCACCAACCCCTCCGCGATGAGGTCCCGAATCACCGACGAGACCGTCGGCGGGCGAATGGCCGTCGTCTTTGCCAAATCGGCCCGCGATATCTCGCCTTCACGCCGGATGCGGTCGAGGATGAGCGTTCGATTCACGACACGATTCAGTTGCGGTTTTCCAGTGACTGGTGCTGACATGATGCATATCTTAATTAAGAAGACTAAGAAACTCAATACCAAAAAAGTTAACTTACCTAATAAAGTTTCTGAACATATGTAACCTATTGTCATCCCAACGCTTGCGCCTCCACATAGCCGATGGCTCGACTGCTGCGGCCGCTCTTTCCCCTTGGCCAAACCACCACTTTCTGGCTACTCTTACAGACAGCGTGATGCACTTGTGGGCATCAATATCGCGGGGGGTTTGCCGTGACCGGCCCAAATGGTGATTTCTACTCGGATCTTCACATGCTCCGCAGGCATGTGGCCCGCGCATCGGGAGAATCCGATTCGTCCGGCACCCGGCGGCTGCCGGGGAACGCCTGCTTCCTGGAGGACGGGCGTGTGCTCTGTCGCCCGCGCGAGCTGGGAGACAGCCGGTATCCCTATGGTCGCGACGGATTCAACTTCTGGGTGTACGCGTCCGGACGGATGCACGCCAACAACGGCGCGTACTTCGTTCTGTTACCGTTTCACGCGGGGCAGGAACCATCCGTCGCCTTCTTCGCCGGCATGCGGGACGCGGCCGACGGCTCCTACACGCCGATTTCCCTCCTACCGGTGCCGTACATCGGCCAGAGCGAACCTCGGGTCACCCGATGCGCCATCCTCGGGCCCGACGCCGCATACTTCATGACGGATACCCAGGAGTTGCGAGCGATGGTTCGGGTGTTCGTGACCCAGGTGCGTCCGGAACACGTGCACATAGCGTTTTCGCTGCACCTGGAGAACGCTTCGGCGTCACCTCGCGACTTCTTCACGTCCGCCTACGTGAATCCCTTCTGCCGCCACCAGTTCGTCGAAACAAGCGAAGACCCCTGGTTCAAAAAGGTGGAGATACTGCAAGAGACACAAGCCACGGCGCTGCCCCCCTTTCTTGTCTCCGTCAATGAAGACGTGAGCCGCTTCCGCTCGATCACCAACCACGCTCTGATGCGGCGCTCGGCGATGGTGGCCGGACGGCCCGCAACTTCGGAATTCGAGGCGGAGGTCTGTACGTCGCGGCTCGCGTACATGGGTGATCCGCGGATTGACCTTGGCCAGGCCGGGTGTCTTCGCCTCGGCTGGTTTGCGCGGCAGGTCCGGACAACCGTGTTCAATGACGTGGCCGTTGCGGCGGACCTGATCCGGTTCCGACTCGCCCCGGGCGACACCGCGCGATTCGATTATGTCCTGTCGCTTCCCGGAGACGACGCCCTGCTCGCGCTGGAGCGGGAGCGCCCGGTGAACGCGGCGCAGGTGGACGCCGCCCTGGCTTCATTGCGAGGCCGGCTTCGGCAGGTTCCCCATGATCTCGACATGCAGGTTTCCGAAGGCACGGACCGCAACCTGGACGCGGACGTGTTCAACCGCTTTCTCCCGTATCTGCGGACGCAGGTGCGGGTCTGCGCCGAGGTCAACGGCTACATGCAGCCCTCCCCCAATTCCCTCATCGGCATTCGCGACGTGTTCCAGGCGATCGAAGGGCACATGTACGATCAGCCGGACGGAGCACGCCGCAAGATGCAGGAAGCCCTGGAGTACGTGCTGGTCGACGGGCGTTGCCCGCGGCAATACTCCCTTCCCCACAACGGCGTCCCGGGGCCGGCAGACCTGCGAGAGTTCGTGGACCAGGGTCTGTGGGTCATCTCCACCGTGTACGCCTACGTGTGCCTCACCGGCGATGCCGCCTTTCTGTCTGAGACGCTGGGGTATCATCAGATTGACCCGGCGGACCGGAGTCGAATGGCGCCGGCAGCCGATCGGGACAGCGTGCTCGACCACCTATTCCGCATCATGGATTACCTGGATCGCAGCCGCGATCCGCAGACCGGTCTGCTGCGAGCCCTCTACGGGGACTGGAACGACGCTCTGGACGGCCTCGGCACGACGCAGGACGCCGCCCGGGAGTTCGGCACGGGCGTCAGTGTGATGGCGAGCCTGCAGCTCTATCAGGCCGGCGGCGAGTTGCTGGCCCTCCTCAAACGCTATTCCGACGGGCAGCATCCCCGGCGTGTGCAGGCCCTGGTGAACCTGCGATCGGAGCTGGAGAACGGGTTGCTCCGCCACGCCGTGGTCCGCCAGGGGACGCAGCGGCGAATCGTCCACGGCTGGGGCGATCTCCGGCAGTATGACGTGGGAAGCTTCTGTGACAGTGACGGTCAGGCTCGCGACGGCCTGACATCCAACGCCTTCTGGGTCCTCTCCGGCCTTTTGGACCGCCGGCCGGACCTGCGCGGCGACATCCTTGCTGCGATGGAACGCCTTGACTCTCCCTTCGGCCTCAAAACGTTTGAGCCCGGGTTCGCCCCAGACGCACCGGGCGTCGGGCGGATTCCCAAGCTGCCGATCGGCACCGCCGAGAACGGAGCGACCTACGTGCATGCGACGCTCTTTGGCATCGGTGCCCTGTTTCTGATGGGCGAGCCCCGGAAGGCCTGGGAACAGTTGATGAAAATCCTCCCGTTCACTCCCGGGCACGACGGGCTGAGCCACTCCCCCTTCGTGATGCCCAACTCATACGTCTACAACCCGGCCCTCAACCTGACGGGGCAGAACATGAACGACTGGCAGACCGGCAGTTCCAACGTGTTGCTGAAGATTCTGATCCGCTACGTGTTCGGCTTCCAGCCTGAGCTAGACGGGCTGTGTGTCGCCCCGGCCTCCTGGTCGCCGTTCCACTCATTGCGCTTCGCAGCGCAAGCCCAGGGACGCCGCGTGCGGATCGAGATCACCCGAGACAATACGTCGGCCCGACGGTTTCGGCTCAACGGCGTCGACCTGCCGGTGTCGGCCGACGCGCAGACGAGCATTCCCGCGGTGTTCATCCCATACGAAGAGCTGCGCGGCGACGCGGAAAACCGCATTGAAGTGGTGGACCCTCTCGCCGACGCGGCCGAGGTCCCTGACGGCATGCTCCCCGACGCCGTCGTCATCCCCCTGCGATGACGAGCCGGACACGGGTGGCCGGGCGCGAAGTGGAGGTTCACCGGCCGTCGGCGTTCCGCCGCTCGGGTAGATGGGCGGTTGCCCGATTTGAGGGGGTCCCCTGCCCACCCCACGCCCAAGATCGTATCCGTGCTCAGAGACCCGTACACCGGTAGACCAGCCAGTAGAAGTTACTGAGCAGGTCTTGTGCCGGCACGAACACGACCTGGAAGACATCCGCGTAGAACGCCGCCAGGAACAGGATGAAGCCGAACGGCCGGATCGCTGCCATCAAGCGTCCGATGCCTTCCGGAAAGAGATGCTCCAGTATCCAGGATCCGTCGAGAGGCGGAATCGGAACCAGGTTGAAGACCGCCAGAAACAGGTTGACTGTGAAGATTGACTTCAGCACCATCGCCACAGCTTCCAGAACCTGTGCCCCCGGCGCATTCTCGATGAAAACCTGCGGAATCCAGGTGGAGAGGTTGAACACCTCCGCGTCGGGCGCCCCCAACATCAGCAGGCAGCCGATGAGCAGATAGCCGAGCGCGGCAACAGCCGCCAGCAGGAGGTTTGAGCCGGGACCGGCCAGCGAGATGAGTATGTGGGCCCGGCGGTATCGCTGGACCGAACCCAGCAGCACAGGCACGGGTTTGGCGAATCCGAATACCGGAGCGCCGGTGACCAGCAGCAAGATCGGAAGCACGACCGTCCCGAACGGGTCGATGTGGGCCAACGGGTTGAGCGTCACGCGTCCCAGCGAACGAGCGTAGTCATCGCCGCACCACCAGGCCGTAATCGCATGTCCGCACTCAGGAACCGAGAGCGAGAGCAGGACAACGATGAGGGATACGGCGATGGCTGCGTGGCTGTATTCCCCGTTTCCTCGCACCAGGGTTGCAGAATACCCGGTTACGCTGAGGCGATGCGCGCAGTAGACGCACAGAACAGACACCGCCAATCCGGCCAATGTCCAGGCGATTCCCACGCCGGCCATCACGCGGGCGTGTGACAGGGCAGGCGTTCGCCTCGCCCGGCACAAGAAGCGGATCGCCAACACCAGTGCCGCGGCTCCGAACGCCCATCCGAGCACGGGAAGGAAAGCCAGTGAGCCCAGAATCACCGACCACACGGGCGACGGCATCATCTTCGGCCACGTCGGTCCGTCGGGTGCCCGCCTCCTCGGCGATTCCGGGGGCTCCGGGGCGGTCTCGGCCGCTCGGCGGTTGAGATGCTCCAGCAAAGGCGCCGCCCGGGACGGGCTCACGAGGAATCCCAGTTCCCAATCCGCCCCGTAGAACCGGATCACGACACCCTGTGAAACGTTCTGAACGCAAATGTCGCGTTCCCAGTCGGCACGGCGTACCTGGTGGGTCTCCTGCTCGGACCGCAGCACAACCGCGTCCGGCGTAGCCTCCACATCCCACTCGCGACCCTGCCCGTCACGCCAGATCATAACATTCTTTCGTGGATAAGCTTATGAGCGTCCCCGGAAGCACCGTGTACCCGCGACGCCGGTCGCACACAGCCATCACCCGGCCTGCAATCGTTCTGATTCCAGCGGCGGTTAGTATAGCGGCCGTCCAGCTTGCCGCGAAGTCCGAAACCAAACGGCTGGACCGCGCGGTACATCTTGAACCACCTGACGGGATGCGGACGCTTCTGCCGCCACGGTTCTCAGAACAACGATGCCATCGCGGCGCAGGTATGCAACTGCTACGACTTGGCAGAAGCTTTGGGCGATGGGCATGACGTTCGGCAGCCTCCGCAGGTTAATGCCCGGGCAGCACGTCGACGAGCTGGTCGATCTCCTTGGGAGTGTTGTAGAAGTGCGGGCTGGACCGCAGCCGGCCGGCCCGTGTGGCGATGACGATCCGGTGCTCGCCCTCCAGATGCCGCTGGATGTCGTCATGGTTGTGCACGGGCGAAATGAACGAGACGATGGCGCTGGCCTCGCCCTGCTCCCGCGAACTCACCACGCGATACCCCTTGTCCCGCAGCCCCGTCACCAGACGATCCGTCAGGAACAGGACCCGCTTCTCCACGTTCGGCACGCCGATTTCCAGCAGCAGGTCCACGGCCGCGCCCAGCCCGAACACGCCCGCCATGTTGTACGCCCCGCTGTCATACCGGCGTGCGTCGTCATGGAACTCAAACTGGTAGCGGCTGAAGTCCAGCATGTTCTTCATGGAGGCCCAGCCGATCGTCGTCGGGCGCAGGAAACCCTGAAGCTCCTTGCGGACGTAGAAGATGCCGATGCCCTCCGGCCCGCAGAGCCACTTGTGTGCGTCGGCGGACAGGAAGTCAATGTGCATGGCCTCCACGTCCAGCGGCAGCACGCCCAGCGACTGGATCGCGTCCACGCACAGGAAAACGCCCTTCTCCTTGCAGTAGTCGCCCAGCGCCGCGAGGTCCGTTCGGAACCCGCTGGCAAACTGCACGGAGGAAATCGTCACGACGCGGGTCCGATTGTCGATCAGGTCGATCAGATGCTCCAAGGGAACGCGGCCGTTCTCCTCCATGGCCGTCCGCAGTTCCACGCCGCGGGCTGCCAGGGCCTGCCAGGGGTACACGTTGGCCGGGAATTCCACACTGGCGCTGACGACGTTGTCCCCGTTACGCCAGTTCAGGCCGTTTGCCACCATGCTCAGGCCCTCGCTGGTGTTCTTGAGGAAGGTGACTTCGTCGGGCTTCGCGTTGATCAGTCGGGCACAGTTCTGCCGGACCATGTCCGCCTGCTTGTAGAAGTTCCCGCGAAGGTAGCTGTTCTGCTCACAATGGGCGACGTATCGCCGCATCGCCTCGGCTGCGCGACGGCTCAACGGCGCGACGGCCGCATGGTTCTGGAAATTGAAGTTCCGCGTGATCGGAAACTCGTCTCGAATCGCTTCCCAGTCCATGCCTGCTAGACCTCCCGGTGACCCCTCCGGCCTTTCATCGGCCACCTGCGTGTCGTCTCCGCAATCTCGATCCGTCTCGTATCCTATCCAACACGTCCCATAATGCCAGTCTGCAGCGGAAGCGAGGAATGAGTCAGGCACATTCCTCATCCACACCAAAGTCCCGCGCCGAATCGTACGCACCATCGGGTGGGTCTTTCCACCACCAATTGCAGAATCGGCCTGTGGGCGGTACATACAGTGGTTTCCGCCTCGTCACGCGGCCCCGCCGCGCCGATTGCCGCACGTCGCGGCCGTCCGCCGACGCGGATGAATGGTCCAACGAACATGCGCCTGAACCGTGTTGCTGCCAACCTGGTCCCGATCCTTTACGAAGATGAGCATGTGCTGGTCGTGGACAAGCCGGCGGGGCTTGCGGTGGCGTCGTCGCGAGACCGCCGCCACGCCGACCTGCACAATCTTCTGCCCGATCTGCTGGTCGCGGCCGGGCACGACGGCCCGGAGGGGCCCGGCAAAGGTCTGTTTCCCGTCGAGCGGCTGGACCGATTCGCTTCCGGGCCGGTCCTGTTTGCCAAGAGCGAGGAAATCGCGAACGCCCTCGGCCAAGCCCTGGCCGGCCCGACGGCGACCCACCGGTACGTAGCGGTCGTGCGCGGTCGACCGCGACAGCGATACCTGCTCAACCGGGCGGCGGACCGGCCGCGACCCCATAAGTCAGGGCGCAAACCACTCAATCCCAAGTCCCCCGGGCCGGGACCGAGGCTTTGGCTCGAATTGCAGAACACCGGCCACGACCTGTCCCTGGTCCGTTTCGAGATTCCGCCGACAGCGCAGGCGGATGTTCGACGAGAGCTCTTTTTGATGGGCATTCCCATACTCAACGACGTGCGGCACAGCCGACGATCGGACCGTCGCCAGTCCGGGCGGTATTTCCTTCACCGCGCGGAGGTACGCGTTCCACACCCTGTCACGGGCCGCTCCCTGGCGATCAAGTCACCCGCGCCGGAGGCCTTCCGGGCGGCGGTCCAGGGGCGACTCTACGTGGGCGAGCACCTGCGAACGGCCCTGGCCACCCGCCTGTCGTGCCTGCTCGATCCCGGCGTGGAGGCCCTTCGGCTGCTGACCGGGCAATACGAGGGCGTCCCCGGGCTGGTCGTTGAGGCGTTCGGCCCGGTCCTGGTTCTGGATGTCCAGCAAGGCCGTTTCCAGGGCGATGCGGACCTGCTGCGGCACATCGGTCACTGGTACGTGCGAACGCTCGGAGTTTCTTCCGTCTATCTGCGTCAATCGCCCAAAGACCGCTCCGGTTCGCAAGGCCGACCCTCTGACGCCGATCTCCTCACGCCGCTTGTCGGTGCGCCGGCGGATGAGGAATTCGTCATCCAGGAGCGGAACCTGCGTTTTCGCATCCGGCCGACGTCCGGCCCCAACGTCGGTCTGTTTCTGGACCAGCGTGAGAATCGCCGGCGCATCCGCGAGCTTGCCGACGGACGCCGTGTGCTCAACCTGTTTGCGTACACGTGCGGATTCAGCGTGGCGGCGGCCGCAGGCCGCGCCGCAAGCGTCACGAGCGTAGACCTGAGCAAGTCGCGGCTGGAAACGGGCAAGGAGAATTTCAGGATCAACGGATTGCCCCTGGAGCCGCACACCTTCGTCTGCTCTGAGGTCTTCGCATACTTCGCCCGGGCCAGGCGTCAGGACCGCCTGTTCGATCTGATCATCATTGACCCCCCCACCTTTGCGCGAGCCAAGCACCCCAAGCGGAGTTTCACGCTGGAGAAGGACTTGCGCCCCCTCGTCGCTGAAGCCCTGACGTTGCTGGCACCCGGCGGCCTGCTCCTGCTCAGCACGAACTCGCGCAAGGCATCGAAACGCTGGCTGCTGGACCAAGTCTCAGCCGCGGCCGGGCCGCGCCCGTTTGCCGTGACGGGAGCGCCTCCGCTGCCCGATGATTTTGCGGTTGACCCCGACCATGCCAAGTCCGTGCTGGTCCGGTTCTCCTGAGCAGCGGAGCATGGGTGGGACGCCGGCCCGTGGTGTTCTTGTTCCGCCCTCCGCTCCCTCTATAATGCGGCCGCGCGGTCGAGGTCTTCCCGGATGGGGACGGCGTCCTGTCCTCGTCCGCCGGCGGGTGATGATTGATGCGTTCCGAGTTGCGGCACAGCGTCCTGTTGACTCTGGGCACCGGCGCCACGGCCGTGCTGAGCCTGGTCTACTGTGTCTACGCCGGGCGGCGAATGGGACCCACCGGCGGCTACGCCGATTTTGCAGCCGCGCTGGCGCTTGTTTCGTTCTTCAACATCGCCCTCGGGCCCATCAACGGTACGATCACGCGATTCAGCGCCCAATTCGCCGCGCAGAATCGCGTAGGTGCGGTGCGGACGCTTCACATGGCCATTGCGCGGCCGGTCGCCCTGTGGGCGCTGGCCGGCTTTCCGTTGATTCTGCTGGTCGGACCCTTTCTGGCATCCGTGTTCCGATTTCGCTCGATGCTTCTGCTGGTTCTGGCATACGGAATGGTTTATCTCACCCTGCTGATGAGCGTCGGGCGAGGCGTGCTGCGAGGCGTACAGCGGTTCAATGCGTACAACGCAAACATCCTGACGGAGGCCTGTTCCCGCCTTGTGATCGGCATCGCGCTCTTCGCCGTCGTAGCGTCAGCGGCCGTCGGCTTGCTTGCGTACGTTCTGGCCATGGTCCTGACGCTCGGCATGCTGGCGGTGCAACTGCGGGCTGTATGGGGCGATCGGCCGGCGGAACCGATGGATGGAGCGGCGGTCGTACGCTTCGCATTTCCCATGTTCGTTCTGATGGGAACGGCAGCCGGTTTTGAGAACCTGGACCTCTTCGTGGTAAAAAGCCGCCTGAACGAGGCGCAAGCCGGTGCCTACGGAGCCGCATTCATTCTCGCCAAAGCGATGAGCGTGGTGGCCACACCGTTTCACATTCTGCTACTTCCGCTCCTCACAGATTTGTACACCCGGGGGCGTGGCCTGGGCGGCGTCTTTCTGCGGGTCAGCCTGTACTTCGTGCTGCTGGCTGCCGGCCCCCTGCTGCTGTTCTGGCTGGCCGGCGATCCGGTCGTTCGCCGGCTCTACGGGCCGCAGTTTGGTGCTGTCGGCACGGTGCTCGGCCCGCTCGCGCTGGCGCGAATGCTCACCTACGTAGCGGGCCTGATTACGGTACTGTACGCGTCCGTGGGCCGCTTTCGATTCCTCTGGTTCTACGGGGCCGCCCTGGTCGCGGAGGCCGCATTGCTGGCCCGCTGGCATGGAAGCCTCGAGCAGATTGTCTGGGCGGTTCTTGTGGTGCAGCTTGCGACGGCCCTGGGACTGGCCGTCTGGCTCATTGCGGATCGTGGCGAGCCGCGTCCTCGCCAGCCAGACGCACCACGGGGAACGCCGCCACCGGCACCCAGCAGCTTGACGTGATTCGTGGGCCCCGGTTCCAATGGCCCACCCCGTGCAGGAGTCGAGGCACGTGGCCATCGACTCTCGGCGGGAGACGGACGTGCGCGTGCCATGAGTCTGCGGAAACAGGCAATCGAGGGGCTTTTCTGGTCGGCCGTGCAGAGCTGGGGTTCCAGTCTGCTCGTCGTCATCACGTACATCATCCTGGCCGCGTTCCTCGGACCTGCGGAAATGGGTCTGGTTGCCGTGGCCGCCGCAGTCATGGCTCTCCTGGACATCTTCGTATCCCAGGGATTCTCGACGGCCATCATTCAACGACCCGAGCTGAGCCCTGAATACCCGGACACGGCATTCTGGATCAACTTGGCGGCATCGTTCTTCGTGAGCGGGTTGGCCCTGGCTCTGGCGGACCTCATCGCGACCCTGTTGAAGCAGCCGCAGATCGCACCGATCATCCGCTGGCTCACCCCCGGACTGGTCGTGGGAGCGCTGTCGAGCACACAGGTGGCGATCCTCCGAAGGGATCTGGCCTTTCGCACGCTGGCGATACGCCGCCTCATCGCAACGTCCGTCGGGGGCGTCATTGGAGTGAGCATGGCCGCCACGGGCTACGGCGTCTGGAGCCTGGTGGGGCAGTCGCTGGGCAGCAGCTTCTGCGGCATGGTAGTACTCTGGTCGGCCGCGCGTTGGCATCCGGCCCTGCGGTTCTCGAAATCCGCGGCGCGCGGCCTCACCGGGTTCGGCATTCACGTGGTCGGCGTGCAAGTTCTCGACTTTCTTCACAGGCGAGCGGACAACCTGATTATCTCGTTCTACCTGGGTGCGGCGGCGCTCGGCTACTACGGAATGGCCTATGCCGTTCTTGCGACCCTCACGCGTATCCTGACCGAAACGGGCGCGGCCGTATCGCTGCCCGTCTTCTCGAAGATCCAGAACAAGCCGGAACAGATGAGCCACGGGTTCCTTACGGTCACACGGCTCACCGCCTTTCTGGCGTTCCCGAGTTTTTGTGGCCTGATTGTGGTCGCTCCGGATCTGGTGTCCACCTTCTTGCCATCGCGGTGGCAACCGACCGTACCCGTCATGCAAGCCCTGGCCGTGATGGGGATCGCGCAGTGTGTGACGTACCCGAATGCAACCGTCTTGGTGGCATGTGGAAGGCCGGGACTGCGGCTGTGGCTACAGATCCTGAACGCCGGGACCGCCCTGATCGCCATCTTCGTTGCCATCCCCTGGGGCACGGTCTCGGCGGTCGCCGTCGCCCTTGCGATCCGCGCGATCGTGACCTGGCCAATCCGCATCGCGGTGACGCGCGCCGTCGTCCCGGTGGCCTGGAGCGCGTACTGCCGGCAACTGGTCGCCCCGGCCCTGGGCAGCGCAATCATGATGCTGGCGGTCGCTTGCCTCCGTTGGGCCCTCCGCTCAACCCTCGAACCGCCACTTCTCCTGGGCATGGGTGTAGCCGCTGGCGTTTGTGTGTACCTCATGGTAATGTCTTTACTCGCAAGGTCGAGCCTGAAGGAAACGGCGGATGTTCTCCGAACGAGCCTGCCGTGGCGACTATGAGCGTTCCACTGGTCTCCATAAATCGCATTGTTGGCGGGCAGCCCGTACAGCGGCCGATTACCCTGCGGTCTCTGCCTCGCTGGATCAAGAGAACGCGGCAATATGATCGGGAGACACACACGGCCCGTTCGCGCCCGTGGACAATTCACCGCGTCCTGCGTCTCCTGGTGCCGAATCTCCGGCGCGCGGTCTTCATTGTGGGCGCCCCTCGGTCCGGCACCTCCTTCCTCGGTGAGTGCTTCGCCGCAGTGCCCGCCTGCTCGTTTCATTTCGAACCGGTCCTGACCAAAGTTGCAGCCGAGTATGTGTATCTATCCGCCTGGCCCGGTTTCGTGTCGAGGTTTCTCTACCGGGAAACGTACAAATGGCTAATGCGGCTCCGCGCAGACGCAGACCTGCGTCTGGTGGAGAAGACGCCACGCCACTGCTACATCATGCCCTTTCTGGCTCACGTCTTTCCGGATTGCCAATTCATCCACATCATCCGCGACGGGCGGGATGTGGCTTTGTCCCTGATAAAGCACCCCTGGATCCGAGCGGAATCAGCCGCCAAGCCGACCAGGGACCCCGCGGGTTACCTCATGGGACCGTATGCCCATTACTGGATCGAGCCCGAGCGACGCGAGGAGTTTGAAGAGACCTCGGACCTGCACCGCGCCGCCTGGTTGTGGCGACGCTCGACCCAGACCACGATTGCGAATGCTGCAATGCTTCCGACGAATCGCTACCTGGAATTGCGATACGAGTCTCTGGTACAATCGCCCGATGTGCAGGCGGATCGCATACTCGAATTCCTCTGTGTGCGCGATGGTGTTTCGAAACAGGCGTTCCACGAGGCGGTCCGGCGGGCTCGGTCCTCCTCCGTCGGGGCCGGGCTGCGAACGTTCTCACCGGCGGAACTGGAGGTCGTATATCGCGAGGCGGGGGCGACATTGCGAGAGCTTCAGTACTTGTGAGGAGAGGGTGAGGCGCTGACGCATGAGCGAATCCGGGCAAACGGATCCGATCTTCATTCTGGGCGTGCCGCGGTCGGGTACGACGTTGTTGCGCATGATCCTCGACTCGCACCCGGATCTCTTCTGCGGTCCGGAAGCACCCTGGATCGTCGGCCGCGGTTCAGGTTGGCCGCCCACAAGC
Source organism: Phycisphaerae bacterium (assembly GCA_016929015.1). Taxonomy (GTDB): domain Bacteria; phylum Planctomycetota; class Phycisphaerae; order UBA1845; family UBA1845; genus JAFGJQ01. Next base: position 4,075 of record JAFGJQ010000041.1, on the reverse strand, counting down.
CTGCGCGACGTCGCTACGTTTCTTGCCGGGCACCGCTGGGGGCCCGTCTGCGGTTTGCACGGGGTGACGGAAGAGTTTGTATACGCGGAGATCGCTCGATTCGTGGACCGGATTCTTTTCTCCGCCGCACGAGCAGCGGGAAAGCAGCGCTGGGCCGACAAAACCCCGGAGAGCATCGCCTATGTTCCCTTTCTCCACCGTCTATTCCCCAACGCCCGATTCATCTGGCTCATTCGCGACGGCCGGGACGTGGCGATCTCCACCGCGGCCGCGGTCTGGGACCACATCGTCTTCCAGGAAAAGCGGATCCCCAACACTTTCGAAAACGCACTTCAGCGATGGGTTGCGTGGAACGACCAGTTCGAGCAAGAGGCCGGAAACCTGGTGATTCCGCATTGGAAGCTGCTCTATGAAGACCTCGTTCGGGAACCCCGTCGCCAATTGCAGCCGCTTTTCGAGTTCCTCGGTGTCTCCTGGGATGATCGGGTGCTCGATCCCTACGCCAGCGAACACGAGGTCGTGCACTGCCCGACCGTGGAAGGCGAACGGTCCTTCTACGCACGATCGCGAATCGATCCCTCATCGCTGTTTCGATGGAAGACAGACTTGAGCTGGCTCCAGCGCCGTAGAACCCGCCGCATGGCAGATGCCACACTGGTCCGGCTGGGCTACGAGCCAACGTAAACGCCCCGGTGCGTCTGCTGTCACCAACGGGGTCTTGTTGCCGAGGAATGACGTGTCGATCAAGCCTGCTGTCACGGTGCTGACCGCCACCCGCAACCGGGCCACCTTCCTGGAACGATTTCTCCTCGCGTTGTCCAGAAACGACTTCGTGAGCGCCAACGCAGAACTGCTGATCGTGGATAACGGTTCCACCGACCACACACCCGATGTGTTGGCCTCCTTTGCGACCCGGACGCCATGGCCGGTCCGAGTTCTCCATCAGCCGCAGCGCGGGAAATCCCGCGCATTGAACCTGGGGTTGCAGCACACGGAGGCACCGCTTGTCGTGCTGACGGACGACGACTGCTACCTCGAACCCGGATACCTGCTCCAGGCACTGCGCGTCTTCCAGGATGCCGACATCGACTTCTGCGGTGGCAGAATTCTGCTCCATGACCCCACTGACGCCCGCTATACGGTTGACTATCGGGACGCGTTCCGCCGTTACCCCGCCGGCACCCTCTTTGCTCCGGGCACCTTCCAGGGTGCCAACATGGTCGTACGACGTGCCGTCGTAGACGCCATCGGGGGATTCGACCCCGAACTCGGAGCGGGTGTTCGCTTCCGCGGCGAGGATCTGGACTTCTGCTACCGGGCATCCCTGGCCGGGTTCACAGGCGCCTACGTACCCCAGCTCGTAGTTTACCACCACCATCAACGCAAGCCCGGACCTCAACTCGAGCGATTGCGCGCCCTGGACCGGGAAAGCAACGGCGCCATCTACGCCAAACTCATGCGACTCCACTTCTCCGCGTTCGCCGGCCGGTGGCTGGCCGATACCCGCCGGCTTCTGAGACGGGGTCAGGTGGGGGCGATTTTCGATATGGTTCGCGGTGGCATGATGTACCGGGCGAAGCATCACCGCGCGCCCAGCCTGATCATTCCCCTGGCGTCCACGAAACCGAAGCATCAGCGGGTGAACCCGGGTGAGAGATCGCCATGAGGGACGGCAGGCACGAGTATGTGATTTCCGTCATCGTCTGCACGTACAATCGGGCCGATGTGCTCGCGCGGATGCTGGGCAGCTTCGTCGCCCAGCCCGGGCTGGCGCGTGTTCCATACGAACTCATCGTGATCGACAACAACTCGACCGATCACACTCACCGAATCCTCGAACGATTCAGCCCTGCCGTCCGCCTTCGCACGTTTCTGGAAACCCGGCAAGGCCTGTCCCATGCCCGCAACCGCGGCCTGAAGGAAGCCGGCGGCGACGTGGTCGCTTTCCTGGACGATGACGTCCTCGTCCAAGCGGACTGGATCGAGCGCCTCCACGATTGCTTTGCCGCCACCGGAGCCGACGTCGTGGGCGGCCGCGCGACGCTGCTGTACGAACGCACACCGCCGGCCTGGCTCGGCCCCTACTTTCGCCGCGCGCTTTCCGAAGTCGATCTCGGACCCGAACGCCGATGTCTGGACTCGGGCCGCCGTCTCTACGGCCTGAACCTGGCCTTTCGCCGCACGGCCCTCATCGCCGCCGGCGGATTCAATCCCGCATTGGGTCGCACCGGTGCCGACCTCCTGTGTGGCGAGGAAACCGCGGTGATCCGGCGCATCGTTGAGTCCGGGGGGGCCGTCGTGTACGATCCGTTCACCGTCGTCGCACACTGCATTGATCGCGGCCGGCTTGCCTGGAGCTACTTCGAACGGCAATCAGTGGGCGCCGGTCGATCCGACGCCCTGGCCGACCCGCCGGGCAGCGTATTGCAGCGCCTGCGATACGCATGTGAATCGTGTCACGCTTTGTGGAACGAAGCCGTTCGCCTGGCGTGCGCCACGGCGTTCGGGAAGACATCGTACGAGTGGCGGATGGCCAAGAGCCGATTCCTGCGAACCGCCACTCTCCTTCTTTGTCGGATCCGCCGGATCATCATCGCAACGTAGCACGGCATGCAATATGACCGATCCCGCTTCGCCAATCGAACAGCCGACCGTATCCGTAATCATTCCTTTGTACAACAAGGAGCGTTACATCAGGCGCGCCCTGGACTCCGTCCGAAACCAGACCACGCCCGACTGGAACGTCATCGTCGTCGACGACGGATCGACCGACGGTGGTACGGAGCACGTCGCCGAGTACCCCGACCCCCGGGTCCGACTCATCCGCCAGGCCAACGCCGGACCGGGCGCCGCGAGGAACCGGGGCCTCGCAGAAAGCCGATCGCCGCTGGTCTCATTCCTGGACGCAGATGATGAGTGGTTGCCGACCTTCCTCGAGCACTCCGTGACCTGTCTGCGCGAGCATCCCGAGTGCAGCCTGTCCGTCTGCGCCTGTCTGGTCGGACCCGATCGAACCAGCAATGCGGACCACTGGCGTCAGCGAGGGGTGACGGAAGGCCCCTGGCGAATGCCCGCGAGCGCAGGGCCCCGCGCCGCCACCTGGATGGTGAACTACCTTTTCTCCGGCGCCATCGTCTGCCGGCGCGAGGTTGTGCAGGCCCTGGGAGGGTACTATGCGAAGCATCACTGCACCTATGGCGAGGACGGATATCTCTGGGCCCAAGCGGCCCTCCGGCACACCATCTACCGATCTCTGGAGCCGCTCGTCTGGTACCATACGGAAGCCTCAGACCTGGGATACTTCGGCCGCTCGACCGTCTGCCCGCCGCCGCCGGTCCTGCTGGATCCACAGCCCCTGCGCGAGCAATGTCCTCCCTCACACCGACAGGTGCTGGAGGGGCACCTTGCGTATCTGGCCCTCGTAGCGGCCGAGCGGCACTGGCAAGCCGGCGACCTGGAAACGGCCCGCTGGGCCATTCGCACCTTTCCGCGGATGCGTCGGCTCGGCTGGCCCTATTGGCGGTTGCGGGCGAGGCTGCTGGCACCGCGGTTCTTCGGCAGAGGCGGTTCTTGACGCCCACCGTGGACCGCCCTTCAAATGGACGCGAGGATCGCGGCCGCGGACGGGAAGCCGACCTCCGCTCGGCTCGATCCGGAAGGAAAGTGTTTGCGGATGGACGACCTGTTCATTTCTCTCGCTCGCCGATTGCCGGGCAGGCATGTGCTCATTCGCTGCGTCACGGCGTGCAAGCGGACGATCCGTAACCTCCGCGTTCAGCGTTACCGCCGCGAGACACGCAAACCGATGATTCAGACCCGCGTGCTGGTCGTCATGAACGCCGGCGTGGGCAACGCCATTATGGCCACGCCGCTCGTCCAGGCCATACGGATGCATCGACCGCGCGCTCACCTTGTCATCCTCCCACCGCCCGGTGACCTGTTCGACGGATGGTGCGTTGCCGACGGCATCGTGAAAGACCCCGCGCTCCTGAAGGGCGCTCGCTTCGACGACACCTTCATCGCGTGGATGTCAGGCATGCCCGAGCCGGCGGCGTCCTTCTCGCCCGGCCGTATT
>JAFGJQ010000487.1 GCA_016929015.1 Phycisphaerae bacterium | reverse complement strand
GCCCGCTACGCAGGATTGCTCAACGCAACCGGAGCTGTGTGGGGTGATTTCCCCCTCTCTTCGTCCGATTTTCCTTGCGCTAGAGCAACAAGGCTTACATTGGACGCTACTCGATCATTCTCGTACATGAATCGGTTCATATCGGCCAGAATGTCATGGTTGCACCCTATTGTCACATTACGGATGTCAGCCACGGGATGGAGATGGGGCGACCAATGCGCGAGCAACCATTGGTGTCCGACCCTCTTCGGATTGAGGACGACGTCTGGGTGGGCGCGGGGTGCAGTGTTCTTCCGGGCGTAACGATTGGTAGAGGAGCCGTTCTCGGTGCGCGGGCTGTGGCAACGAAGGACATCCCGCCCTATGCTGTGGCGGCCGGCGTCCCAGCTAGAGTCTTGCGGTATCGCATGGGTCGAGAATCGTCCCCGGGCGCTCCGCATGAAGAAGGCGGCACCGCGCTCGGGCCAAGTTCTTTCCCGGAGGCAGATGAGAGGCTCGGATGAAACAGCAAGAAGTGGTTCCCCAGACTTCGCAAAAGCTGATTTGCCTTTTCCCGGTCTGGCGATGCACTGAGATTCGGCAAGACGTGCGACAGTCGCGCTCCCCCATCGTAGGCTTGGAGATCGGCTAATCATGGCTCCTTCGGACCTACATGGCGTGATCTCCACCGCGGGCCCTCGGAAGGTCAGGCAGACCTCGGCAAGACACCGGCAAGCCAGTTGGCTCTGCGGCGTGACATTAGTCGGGAGCCTGCTGTGCGTCGGTGTGATCTTCGCGTATGTAACAGCCGGCCGACTGGGTGCTTACGGGTTCTCGACTCGGGCATCCTTCCTTTATCTGCCATTGGCGATGCTCTTGACGTTTCTCTTGGGGTGGGGCCAACGGACGTTCCCCATTGCTGCGGCCCTCTTCTTCGCGTATCTCGGCGTGAATCAGACGGCTAGTGACGGGTTCTTCTTAGTGGGCGAAGAGCATGCGGCATTAACATTCGACATGGTTTTGGCAGTTCCATTGATTCTGACCGCCTTCCTGGGGCGCGGGGCTCCACGCAGGGTAGCTCAAAGGGCTTTGCCCAATCTCCCATGCCTTGCCTGGGGGGGCATCCTTGTCGGGGGCATTCTGTCGACGGCGGTTGCGGTAGATCCGGGCGTGGCGACGGCGACGCTGGTATCGCGCATCGTTCTCCCTGCGTTGGTGATGTGGGGGCTTTACCGTCGCCTTGGAGGGATTGATGACTTCAGGGTCGTTTGGTTTGGTCTATTCGTCGGCGTTTTTTCGATCACTCTCTTTGACTTCCGTAGAATGGTCCTGGGTGCAGGCTATGCTCTGGGGCAGGAGGACCACATCTCTCAAAGATGGTTGGGGGTGACGGGTAGTTTCTCGATTCCCCTGCTCTTTGTCACCGGAACAGCGCTCTGGGTTGCCTCTGCGAAGGCCGAGGCGAATTCTGTAGGAAAGGCCGTTTTCTGGGTGAGTTTTGCTGGTCTGGCCGGTGTACTAGTATGGCTATCCGGAGGACGCGCGCCAACCATGGGCATAGCACTCTTAGCCCTTTGGTGGCTTTACACGGCCCTTGCTGGGTCCTTGGTGCGTATGCGCCTCCTGCTCTTAGTGCTGTTCGGATCTGCGGCAGTGGCGGGCATTATTGTGTTCTCTGTCAGTCAAACGACGCAGAACGTGAATCTTGTTCTGGAACGGTTCCTGCTGAACATCCCACAGGGCATTGAAGGGGAGTCCCGGTGGATGATTTGGACACAAGCTATCCTTCAATGGAAGGAGAGTCCACTTCTGGGACTGGGACCGAACAACTGGGTGGTCCTGAACCCCTATTACGAGTCCGTTCATAGCAGTGTCATAGGGCTTCTGTACGACATAGGCTTGGCGGGACTCGTCTCTTACGGACTTCTTTTTTTCTGGACGCTGGCGGCTTCCCGGAAGGCGACTTATCATAATCTCGCGCGAGAAGAGCAGCGGTTCTTCCTCGGCTGCCGAGCAGGTTGGGTTGTGATGATGGTGACCCTGGCACCGTACCTCTCGTTCACGTCGGGACAGTTCAAGAACAGCATCTTCGCCTACGTGGTGTTCATGTTCCCGCTGCTCGTGATGCTTGTGTACACGCGGCACGGGGCGCCGGGGGCGGTGGATGATGTCCATGGGCCAGCGGCCCAAGGCGGTGCCGGATATGCCGGACGGCGCGCTGGGGACCGGGCGGGTGGAGGGCGTCGCGGCACATGCAGCTTGAGCGGCTGATCCAGAAACTGCGGTGGGACGGTCCCGTGCTGCTCTGGCGGAAGTGGCTGGCCCGGCAGCAGGCTCGGGTGGCGCGGGTCGGTCGGCGCCACCGGTGGCGCCAGTACGACTTGACCGTGGAGTCCTCGGCGATCCCGGCGGCGTTTTCGTCGGAAGGCGCGACGCGCGTCTGGCCAGGAGCCGCCGATAGGTCGTGGCTGCCCGAGGCCCGGCTCCGGTGGCCGGAGGAGCACGCCGCGGCGGCTCGGCTGGCCGAAGCCGCGGCCGAAGGGAGGTTCGACCACCTGGGGAGCGGCGAAGTCTCGGTCCGTGCCCCGGACGGCCACGTTCGATGGCACGACGACTTCAAGAGCGGGGCCGCCTTCCCGGCCGACAGACTCTACCTTGACGTTCCCATCTGCCTGCCGCGTCTCGGCACCGACATCAAGGTCCCATGGGAACTTTCGAGGTTCCAGCACGTTTTCGCAATGCTCTGGACCGACCCGGAGCGGTACGGCCCCGTCTTCTTGGAACAGTGGCGGGAGTGGGTGGAGGCTAATCCTGCGGCGCGGGGCGTCAACTGGGCATGCACGATGGACGTTGCGCTGAGGGCGATCGCGTGGACAGCCGCGCTTGCCGCGTGGGGCCCAGGCTGGGATGTGGGCACGCTTCGCGCCATGGGTGTAGCGCTGGCAACGCACGGGCATTTCATCCGGGACAACCTGGAGTGGACTGTGCCGCTGCGGACGAATCACTACTTCAGCAACCTCGTAGGGTTGGCGGTGCTGGGCGTTGCCTTGGAGGGGTACCGCCCTGCGGAGGAATGGGCGGCGTTTGCGGCGCGTGAGCTGGGGCGTGAGATGATCGAGCAGTTCGCCCCGGACGGCTTCGACCGTGAGCAATCGACCGCGTACCATCGGCTGATGGTCGAACTGGCGACGCTGGGCCTCCGGGCGTCACGCCTGAGCGGGAACGACCTTGGCCCGGAGGCGTGCGAGAGGCTGGTGGCGGCGTATCGGACGATCGCCGTACTCACGACAGACGCCGGGCGAGGGCCGCTCGTCGGGGATAACGACAGCGGGCGCCTCTTTCCGATGGTGCCCCGCGAGGACGAGCACTATGGCTACGTCCTGCCGCTAGGGGCGGAAGTGCTCGTCGCGGACGACCTGGCGCTGGGCGACCCGCCGCCGGAATTGGCGCTGGTGTGCGGACCGGAGGCGCCCACGCGCTACGACGCGCGGCCCCGGTTGCGGCGGCCGGCGGAGCCGCGCGCCCTGGCAGATACCGGGTTCTTCGTCCTCGGAGACGGGGCTGACCGGATGATCGTCCGCTGCGGGCCCCTAACCTACCGCCCCGCCGATGGGCACAGCCATCTCGACTATCTCTCATTCGTCCTCTACGTTGGCGGAGACGCGATTATGGTCGACCCCGGCCAGTACTGCTACACTCCGTGGCCGGAGTGGCGGAACCGCTTCCGTTATGCGCAGTCGCACAACACGCTCGTAATCGACGACAGCCAGCCGTGCCGCGTGTTCACGCCCGGCCGCAGCACGTTCAACATCATCCCGGAAGCCGTGCCGCGTTGCCTTGCCTGGGAGGTCGGTCGAGGCGGCGGCCGATTTGTCGGCATGCATCGCGGGTACCGACGCCTGCCGGGCGGGGCCGATCACGAGCGGACGGTGGATTATGCCGCTGCGGAGCGGCGGTGGAGGGTGACGGACCGCGTGGACCTCAAAGGCTGGCACACCTCCCGCTGGTACTTCCACTTGCACCCCGACTGTCGGGCGGAGCCGGTGGCGGGCGGATGGCGGCTGGCACGCGGGGGCGTGAGCGTGGGCCTACGCTGGCTTGGTGGAGGCAGGCCGGACGGGAGGCTGGAGGCGGGGTGGTACGCGCGGGGCTATGGCCGCAAGGAGTCTGCGGGCCTGCTGGTCCTTGAGCGGACGGCGAAGGGGCCCGTGCGGGCCTCCTTCGAGTTGCGAGCAGGCGAGGGTACGTGATGGTGCAAGCGCGCGATCGCATTCGGATGATCTACTTCGCCGCGGAGGGCGTCTTCTCGCCAGTCCTCGACTCGCAGGTGATCGTTCCCCTCAAGAGGATGGGCCACCATGCTCCCGAGATCACGCGAGCCCTCCTTATCCTCACAAGCGTGCGGCACGCTAGGAATGCGGAGACCGCGCGGCGGCTGGCGGCGGTCTGCGAGGCGCTCCCGGGCGTGAATGTGATCCACAGGTTCCGGCTTCCCAAGAACCTGCCCCTGGAGGCATCGATCTGGTCCGTGCAACTGAGGCAGGCAATCCGGGCCTGCGGGTACGCGGGGGATGCACCGATCATCGTCCATTGCCGGGGCCAGTTTGCCGGCGCGGCGGCCGCGCGGCTGAAGCGTAGAGACTCGCGCCTCCGCATCCTCCTCGACGTCCGCGGGGCCCTGGAGGACGAGGTGCAGTTTGCGGGGATCCTCGGGCGGTACCTGCGCTACCAGGGCGCCGCCAGCCTGGCCGAGGCGCTGGCGGGGGCGGACGGCCTGAACACGGTCACCCAGCGCCTGGCAGACCATGTGCGGATGAACCGGCACCTGACCCGGCATCTTCCGAGCGCCGTGGTGGGATGCTGCGTCGATACGAAGCGCTTCCGCTTCGACCCCGCTGTGCGCACCGCGCGGCGGAAGGAACTCGGTCTCGAGAAGGAGTTCGTCGTCTGCTACTGCGGGGCCATGTCGCACTGGCAGCGGCCCGACGCCTTGGCGGACGCGTTCGCGGCCATCCGGGCGGAGATGCCTGACGCCCGCTTCCTCGTCCTCACGCGCGAGGCCAAACCGCTGAGGGCGGAGTTGGCGCGGGCGGGCGTCAGGGACGGTGATGTGACGATCTGCTCCGCCCCGCACCGCAAAGTGGCGTCTTTCATGATGGCAGGCGAAGTGGGGCTCCTCCTGCGCGAGGACATACTCAGCAACCATGTTGCCTCGCCGGTGAAGTTTGCGGAGTATCTGCGGTGTGGTCTTCCGGTGATCCTGACCCCATACATCGGCGACTTCGGCGCGTTTGTGACCGCCCACGGGGTGGGGCAGACTGTCGGTTTTCCCATCCGGGCGCACGAAGTCGCGGCGGCCGCGCGGGCCCTCCGGACCCGCCTGGAGATTGAGGGTGAGACCTTCCGCCGACGGTGTAGTCAGGTGGCGGGCGAGTACTTGTCCTGGGACGCGCAGGGAGGCAAACTGATAGCGCTGTATCGGGGGTTGGGTGGCCCGGCCCGCAACGGCAACCTGTTGGGTGAGTAGCGTGAGCCGAAAATGGCAATTGTTGGGCATAGTGGGCGAGACGTACGTCCGCCGCCACGAGGGGCGTGTGCACGCCGCGGTGTCCTTCGGCCGGGTGATCGACCGCCCGGCGGCACGGTACAAACGTGTGGCGCTTTGCGCCCCGGTGGACGAAGGCCCGCCGGAGGCGACGCGCGAGTATCCCTTGACCGCCGCCAACATTGTGGTTATCCCCCAGCCCTTCTTCGCAATGAAGCCCGGGGGCCTGCGGCATCCTCCTCGGATCGCGTTGGCGTACGCTCGTGTCTGCCGGCATGCAGACGTGCTATTCGTCCGAGGGATGCCCATCTACACGGCGCTCTCCTACGCGGCCGCCTATGTCCGCCGGTACAAGGTGTACTACCTGGTCGTCGGAAACCCCGTCGCGCTCCTGCGGAACCATCGCCGTGCGGGCCGATACAAGGATGCGTCGGCCTTTGAGTACGCGCGCATCGAGCATTTGGCAGCAAGACTGGGTCGCTGGCTCGCTTGGGGTCATTCATCTGTAACGGCGAGGAACTGGCCCGCATCTTCCGCTCGCCGCGGACAGTCGTGGCCCTCTCCAGCACGATCACGGATGCGGACTTCTTCGAGTGTGCCTAAGTGCCCGCCCGCTCGCGGGGGGAGGGAGTCGTCTTGAAGGTGACTGAGCAAGGAGCGGACCCCCTGCTGCCTCGGTGCCTGATGGTGCTGGATGAGCCATTCTACGAGCAGAACGGCCGGCTGTACAGCCCGTGGATCTGGTGGCGTTTCGGCGACGTGGTCGCTCAGTATACCGAGAAGTACACCGCGTTCGTCCCTTTGGCGCGTGGCCGACGGGTTGAGTACGCCCAGCCGGTCGAGGCCGAACGGATGGACTTTGTGCAGCGCTTCTTCTACCGCAATACTGAAGAATACTATCGGCGGCTACCCGCCAATCGCGGCGCACTGATTCACTCGGCGAGGAAACTCCTCGCCGACTACGACGTGGTCATCCTGCGCATGCCGTCTCCGATAGGCTACCTCTTGGCCCAGGTGGCCTGGCAGCTGGGTAAGCCGACGATCCTCTTCGTGGCCGGCAACGTGATTACCCAGACGAGGTATGCCAATGCCAGGGGGCTGTGGGCCTGGTTCGCCAGGCGGATCGCACGGCACCTCCGAGCCAACGAACTCCGGGTTGCAGCCCGTTCGGCCCTGGTGGCCGTCTGGGGAGAGGAACTCCTGCCGGCATTCTCGAAGATGGCCGAGCAGACGGTCGTAGCGGCCGCCCCGAACATGCGCGCGAACGACATCCAGTATCGTGACGACACCTGTACGGGCGAGGTGATCCGGATCGTTCGCATTGCGAAGGTGACCCCGAGCAAGGCAATTGAGCACATCATTCAGGCAGTGGCACGGTTGCGCCGGAGTGGTAGGAACGTGCACCTTGATCACGCCGGGTTTGCCGACGACCCCAGCTATCAGGCCAGGCTGAATGCGCTAGTCAGCGAGCTCAAGCTTGAGCCCTACGTGAGATTTCATGGCAGCATCCAGTTCGGCCCGGCCCTCTTCGACCTCTACCGCAGCGCCGACATTCACGTTGTGTCGAGCCTCGGGGAGGGGCTTCCGCGGTGTATCGTCGAGGGTCGGGCCTTCGGGCTGCCCACGGTGGCAACCCGCGTCGGGGGTATTCCCGCGGTCGTCCACCACGAGGAGGACGGCCTGCTGATCGAGCCGGGAAGCACGCAAGAGATCGTCCGGGCCGTCGAGCGGCTGGTCGAGGAGGGCGAGTTCCGGCGGCGCATTATCCGGGCGGGGTACCGGTCCGTGGAGACGCATACGGCCGACTTCCAGGCCCGGCGGCTGGCGACTCTGATGGCGCGGGCCCTGTGTGGACAAAGCGTTGCCCAGTGGGCGACCGACCCCAGCCTGATGCCCGACATGGGGCAGAATGCGAGGGGGCCCGGATAGTTGCTTTTTCCCGCAAGTGCGCGCGGGCTTCTCGAATACCGGAGGAAACACGTTTCCCTACTTCTTCGGCGTCTCTTTCCGGCAAAGGACTGAAGGGTGGTACACCGTCCTGGATCGCGCAGAAGCGTCCTGGAAAAGATGGGAGGTAAAGAACCATGGCGACGAACCCAAGCTCCTCGCCGTGAGAAACGCCTTCAAACGGAAACTCCACGAAGCCGTCAGACCGGACCCTTGCTCACGAGACTTGTTGAAGGATAAGATGGGAAT
>JAFGJQ010000486.1 GCA_016929015.1 Phycisphaerae bacterium | reverse complement strand
GGTACTGCCGGCCTGTCCGGTCAATGAGAGCCGGCGGATCAGCCAGCTTCCAAGGTGGTGTCCCAACTGCGCGTAGCGTCCCGAGAAGACGATGGCGTCGAGCCCGCCCATGGCGGCCACTGCGGCGCCGGATGTCAGCAGGAGCCGATACTTCAACACCCGCCGCGCCAAGGCCGCCTCACTGGATCCTGACGTCAGGACTTCTTCCACGGTCGTGGGGCGTCCCGCCAGTCCGGACAACCCGCTCTGGCGCGTGAGGACAGTGTTGATCTGCTCCGGGCCCCAACGAAGTTTCCTGGACAGCATGATGATGATGCCCGGATCGATCTCTCCACACGTCGTGTGCCCCGGGAGACCCTCGAGCGGCGTGAAGCCACTGCTGACCATGACCGCGCGCCGTCCGATCACGGCGGCGATCTCGGGCTGGGGCTCCAGGCAGACGGAGAGGAGCCGTTCCCGCGGGGCTGATGCTGTTCCGCGGTGCTCGACGTGGGCCTCGGCGCACGCCGCTTCGTGAAAAAGGCCGTGGTAGCCGTAGCGCCGGAGGTCGGGGATCGGCATTCCATCCGGGTCGAGTGCGTACAGGTGTTCCCGTTCGGGGAGATCCGCGAAGAACGCCGTCTCGAAGAGCAGTGCGCAGGGGATGCCCCCGAGCACGGCGGGGATGGAGCGCACAAGGTTCAGGATGGCGGGCAGGTGGAGAGGCGCACGGGGCACCACGTCTTCCAGCACGCGCAAGACTTCCGGCGTGGCCAGTGCGTGCTGTTTGAACGATGCGCCGCCGAAGGGCACGCGCACGGCTACCAACTGGACATGTGCGCACTCGGAGCCGGGCACCTCGAGGGCGCGCAGGCGCTCAACAACCTGTACGAGAGCCGACGCGCGTCCGCGGTAGTGTGCCACGGTGCCGTGGAGAGGGGGGGTGTCCCATCCCGCGGGGAAGAAGGAGTAGTCTAAGTCCTGTCGGCCGGGCATCAGAACGAGTGCGTTCATGTTGGACCTTTTGTCTTCGGCGCTGAGCGGGTGGAGTCCGTCAGGGCGGTAAATGTACGGCGGGCGATGGCCAGTTCCTCGTTGGTCGCGATGACCAGGATTCGCGTTCGACTTCGTTTGGCCGACACGTCGGCCGGGAGCGCCTTCAGGCTGCGGTTGAGCACGGGGTCGATCTCCAGGCCGAACGCCTCCATGCCGGAACACACGGCTTGTCGCACAGCGTGTACCTGTTCGCCGATCGTGTCCGTGAAGACAACGGCATCGGTCGGCGCAGTGACAGCGAGGTACGAGCCCAGGTACTTGCGGATGCGCCACAGATAAGCCTCGAGCGTGCGGCGACTGCGGGGATCTCCATCGCCGGCGGGCGTAAGCCTGGAGAGCACATCCCGGATATCGGACGATACGCCGCTCATGCCGAGCACACCGCTCCGCGTGTTGAGGAGGCGATCCACGATGTCACTGTCGCCGCAGGCGTGGGACAGCAGGGCGAGCGTGACGGCGGAATCGAGGTCGCCGCAGCGCGTGCTCATCATCAGGCCCTGGAGCGGGGAATAGCCCATGGTGTTGTCGCGACTGCGCCCGCGCACCACGGCGCACAAGCTGGCACCGCCACTGCCGAGATGGCAACTCACCAGGTTCAGATCCGAAGAGGAACGCGCCAGGAAGCGCGCCGCCTCTTCCGTCACATACTGGTGGCTCGTTCCGTGGAAACCGTACTTGTGCAGGCCGTGGCGACGCGCGAGATCGCGGGGCAGGGTGTAGGTCCGTGCGTAGTCGGGGATCGTCGCGTGGAAGGCCGTGTCAAATACGACCACCTGGCGCAACGAAGGATGGCTCACGCGGCATTCCCGGATCAGTCCGACGGCCGGCGGATTATGCAGGGGTGCCAGGTCGCTCAACCCGTCCAGTTCATCGATCACGTGCTGGTCCACGCGCACGGGCGCCCGGAACCGGTGCCCCCCGTGGACGACGCGGTGGCCCAGGGCATCCGGCTCAAGATGGTCCCTTGAAAGCAGATTTACGACCCTTGCGAACGCCGCCGCGTGATCGGACATCGGTTCGCGCAGGCTTTGCTCGCGTCCCTCCGCGCGATGGACGATGGACGAGGTATCTGCCGTGCGGGTACCCAGCCGCTGGGCCTCACCCCCCGCCAGTTCGACTTCCTCGGGCATGGCGATGAGGCGGTATTTCAGCGATGAACTTCCGCAGTTGAGCGCAAGAATGCGCATGGCCGTTCCCCTCAGATCTCATCCGCCGTCCAACCGTATACGGGAATTCCGACCAGGCTGTGCACAATGGCCGCCGTTCCGTAGACGGCTTGGGCAATGTTTTCGCACTCGACGAACTCGTTTCGCGCGTGGGCCTGTTCCTCGTGGCCCGGACCGTAGCCGATAACGGGCACCTGGAACTGTTTGAGCATGCAGGCGCCGGCTGTGCCCATGCCGAGCCGTCCGAGCGCCCACTTGCCGGGACGCACTTCACAGTGTGCCGCCGACAACGCCTGCCGGGCCCGCTCCATCAGGGGATGGAACGGATCGATGGACCAGGCATGGCTGATCCGGCGCACCGTGGTCGTTCTGCCGTTGTAGAGGCGCTGGTTCTCCTCCCGCACCGCGACCTCGACGGCGACGGCCTGGGCGGGCTGGGCGAGCAGATCGACCTCATGGTGGATGTGTCCGAGGACCGACGCATCGCTTTCACCTTCGGAGAGGCGCCGCATCATCCGAATCGTGCCGCGGCGCCGCCCGCCGAGATCTTCGAAGACCGGCTCAGGGGTTTCCAGCGCCTGGACCTGGCGGTCAGCGCGCAGGTCGCTGTCACGCCCGCAGTCCAGCAGGACGGCGCGCGCCGTGTCGTTGAGCAGGAACGGATTGCCGCTTTCCATCCGGATGTCGATTTCCATCCAGCCGTCATGTCCGTAGTAGAGACCGAGGTTGGTCGGCTCGCCGACGATCGCAAACGTCGGCCGGAGCTTGAGTTCGGGCAGTGTATTTTCGAGCAGGCCCTGGACGCCTACGCTGGCCCCGTTTTCCTCCGCCACGGTGGCCGTCACCACCAGGTTTCCGCGCAGGGGGAGCAAACTGCGCTTCAGCAGAGCGGCCGCGTAGATCTGGGCGGCCAGGCCGCCCTTGCAGTCTGCAGCGCCGACGCCATGGAGCCTTCCGTTCTTCACGACCCCACCGAACGGCGGGGTATCCCAGGATCCATCAGGGCCGGGATCCACGGTGTCCATATGGCTATTGAGCAGCAGGGTGGGTTCGGCTCGGCGACCGAACATGATGCCGACGGCATTGCCGTAGTCGTCACGCAGAACCTTATCGAAGCCGACCTCACGCATTTGCTGAAGGACGAGATCGGCCGCGTCCTTCTCCCCAAGGCTGAGGCTGGGGGTTCTCACGAGCTTGCCGGCGAAACGGATGGCATCCCGCTTAAGCCCGTCTGCCTTCCCTCTCAGTATGTCGTACATGGCACACCCCTTTCTTGTTGTGTTCTCTGCCACTGTCCGGTATGGCTGTACTGCAATTCGCGTGCCATTACAGGAGCGTGTGTGTAAATGGTTGTACGACAGTCACTTATAGAATCCGCCAAACATTGACAGTATGAAATAGCATGTTAATATGAAAGATAGGTATTGCATTATGAGAGTGTTTCTGTGAAAGCCGAACAGCTCAGACTGAAGGAGTTGGTGGAGTTCTCGGAGGGGCTGTTGAGCCTGCACGGGCGGCGGCTGGTTCTCCACGACATTCGCGCCTTTGCGCAATTCCGCAAGGACCTGGTGGGGAGTCTGGGCATGGAGCAGGCGCGGCGAAGCTTCACGCGTTTCGGGTACTTCTGGGGCCAGGAAGATGCGGCGGCGATGAAACGCATCTTCACATGGGACAGCCTGGAGGAGTGGCTGCGGGCCGGGCCGCGGATGCACACTTTGCAGGGCGTAGCGCGCACGGTGGTCCAGTCGCTGGAGTTCGAACAGGAAGCGGGTCGGTTTGCCATGGAGGTGGTCTGGCACGACTCGGGAGAGGCCGAGGAACACCTGACGGAGATCGGACCGGCGAAGGAGCCGGTCTGCTGGATGCTGGTGGGCTATGCGAGCGGCTATGCATCGTTCTGCATGGGTCAGGAGGTCTACTTCATCGAGCAGAAATGCCGCGCGATGGGTGACCGTGCGTGCATAGCCGTGGGCAAGGACGCGGCTTCCTGGGGTGACGCGCTCAAGCCGCATCTTCGCTATTTCCAGTC
>JAFGJQ010000485.1 GCA_016929015.1 Phycisphaerae bacterium | reverse complement strand
TTCGACGCCGACGGCGCCGCCCGCCTGCCGGACATCGGAACGGCGTTCTTTATGACGCTGGACGAACGACCGGTTCACCTGTCCGACCTGGCGTTTGCCGTGCAGGGTCTGGCCGATTACCCGACGCAGGCAAGCGGCGACATCCGCGAGCTGTACACCGCGCAGCATCAGTTCCACCCGCGTGCCCTGCGGGACACCGAGGGCAACCGATACCTGTTCCGCGTGGTGGAGGTCACACCCGCACACGCCCCGGAGTCACCCGACGTCGTACGAGACCAGATCATCGAAGACCTCCGCCGCCAGGCGGCGTTCGATGCCGCGAAGGCCGCGCTCGATGATCTCAAAGCAAAGGGAGCAACCGATGGGCTCGCCGCCGCGTGGGAACAGGCACAGGAACTGCGGGATCGCATTGGGAACGCGGAGGAGGCCGTCAGCACCTTCGAAGGGTTCTTCCCGGACGTCTCCTTCGCCCGCCGCAGTTGGCAGGCACCGCCGGACGCGGACCCGATAGATGTCCCCAAGCTCGGCCTGGTCAGCAAGAGCTTCGTCGCCGAGTGCTTCGCCCTGGGCGAGACGCAGGATGAGAAACCGAAGCTGGCGGTCATCGACCAACCGAACGACGCCCGCGTCATTCTCGTCCAATGGAAGCGGACAGACCCCATGTTACAGGAAATGTACGGTGGGTTCCGCTCCAGCATCGGTCAAAGCATTCAGAGGATGCGAGCGTTGGAATTCCAGCGCAATTGGCTCGACCCGAAGATGATCCAGGCACGCACCCGACTGGAGTTCCCGCGGCAGGAACAGAAGAAGAAGAAACCCGATGTCGCCCCGATCCAGCCGGACGACACCGTGGAGATGTAGCCGACGCCGGCACAACCGCCGCTTCCCCGGACGACCGCCGCAGAATTGCGGCGCGGGACGCAGGGAATTCGAACATTTGTAGCGCAGCGGCGCCAACGTCCCATCTACACACGATTTTGAGGAACGCGCCTCAGACCTCCAGATGCCGGAGGTGACGAGCGCCGACGGCCATCGCGATCGCGCCGACGGCAACGGCAAACAGCATCACCGCCGCCGTCACGTGAACCGTCGTCTCCCGCACGGTCGGGGTGTCCGACGCGATCCCCGCCTTCACCGCGGCAAAACCCATCCCCGTCAGCACGCATACGATCAGACCCACCGTGGCAATCAGGTTCACGGTGCCCCCGAAACCGTTGGCGATCCGCGTGGGGTTTCGCTCGCCGAACATCGGCATTCGCGCGCCCAGGCCCACCGCCAGGCCGCACACCCCCACGCACACCGCAAACGTCACCGCCAGGTACACCGCCGTCCAGGCCGCCGGCATCCGGAGAATGAAGGCGGCCAGACCCATCGTGCCGACCGCCACCGTCGTGCTGACCGTCATGGCAAAGGCGAACTTCGCCAGCAGAATCCGCCCTCGGGGGATCGGCAGCAGGCCGATCAGCCACAGTTGATGCCCCTCCAGCGACACCAGCGGAAACACGAACCGCGTCGTAAACGTCGCCAGAATGAAGCTTACGGCACTGAGATTCAGAAAGGGCACGAGCAGGGACAGCCGCTCGGTCACCATCTCTATCTGGAACCGCGGCATGTTCAGCAAGTACAGGCCCATCAGCCCGAACAGAATGCCGAGCTGACTCCACTGCATGGGATCTCGAAGAAACGTCCGGAAGTCCTTCACGGCAATCAGCCGCAGACGCTTGGGAAGATAGAAGAACAGCACGCCGGCCACGCCGCCGGCAACCTTGGCCGCCGCCCGCCCCGGACGCCCGCGAGAACTGGTCGCCCGATCATACGCCCCCATCAGGCCGCGCGAGACGATGCGAACGGCCAACAGGCTCAGGAACAGGGCATTGGCCAACACGACCAGCATGTAGCGCAGCGCCTCCGCCGGCCGGCCGTTCATCGCCTCCTCGATCCCCATGCTCACCCAGGCGTTCGGCAACAGCGCCGATTGCACAAACTCCATCTTCTCAAAGAAACCCTTGAGCCACGCGGTGGTGTCGGTCTCGCTCAGTTGAACGGCTCGCAGCCCCAACACGGCCGCAATCACGATGATCGTAATGCCGGCGGCCAGCAGCCCATGCCGCACCGTACGCGGCACGTAGCGTGCAATCAGCCAGGCCGCGATCAGGCCGAGGGCGCCGGGGATGGGCACGAAGGCGAGGAACAGGCCCAGAAACAGCCCGCAAAAGACACCCGTGCTCTGCGTGGTCTGCATGTTCGCAATCGCCAGCATGAGCGGCAGGCCCAACAGAAAGAAGGACCAGCTCGAGAACAGCAGCGTCTCCAGGTACTTCACAAGGACCAGGGCCTTCGGAGGCACGGGCGCTGCCAGCAGATACGCGGTCTCGTTCCGCGCAAACAGGGCGCTGTAGGCGATGATGGCGTTGGAGAAGGTCAGCAGCAGCAGCATCGCCACAAAAAAGAAGTTGAACACCATGGGCACCGCCACCGCCCCCTCCAGCGGCGTGCGATCGAGGTAATCGAACACGGCCCAGAACAGGAAGTACAGCCCCGCCCAGATCAGCAGAAGAAAGAGAACGGTGGACGCAATGCGGATCGGCGAGGCCTGCAGGGCCTCGATCACCCGGTTGCGCAGGGCGATCCGCTTGGCCCGCAGCAGCAGGCCCACCCCCGGGGGCAGCCAGACGGCCTGATCAGACATGTTGTTCATCCCCCTCCTCCGTCAACCGCAAGAACACGTCCTCCAGCGTGGCACTGCCCGACGCCCGCTGCTTCAACTCCTCAATCGTTCCCACGGTCAGCAGCCGCCCGTGATCGATGATGCCGATCCGGTCGGCCACCGCTTCCGCCACCTCCAGTGTGTGCGTGCTCATGAACACGGTCCGCCCCTCGCGGGCCCGCCGGACGAACAAGTCCTTGACGGTCCGAACCGTGCGCGGGTCCAGGCCCACCATCGGCTCGTCCACCACCAGAATCTCCGGATCGTGCAGCAGCGCCGCCGCCAGCACCAGCCGCTGCTTCATGCCGTGGCTGAAACTCTCGGTCATCTGGTCGATGAACGAACCGAGCACGAGCTGGACGCTCAGTTCCGCCATGCGTCCGTCTCGCTCTGTCCGCGAAAGCCCGTACATCTCCGCGACGAAACAGAGAAACTCTCTCGCCGTGAGCTTGTCGTACAAGAAGGGCTGGTCGGGCACGTATGCCAACAGCGACTTGGCGACCAGTCCGTCGCAACCCATCGGATGCCCACAGACACGCACCTCGCCATCGTGGGGCCGCAGCAGACCGCAGATCATCTTGATGGTCGTGGTCTTGCCGGCGCCGTTCGGGCCGAGAAAGGCGAACAATTCGCCCCGGGGGATGGTCAGACTGAGGTTGTCCACGGCCACCTTGCGGCCGAACCTCTTGGTCACAGCGGTGATTTCAATCGCGGGTTCCATCTGGCTCGATCCGTTCCTCAGCGCCGCCTGTTCACGGACTGTCCGGGGTCCCCTCGCCGTCCGGCACCATGCGCGGCAGCGCCGCCGCCTTCGCCCTCTCGTACGCGCGCTCGTCAAAACGCTCCGTCCGAATCACGATGGTGCCCCCCACCGGCAACTGGGTCTCCTGCCGGTACACTGTTCCGTCCGGACCGACAAGGGCCGTTGCACGCGGCGACTCCACCACAAAGCAGTCGACGATGCCCTCCTCGGTCTGCCATCGCTGCTTCCCGGTGACCCGGACCACCATCGGCATGAACCGTCTTCCGTGTCCGAAGATCGTCGACAGGGGGTTGAAGACCTGCATCTTCCAGGTCTGCCCCACCTCCAGCTTCGGCATGTCGGAGAAGGGCTTGAAAAGGTCACCGACCATGCCGGCGTCCGTGTCGCTGATTTTGAACGACTGGTTTATGGGGCCGGCCTTCAGCACAAACGCCAACTGCGTTCCGAAACGCTCCGCATTGAGTGACAGACGCACACCCGTAAACCCCACGTCCACCGTCATCTCATCCAGCCGGCCCTGGGCGTCAAACTGCGCATCCACCTCCACCCGGGCCGGTGAAATCGGCGGAAAACGGTCGATCACGATCAGGTCCTCCCGCCCGATCGTCTCCCCCGACTTGCGGTATACGGTCCAGATGCCGCCGATACGCTGGCCCGCCTTGTCCTCAACCGCGGCCTGCTGCCGCATCCGGCCCTCCGTCAGCCATTCCGGCGTGATGGATCGCGGCGGGTCCTGGGCGACCCACAAGGGCCGCACGTCGTGCCAGAACAGCCACGACATGGCCCCCAGCCAGAAGAGGATGATCACCGGACCCCAGAGTCGATTCACCATGATCGTGACCCCACAGGCCCCGGGGCCGTCCCGGGGCGTGACACCGATTTTATGAGGGACAAAATCCCGGGGTCAATCCGGGCACGACTTCCGCTATACTCTCCGCCGACGGAACGAATGCAATGCAACGCAAGCGGAAGAAAAGAAAACGACTCTGGGACCGGTGCTGGCCCATTCTGGCCGCTCTGGCGGGCGCGCTCGTGATCGCGTGTATTTTGTTGTGGGCGGCACTGGCCCACGTCCCGGACTGGTATCGTCCGCCGCAGGTCACCGACGCGGAATACGAGGACGTCAAGAAAACCCTCATGGATACCGTTGCCGGCTTCACCGACGCCCTGCCCGCCGGCCGGCCGTTCCTGCTCACTCTGACCGACGAGCAGGTCAGTCGGTGGATCGCCGTTCGGTCCGACGTCTGGCCCGGGGCGGACGAGTGGATTCCCGACTACGTAGACGAGCCGGTCGTCGTCTTCGAGACGGGTCGAGCGGCCTTCGGTGCCCGATTCGAGCGAGACGGCTGGGAAGCCATCCTCAGCGCCCGGCTGACGTGCGACGTGCTGGACGACACCATCACGATTCGGTTGCACCGGCTGGCATGCGGCTCGTGTCCGCTGCCCGTTTCGGTCGTGGCCGGTCGCCTGCGGCCCGTAATCACCGCGCCGGACAGCGACGTGGACACCATGCCCGACCCGATGGCCGAGGCCGTCCGATTCCTCCGCAAGAAGGGCAATGCACGTCTGCTGACCGACGGTTTGACCATCGAGAACCGCCTCTTCTGGAAGCCCAGCGAGCGCTGGTTCCGAATCCGGTCGCTCTCGTTGGAGCCCGGAATCCTGCGCGCCGAGATCGAGCCGCTCGGCCCTCGCTAGCCGCACCCGATCCGCATCAGGAACTCTTCCCGCCCTGTGAATTCCGCTCCCCATCGGCCTCCAGTCGCCAGCGATCCGCCCCCGCCCCGCAGAGCCGAAGCGTGAATCGGCCCGCCAGACGACCACCTCGCAGTTCGAACCGCCAAGCCGCCTCGGCCGTCTCCAGGATATCACAGATCCCGCCGTCCACTCGCCGAACGTGGCCCCAGTCGCCCCGAACCGGACCTTCGTAGTCCAGGTACGCCTTGCGGTGGTCGGCGATCCGCACGCCCTCCATCGGCAGGGCATCCCGGGCGGTCGGGTTGTTGGGAAACTTCCAGGTCGCCAGTGCGGCGGGCTGTTCAATCAGAAAATCCCAGTGCTCGCCCGCCCGATCCCGATGCTGTAAAATAGCGTACCGTAACGTGTCCATGATGGTGTTCCCGGCGCGGCGTGGGAGCGCCCAATGCGCAGACACGGTACCGGATTCGGCGAGGAATAGCGATGAACACGCAACGATCGAAGCGGCGGTGGCACACCGGCGGTCCGGGCCTGGTGTTGCTCGCGATCGCAAGCCTCAGCGGGTGCGGGCACGAATTGTCGTACGGCGAGCTGAGGCAGCTCGGCCAGGAGAAGATGATCCGGCATGAATACGGCGCCGCCCGCAACCTCTTGCTTGAGGCTCGCGAGCGGGTCCCGGAAGACCCGTGGAATCTCTACGACCTCGGCGACTGCAACATCTACCTGGCCAAGGCGCAGTTCCACCTGCGTGACGCCCCGGCCGCCATGCGATACGTCGACGACGCGGTCCGCAGTTACGCCCGAGCCGTCAACGCGCATCCCGGTATGCAGCCGGCGCTATGGGGCAAGAACATGGCCCTGGAGCTGAAACGCCAATTCGAAGCGGCCCTGGCCGTGGCGAAATGGACCGCGGAGTTTGTCGGCCCGTCCGCGCGCGGCCAGATCTTCCTGGCGCACGAACTGGAAGAACGCAACGACCCGGACGCCGCCCTGCTGCGATACCGCCAGGCCGTTGCCATGGAGCCGCATAACGCCTACGCCAACGCCGAACTCGGTCGCTTCTACGCTCGAATCCGCAGACGCACGGAAGCGGTCCGGCTTCTCCGTACGGCCTATGCGCTGAACCCGTCGGAACCCGGTGTGCTCGAGGCGCTTCGTGAGTTGGGCGAGACGCCCTGAGCCTGCTCCATCTTGTTCACCAACATGCACATGACCCGCCAGTAGAAGGACACACTGATGATTCTCGTCAACACGGAGACCGTTCCGGGATACACGATCCGCGAAGTCAAGGGACTGGTGCAGGGTAACACGATCCGGGCCAAACACGTCGGCCGCGACATCGCGGCCGGGTTCAAGAACCTGGTCGGCGGCGAACTGAAGGGCTACACGGAGTTGCTGACGGAAGCCCGCCGCCAGGCCATCGAGCGAATGATGGCCCAGGCCCAGGAACTGGGCGCCAATGCAATCGTGAACGTGCGTTTTACGACCAGCGCGGTCACCCAGGGGGCGGCCGAGCTGTACGCCTATGGCACGGCGGTGATCGTCGTGCCGGGAGTGTCGTGATGGAGGCCCTCTGGCTGCAGGTATTGCCCGTCCTCGGCCTCCTGGTGCTGGGATACGGTGTCGGGCGCTGGGTAGAGCACCGCCACCTTCTCTCTCTGGAGGCCCGAGAGCTGGGCCATCGCGGCTTCGTCGTGACCAACCTGCGAATGGTCCCGTCGCCCGAGACCGTCCGGGAGTCGTACCTGGTATTGGGCGAGGCCGTCATCGCCACGGACTACTTCAAGAGCTTCGCCGCACGGCTGCGAAGCCTGGTCGGCGGGGAGATTCGCGCCTACAACACCCTGATGACGCGGGCCCGGCGGGAGGCCCTCCTGCGAATGCTGGACCAGGCCCGGCAGGCAGGCTCCCGGGAGGTCTACAACGTCCGCTACGAAACCTCGAACATCCGCAGCGCCAACCCGAGGAACCCCGGCGTGAGCGTGGAGGTCTTCGCCTTCGGCACGGCCGTCGTTCGCCAACCGGCCGCCGGCCCGAGCTAGTCGGAAGCGGCCGGGGCGGCACGTTTGGGGCGATCCATGAAGAAGGTCAGCCGCTCCCAGTCATTCGGGCTGACGGTTTCCTTCAACATCCGGCGAGCGTCTCGCAGGGCCGTTCGATGCGTCACGTGGGTCAGCACGATGTGCTGGCAACGGAGCCGGTCGAGGATTCCCGGCAGATCGCGCACGTGAATGTGCTTGCCCTTCCGCGCCCGGACCACGTGCTCCGGCTCGAAAAACGTGCATTCCAGCAACAAGACCTCGGCGTTCCGAATGCAATCCAGGTCAAAATGCGGCCCGTCGGCCGTATCCCCGCAATAGGCCACCACGGGCATTTCCACCCGATTCTGGATTTCCACGCCCTGCTTCTTCAACTCCACCAGTTGCGGCCCCGTGCGGTCGGCCAGTTCGGGCTTGAGCTTGAATCGCTCCTCCACGACGGCGAACCCCAGCGACCGGGAATCGTGGTTCACCTCCACAACCCGGATCAAAAGGTCCCGGCGGATGCGCACCTCGTCACCGGGAAGGACCGCCTCGATCTGCCACGGGCCCGGACGGCCCTCAATGTCCGCCCAGACGCCCATCAGCGACTGAAAGGCGGCGGCAAGCCGGCGGTGGACGATCAGCCGGCCGGGCGACGCCCCGATGAACTCCCGGTGCGAGAAGTAGTACGCGATGTTGGCCGAATGGTCGATGTGCCCGTGGGACAAACAGATATTGTCGATCGGGATGACCTCCCGCGGTGCCCGGCCGATGTCAAAGCAGACATTCTGCTCCGGCGCGGCCAGGACCGTCTCCTCGCCGGCCAGCGTGCGTCCCTGCAGACGGATGCGCCCCACTCGCTTGTCGATCATTCGATCCATGAAGTCGGTACTGTAGGGGTCCGGGGGCGGCTGTCCAGTGGCCCGGCGGCGATCCCCTGTTGACACGCCATATGTGGTGCCGGTACCGTTTGCGGTCGTCAAGATGTCGATGTCGGCACGTCCGAACACCGGAAAATGTACACGTTTCGGCGAGCGTCTCATGCGTTGCCCCGCCTGTAACAAGCACAACTCCGACAAGGTGATTGACTCGCGGTCAACCGAAAGCGGCAGCGTCATCCGGCGCCGCCGCGTCTGCACCCATTGCGGGAGGCGGTTCACAACGAAGGAAAGAGTCGAAGAGGAGCTTCGGCTGACGGTCGTCAAGCGAGACGGATCGCGCGTGCCGTATCGGCGAGACAAAATCCTTTCGGGCGTCCGCCATGCCTGCTACAAGCTTCCCATTGAGCCGGACGCCATGGAACGCCTCGTGGATGCCGTGGAATCCGACATCTTCCGCGAACATGAGCGCGAGGTGACCAGCCACCAGATCGGCCAGTACG
>JAFGJQ010000484.1 GCA_016929015.1 Phycisphaerae bacterium | reverse complement strand
GTCGGTTATCGTGCACCGCGACAAGGCGGCCAACCGGGGGCGCAGGCTGCTGGTGCGGCTGAAGAAGGAGATAGACCGGCACCAGTTCGAGATTCCCCTGCAGGCCGCCATCGGCGGCAAGATCATCGCCCGGGAGACGATCAAGGCCTTCCGCAAGCACGTGACCGCCAAATGCTACGGCGGTGACATCACCCGCAAACGCAAGCTGCTGGAGAAGCAGAAGGAAGGCAAGAAACGGATGAAACAGGTCGGCTCCGTGGCCATTCCGCAAGAGGCGTTCATGTCCATCCTGGAGCCGGAGGACTAGGCGGACTCTGGCAAACGCGGAAACCCAAAGAAGGCGGGAGCACGCGGAGCTCGCCCGTAACTCACGCCATCCGGTGGAGGATCACTTCGCGCAGGAAATCCTGGGCAATGCGCAAGGCAGGCACGTCGCGGTCGTATTCACAGGCATCTGCAGCCGGATTGTAGCGCTTGCGAACGAGCCGGTTGTCCACCACGAACACCTCTCGGAGGGTCACGGCCGGATCGTTACCTTCATCCAGACGCACGGCGGCCTCTCCAGGAGTCCGCTCTTCGCTGACGAGCAGGCAGACTCGCGGTCCCGACCGCTCCTCATCGGTATCCAGGTCCGACCAGTAATGCTTGCCGAAGAAGAAGAAATACCTTCGGCTGGTCGGGCCCACGTGGAATTCGGCAACAAAGAACCAGGTCTTTCCGGCCCCGCGACCCAGACGAATGTTGTTCCAGGCCGCGCGGTCGATCAGGTCGTAGTGTCGGACCTGAATTGCCAGACTACGGGATGCGTCCGAGATGCGCGAGGCGCACGTGTCGAACTCCCAGCGAAGCTGCTGCATCTTGCGGGACCATCGCTCGTACGCCAGTTGCTCGCGCTCCACCGCGCGGGTGTCGGCTTCGTCGACGAGTTCCATGACAAACCGATCCAGCTCGGTCGCCTGGTCGATTTCCGTCAGATATCGGTCGAACGTGCTCAAGACACGCTGGCTCAGCAACTGTACAAGGGCGTCGAAATGACCCTCGTCCGCCTGCCCTAGCGCCTCGAGATACGCGATGCGGTCCGCGGGACGGATGATGCCGCACGTCAATCCTTCGCGGAGCAGCACGAGATCCTGCCAGAGGCGGGCCGCTCGCCCGTTTGCATCATGAAAGGGATGAATGCGAGCGATGGCCCAATGTGCCCACGCGGCAAGCGTCACGCCGTGCACGGCCGGGCGAGAGCGAAGGACTTCCATCACAAGATCGGTTTTGCCCGGCACAACGCTGTGATCCGGGGGCTGGCGCCTTGCCCCCTGAATCAGGACGCGGTGATCGCGGAGCCGACCGGCCCACTCGTCATTGACGTCTATGAGAAGAAGTCGATGAACGTCAAGCAGATGCGGGGTGGAGTAGCAGTCAACGTTCTGGCCAATCCACTGTGTCACCTGGTCGACGGCTTGCCCGAGGTTGCGGGCTTCGAGAGACTCGCGCCTTCGGTTTGCGTCGATGTAGCCCTGGCGAAGAACCATAACGGTTTCCCGCAGGTCAAGCGTGTTCCCCTCAATGGCGTTGCTGCTGTACACTCGCTCACCGACCAGATGCTCTTCGATGCGCCGGACCACCTCCGACGGCAAGGGCCGGTAGTCCGAGACCCGGGATGCCGACTCCGTAACGTCATTGAGGAGAGACGATGTGACGGCGTCCAAGGCGATTTGATCCGGGGTCCAGAAGTCCATACGAAACGCTCCGCGGGGGCAGCCTCTGCGTGGCCATTCTACTGCGCGCGGCAGCCAACGCCAGCAGAAATCGCTTGCGAGAGTCTGGCGGGCTTGCCAAACGTCGAGCCGATGGCCTATCATGCCGGCCCGTCCGGGGACGTGTCTGAAGGTCTCGGGCGCATGAAGTGAGGAGTGAACATCGTGATCGATCAGGAACTGCTTCGGAAGATCGAAAAGCGCAAGGCCCTGGTGGGCGTGGTGGGCATGGGCTACGTCGGGCTGCCGCTGGTGCGGACGTTCTGTGCGGCGGGGTTCAAGTGCCTTGGGTATGACATCGACGAGAAGAAGGTCCGCGCCCTCAACGCGGGGAAGAGCTACATCAAGCACATCCCGTCCCAGACCATTTCCGACGTGGTGAAGAAAAAGCAGTTCCGCGCCACGACCGATCCGAACGAACTGAAGAAGGCCGATGCCGTCCTGATCTGCGTGCCCACCCCGCTGACCAAAATGCGCGAGCCGGACATGACGTACGTGGTCAGCACGACGGAAATGCTGGCCACCGTGCTGCGCAAGGGACAACTGATCGTCCTGGAGAGCACCACCTACCCCGGCACGACGCGCGAGGTCTGCAAACCCATCCTGGAGCGCACCGGCCTCAAGGCCGAGCGCGACTTCTTCCTGGCCTTCTCCCCGGAACGCGAGGACCCCGGCCGCAAGGACTACACCACCGAGACCATTCCCAAGGTGGTCGGCGGCCTGGGCCCCAAGAGCCGACGATTGTCCGCCGCGCTGTACGGGTCGGCCATCGCCAGGGCCGTCTCCGTCTCCAGTTGCGAGGTGGCCGAGTCGGCCAAAATTCTCGAAAACGTGTACCGGTGCGTGAACATCGCCATGATCAACGAGCTCAAGGTGCTGTTCAACCGGATGGGCATCAACGTGTGGGAGGTCATCGACGCGGCCAGCACCAAGCCGTTCGGCTTCCATCCGTTCTATCCCGGGCCGGGACTGGGCGGGCACTGCATTCCCATCGACCCGTTCTACCTGACCTGGAAAGCGCGGGAGTTTGACAGCCCGACGCGGTTTATCGAGCTGGCCGGCGAGATCAACACCTCCATGCCGGAGTACGTGGTGACGAAGGTGGCGGAGGGGCTCAACCGCGTGCGCAAGAGCCTCAACGGCTCGAAAGTCCTCGTGCTGGGCCTGGCCTACAAGAAGGACATCGACGATCTGCGGGAATCGCCCTCCATTGCCCTGATCGAACTGCTGAAACACCACGGGGCGAAGGTCGACTACAACGATCCGTACATCCCCGTCACGCACCGGCAGCGCGAGCACAACCTCGGCATGCGCAGCAAGCCGCTGTCGGCCACCTCGCTCCGGAGGTACGACTGCGTGGTCATCTCCACGGACCACAGTTGCTACGACTACAAGATGATCGTCCGGAACGCGAAACTGGTTGTGGACACCCGCAACGCCACCCGAAACGTGAAACGCGGACGCGACAAGATCGTGATGGCCTGAGCGAACGGATGCCGAGTCCGAAACGAACAGGCTCGCGTGCGAAGCTTGATGTCCGTTCGTGGACCGTCGGTCTACATGCCTCCGGAAACACTTCCACGACACGCCGCGAACGCGGTGAAGCAGTTTTCACAGTGACGGTCCCACGGCACGGTGCCACGGCGCAGCAGGCTTACGAGAACGTCGGCTCGCTCGGGAGACGAGCATGAGCGGGCCGATCCGCGGACGCTTGCGCACCGCGCGGCTGGAATTGGTCGCCGCAGACGCCGTGCTGGCCAGGGCGGACGCCGCTCACGACCGCGTTGCGTTGGGGCATCTGCTCGAGGCGGCGATCCCGCCGGAATGGCCGCCGCCGTTGACGATGGATGTGCTGGACTTCTGGGCCGACACGCTGCGCGACCGGCCGGAGCAGTGCGGGTGGTGGAGTTGGTACTTCGTCCGGAACGAGACGACGGGGCCGCGAGTGCTGCTCGGCGGCGGAGGCTTCTGCGGGCCGCCGAGTGAGGACGGAACGGTCGTGATCGGGTACTCCGTGCTCGACCCGTTCCAGCGGTGCGGCTACGCCACCGAAGCCATGATGCGTCTGATCGAGTGGGCGTGGTCGCATCCGACCGTGCAGAGGGTGACGGCGGACACGTTTGCGCACCTGCCGCAGTCCATTCGCGTGCTGACCAAGCTGGGGTTCGTCGCCGCGGGTGCAGGCGAGGAAGAAGGAATGCTCCGCTACTGCCGGAACCGCCGCACGTAACCCGGCACGATCGCCTGGGCCATCCGGGCACCGGTTCCCAAGCGCATACGGTTGGATGGAAGTCCATGCCGGGTGACCAGCAGCGGTGTCGGCGATGCGGCGGCCCGGATCCGATCCGTATCCGGACGTTTCAGCCGTCCGCGGCCCCCCCCCGTCGTCTCCTCTTCACGGCACAAACTTGTATCCGATGCTGTGCACGGTCAGGATGTGTCGCGGATTCCGGGCGTCCGGCTCGATCTTGCGCCGCAGGGAAACGATGTGGTTGTCCACGGTACGGTTCGTGGGATAGGCGGCCAGGCCCCAGATCTCGTCGAGCATCTTGTTGCGGTCCACGGGCTGTTCGGCGTTCTCGATGAGCATCTTGAGAATCTGGATCTCAAAGTGGCCGAGCTTGAACGACTCCGCGCCCCGGACCACGGTCCCCTTGATCAGGTCCACCTCGGCTTCGCCGATCCGCATGACCTTGGCGATGCCGGGAGCGGCCCCCCCGTGCCGCAGCGCCACCTTGATCCGGGCAAGCAGTTCGCGGACGCCGAATGGCTTGATGATGTAGTCGTCCGCTCCGGCCTCCAGGCCTCGGACCACGTCGATCTCCTGGCTCTTGGCCGTCAGCATGAGGATGGGCACGGAGAAACCCGCGTCTCGGAGCTTGCGGCAGACGCTGATGCCGTCGAGCTTAGGCATCATGACATCCAGCAGAACGAGATCGGGGCGGTCCTGCTTGACGGCGTTGAGCGCCTGCTCTCCGTCCGTGGCCTCGATAACGTCGTAGCCCTCGAATTGCAGGTTGTCCCGCAGACCCATGAGCATGTCCGGTTCGTCTTCTGCGATCAGGATTCTGGCCATCCGCGTCATTCCTTCTGTTCGGAGGTATCGTGATCTTCCGGTAAGAATACCCGAAACTCGCTGCCCTTGACCAGCCGGGATTCCACGTCAATGCACCCGCCGTGGGCGTCCACGATCTTCTTGCACAGGGCCAGGCCCAGACCCGTGCCGCGGCTCTGCCGCACCCGTTCATCCGGGGCCCGGTAGAACCCCTCGAACAGGTGTGCCCGGTCCTCGGGACGAATGCCGATGCCGCGGTCCCGCACGCAGATGAGCACGCCGCGCCGGTCTCGCCGAACCTCCGGCATCACGTCCACGTGCAGATGCTTCTCGTCCGCACTGTACTTGATGGCATTGCTGATCAGATTCAGGACCACCTGGCCGATGGCGTCGTCGTCACCGTGGATGCCCGGCAGATCTTCCGCAATCGTGCAATAGTGCTCGAACCCGTGGTAGTCCAGCTCATGGCGGTAGGCATCGTACGTTTCACGGACCACCCGTCCCACATCGACACGTTCGCGGCGATAGTGCTTGCGCCCGGCGTCGATGCGGGAAAAATCGAGGATGTTGTCGATCAGATGGGTGAGCCGCGTGCTTTCACGGGTGATGATGTCGTAATACTCGCGCGTCTTCTCCTCCGATTGCACGCGCCCGCTGAGCAACGTCTCGGCAAACATGCGGATCAGGGCCAACGGAGTCTTGAGCTCGTGAGAGACGTCCGCGACGAAATTGGCCTTCATGCGCGAGAGGGAAATTTCGTGCTGGACGACTCGGTTCATGGCCCGAATCGCCAGCAGCAGCGCGACCAGACCGAGAATCGTCACACCGGCGTATAACAGAGTCTGTCGCAGCCCGATGCGCTCCTGCTCCATCATGAAACGGGAAGACGGCTGCACCGACCAGAATGGAAACAGAGGTCCCAGCGATTCTGACCAGGTCGCCGACGCGCCGCCGGACTCCGGCGACCGCGCACCCGTGGATACCACCGTCAGATCGCCCTCTGTGCCCACCAGCCGGTCCACCAGGTCACGGCGGGCAAAATCCAGGTCCACGATGGCAACCGCCGCCATCAACTCGCCGCCGCCCGGGTGGACCGGACCGTACACGACAAGCACCGCCTTGCCGCCCGCAGGGCTGTAGAGGTATGACTGGGGAGCCGGAGACGCACCCTCGCGGGCCTCCGCGAGAATCATGTCCAGCCGCGATCGCAACTCCGGCTCGAGTCGGCCCACGTCCGTCTGCGGAAGCGGAGGCAACTCCCCAATCGAACAGCGGTACAAACGGTCTTCATCCCAGACGAGAAGCTCCCGCAACCAGGCGGCACGCGGGAGCGGGTCTGATCCACCTGCGTGCGATGCGTAGTCCAAGGCGGGCCGGGTCGTGGCGCGACACCCGTACAACTCGACGTCCGCAAACGTCCGTTCAATCTCCGAGGCCGCTGCGCGGTTTACGCTGGCAACCCGGCGATAGGCCTCCGGCCGGAGCTCCGCGACCCGACCGGCCACCAGAAGCTGAGACTGCTGAAGGGCCAGAACCATTCCCAGCGCCGAGAGCAGGACGGCCAATACCACCACCCCGACCACGAGCTTGCGCGACGCCTGTGGCGAATGCCGTTCCGCCTTCACCGTTCGGTTTGTCTCGAAACCACCTGTCGGCACGCCTGGCCTCTCCCAACGTAGCCCGTCACGAAATCATACCACGCCCGACCGCCGCCTGCTCAAGCCGACGCCGTCAGAAACCCAAAGGGGTGGAAATAGTACTCCGGCGGTTCTATATTACCGCAGTGGAGAGGCACTGGATGGGCGTTTCGTCCCTCTCCCGGCGTATTTCTCTACCGGAAAGAGGCTTTGAATGCACCAGCCAACGCAGGACACGATCCGCCGGCAGTTGCGCACCGTCCAGGATCCGGAGCTTCACGAGGACATCGTCAAGCTCAACATGGTGAAGGCGGTGACCATCGAAGACGGACAGGTCACGGTCGAAATCGAGCTTACCACCCCCGCCTGCCCGATGAAGGATCGGATTCGCAGTGACGTCGAGGCGGCGGTCCGGCAGGTGCCGGGCGTTCGTGACGTGTCCGTTGCTTTCAGCGCTCGGGTCCGGGGCCCCGCTCGCACCGCGGTGCAGATGCCCGGCGTCAGAAATACGATCGCGGTGGGCGCGGGCAAAGGCGGCGTGGGCAAAAGCACGGTGGCGGCATTGCTGGCGGTCGGACTTCAGCGGGAGGGGGCCCGCGTCGGATTGCTGGATGCGGATGTCTACGGGCCGTCCCTCCCTACCATCATGGGCGTGCCCGACGCCCAACCGCAGGTCCGAAGCGACGGCCGAATTGTGCCTGTCGAGGCGCTCGGCGTGAAGCTGATCAGCATCGGATTCTTCGTGAATCCCGGTCAGGCCGTCATCTGGCGCGGACCCATGGTGCACAACACCGTCCAGCAGTTCCTGGGAAACGCGGAATGGGGCGAACTGGACTACCTGGTGGTGGACTTGCCGCCCGGCACGGGTGACGTACCGCTGACGCTGTCGCAGTCCATTCCCATGACGGGCGCGGTGGCGGTCTGCACGCCGCAGGATCTGGCCTTGGCCGATGCCCGCCGGGCCATCATGATGTACGCGACACTGAAGGTCCCCTGCCTGGGGATCGTGGAGAACATGAGCTACTACGTCTGCCCGCATTGCGGGAAGCGGGACGACATTTTCGACCACGGCGGGGCCGGCCGGGCGGCGGAGGAGATGGGCGTGCCGTTTCTCGGTGCCATCCCGCTCAACGCCGGCATTCGAGTGTTCGCGGACGAGGGCACGCCCCAGAAGTGCTTCACCACCACCCAGCCGGAGCTGCGCGAGTCCATCCTGAACGTAGTGCGGGCTACGGCCGGTCAGGTCAGCGTTCGCGCGGCACGTGAGGAGACGCCGCCGACCCTCTCCGTCGAATGACCCGGGCGGCGGGCGTTACGTTTTGTGGAGGCGTCCTGTGGACCCTATCGAGCGAGTCCAGGCGGTACTGGCGGGGGAACACCCGGATCGCCCGCCCGTGTCCTTCTGGTGCCACTTCGCGCCGGATCGGGTTTATGGCCCCGCCGCGGTGGAGGCGCACATCGCCCACCAGCAGTCGTTTGACCTCGACTTCCTGAAGGTCATGAACGACAATCCCTACCCCTGTACAGGACTGATCGAGAGGCCGGCCGATCTGCACGCGCTGCCCATTCTGCAGGGCAACGAGCCGGAATTCGCCCGCCAACTGGATCTGCTGGCAGCGCTGAAATCCCGCTTGGATGGCCGCGTCTGGATGACCACCACCGTCTTCAACGCCTGGACGACCTTGCGGCACCTTGTCCGCCCTCCACAGGGTCGACACGAACCGCCAAAGCTGTCCGGCGAAGACGAGCCGACAACAACCCTGCGGCGATATTTCGAGCACGACCCTGACGGCATACGCGAGGCGCTTGGCCGCATCGCCACCAGCCTCGCGAACTTCACGCGACGGTGTCTCGACGCCGGAGCAGACGGAGTGTTCCTGTCCGTGCGAGACGACTGGCTGGATGGGGCAAAGAACGTGCCACCGCTGTACCGCCAGTTGGTGGGACCCACGGATCGGCAGATTCTGGCGGCGGCAGAACGCGGTCGGCTGAACGTGCTGCACGTCTGCGGCCGGGCCGTGGGTTTCCCATCGTTCGCAGCGTACCCCTGCCATGTTCTGAACTGGGCGGACCGCGCGGCCGGTCCGTCCATCGCGGATGCGGCCGTCTGGCTGAAGCCCGCCCCTGCCGGTGGCGTGGACAACCTCTCGACTCTGCCCACGGGCTCGCCGGAGGACGTTCGTGGAGAGGTGCACGATGCGTTGCGCCAGGCGGCCGGCCGGCCCCTTATCATCACGCCGGGTTGCACGTATGATCCCGGTTCCGTGCCCCGGGCGAATCTCCAGGCCATGCTGGAGGCCGCCCGCGCCTGGACATGCGGTCAGAGGTCAGGGTGACCGACCTTCCTGAAAACCCGCATGCACACACAACACGCATCGGGAGACAGATTCTTGGAGCAGACACTGATTATTCTCAAGCCAGACTGTATTCAGCGACGGCTGGTGGGACGGATCATCCAGCGGTTTGAAGATAAGGGGCTGACGGTTGCCGCCATGAAGCTGATGCAGTTCTCGAAGGAGTTGGCCGAACGACACTACGCGCCGCACAAGGGAAAGACTTTCTACTCGCGGTTGATCGACTACATCACACGGGGCCCCGTCGTGGTGATGGTGGTTCGAGGCTTCAACGCGATCAGCGTCTGTCGGAAGCTCCTGGGCGCGACGTTCGGTTCCGACGCGGAGCCGGGCACCATCCGCGGGGACTTCGCCGTAAGCGCGACGTACAACCTCGTTCACGGGAGCGACGGGCCCGAGTCGGCCAGGACGGAGATCGGTTTGTACTTCCGCCCGGACGAAGTCCTGGACTACGAGAGCGCAACCGACACGTGGGTCAAGAGAGCCGACGAACTGTGACCCGCTGTCCACCGGTCCGTCAGACAGAAGGGTACAGCCATGAAGATTGAATCGCTCGTTTCGCATGAGCAGAAACCGGTCGCGGCGGACGGCGCCAGGGATGCGCGGATGCGGATGCTGATCGGTCCCGAGGATGGCGCAACGAACTTCCACATGCGTCATTTCGAGATTGGCCCGGGCGGCAACACGCCGCACCATGCACATGACTACGAACACGAGATCCTGGTGCTCAAGGGCCGCGGCATCGCGAAGACGACACAAGGCGATCGCCCGTTTCAGGCCGGTGACGTGATCTTCGTTCCGCCAAACGAAACACACGCGTTCTTCAACACGTTTGAAGAACGCTGCGAGTTCATCTGCCTGATTCCCGCCCCGAGGAATTGAACGCCGTGAGCATCGATGGCGTTACGCCGATTCGACCCGGACGAAGCGGTCCCCCGGCTTGACGTGGCGGCCGTTCACGAACTCCGGCCACGCCATCTGCCGACCGGCGGCGGGCTTGATCTCCAGAATCTCCAGCCAGCCGTCCCCGGTGGCCACGAAGAGTCGAACGTCCAAAACGCCCGGCTCCGGCTCGGCCGGCCGAGCGTCGCCCAGCCGCGCCCGGGCCAACGTCACCCGTTCGCGCCGCGAGCCGTCGGCCGACTCAAACATGCAGACCGCCCCCGGCCAGGACCACATGCCGCACACAAAGTGCCCTAGCACGGCGGCCGGTCGGCCGAAGTCGATCCATCCGTTCTCCTTGCGGAGTTTGGGGGCTCGGGTGACCTGCGCGGCATCCTGGGGCTGCCCCTCCGGAATTTCGCCATCTCCAAACAGCTCAAGGGCGGCTCGCACGGCATCGGGCCCGATGCGGGCCAGCCGATCGTGAAGCTCGGCAGCGGTCTCCTGGGGGCGTACATAGGTCCATCGCTGGGTCAGGATCGGACCGGCGTCCATCCCGGCAGTCAGTCGAAACACCGTTACACCCGCCTTCTCGTCGCCATTGATCACTGTCCACTGGTATGGCGCAGCGCCCCGATATCGGGGCAGGAGAGAGGCGTGCAGGTTGATGAATCCTGCCGGCATGGCCGCCAGCAAAGCCGGGCCGATCTTCTGTCCGAAGGCAATGACGATGCCCAACTCCGCCTTCAACTCGGCCAGTCGCGACACCAGCGACGGGTCGCTGATGTCCTCGGCCTCAATAGCTGTAAGGTTATATTTTGAAGCAAGTTGCAGAACAGGCGTGGGACGCATTGACTGGCCGCGGCCAGCCTTGCGGGCGGGCTGCGTCACCACGGCGACCACGTCGTGCTCCTCGGCCAGAAAGTGCAGGGTGGGTTCAGCGAAGTCGCCGGACCCGACGAATAGGATGCGCATGAGAGACTACCGTATGCCGGCGGTCCGGCGGCGCGTTCGGCGTCGATAATTCTCTTCCATCAGCTTCAGCGCCCGCCGGTTTTCCAGTGCCGACTCCGTGGACATGTAATCGATAATCATGCGGCCGTCGAGGTGGTCGTTTTCATGCTGCCAGACCCGGGCCAGCAGATCGGACGATCGCCGGGCAAACGGGGTCCCGTGGGGGTCCACGGCCCGTAGCGTGACGGAGCCGGGCCTTCGCACGGAGACGGCGACCTCAGGCAGCGAAAGGCATCCCTCCTCCAGTTCCTCGCCTCCCTCAAAGTCCTCCAGCACGGGGTTCACACAGATCAGGTCGTTCGCGGGGTCTGCTGTGGTGTTGCAGACGAAAAGGCGGAGCGGCAGCCCCACTTGCGGACCGGCCAGGCCGATGCCGCGGTCGGCCCGCATGATCTCAAGCATCTTTCGGCAGAGGGCCTCCAACCTGGGGCCGAACTCGGTCACCTCCCGGCAGGTCTTGCGCAGAACGGGCTCCGGGTATTCGACGATCCGAAGCCGATCAATCTGGATGTCCGAAATCTGCATGTTTGGCCTCATCGTCGTCACCGCGGTCCAGTCACCCACCAAGCCCGGGCGGATCCGGTCCGGGCGGATGCCGATCTTGACAGCCTATGCGTTATCATAGTATAGCTCGGCAGTTTACTGCAAACGGCCGAAGAAAATCGTCGACTGTTTCTGGAGGAACGGCCCCGGTAGATTGTGTTGCTGTCGGGGCGCGACCGGGAGAGACCGCGCTTCGCGTCTGCGGGAACCGCAATGGCTGAGAACGAGCAAGGCAAGGGCAACGCACGCGGAGAGAAGCCGGACCCCAATGCCCGGCACGTGACACCGGAAGCCAACAAGGCCAAGGCCCGCAAGTGGTTCACTCGGGCGAAGCAGCTCTTTGACCAGCGCAACTACGACTACGCGATCAAATGCTACGTGGATGGTCTGGAGTTCTGGCCGGAGGCGATTGAGGACGCCCACCAGCCTCTGCGCGTGGCGGCCCTGGCCCGGCGTCAGGCGGGCGGGAAGAAGCCCGGCATCATGGATTCGGTGAAATACTCCATGACGGGCAAGGATCCGATCCGGGCGATGTTGAATGCCGAATGGCTCTGGGCACACGATCAGGCCAACATTTCATACGTGGAAGGCATTCTCCGGAACGCGGACAAGGCCCGCTGCGAGGAAGTGGTCATGTGGATCGGCCCCGTCTACCGGGAGGCCCTGGAGGCGGAAAAGAAGACGAACCCCAAGAAGTTTGCCCTGCTGAAGGATATCTACGAAGGGCTGGGTGATCGCGCCCAGACGCGCAATGAGACGGCGTTGGCCGTTGATGCCTACGAACGGGCCGTTGAGGCTCTCAGCGTTCAGAAGCACCTGACTCCCAAGGATTTGTCGCTGGACAACGTGATGCGAGACTTGTCCACCAAGCTGACGATTCTGAAGGGGCAGTACCAGACGGCCGACTCCTTCAAGGAGAGCATGTTCGACGCCGAGCAGCAGAAAGAGGCTCATGATCGCGAACGAATGGTCCAGTCGGATGACCGCCTGGATCAGTTGATCGCGGTGGCCGAGAAGGACCTGGAGAAGAACCCAGGCGTGGCCGGCAAGGTCATGACGCTCGTGGATTTGCTCTGTCGGCGCGATTACGAGCCGGATGAAAAGCGCGCGATCGCCGTTCTCCTGCGGCAATACGAAACCTCGGGCGACTATCGCTACAAGCTGCGGGCGGATGACATCCGGATGCGGCAATTGGCTCGGCGGGTCCGAACGGCCCGGGAGGCCGGGGAACGCGACCAGCTCAAGGCGGCCCGGATCAAGCAATTGCAGTTCGAAATCGGCGTCTTCAAGGAGCGGGCGGAGAAGTACCCCACGGACCTGCGGATCAAGTACGAATACGGCCTGCGGCTGTTCTCGGGACGGATGTACGACGAGGCGATTCCGAGCTTTCAGGCCGCCCGAGGGGAACCGAAGGTCCGGGTCCCCAGCCTGCTGCACCTGGGGCGGTGTTTCTACGAAAAAGGCTACCACGCCGAGGCCATCGCGACGCTGGAAGAGGGTCGCGGCCAGTATGAAGTATCGGACGATGTGACCGCCAAGGACCTTCTGTACTGGCTTGGCCGGGCCCAGAGCGACGCCGGCCAG
>JAFGJQ010000483.1 GCA_016929015.1 Phycisphaerae bacterium | reverse complement strand
TTCCGGCGCGGTTGAGGTTCCGGAAGAACGACCGCAGCCCGGCCAGCAGGCCCTCCACCTTCTCCGACGTGTCGAAATACGGATTGCAGCCCGGGTGCAGCTCGTTGGAGTGCATCATCAGGTTCAGGACCTGGATGCCCTGGCGGCGAGCGATGTGCAGAACCGTTTGAAGCTCGTGCAATCGGCCGGGCATGGGACGAAGCCAAAGCACACTGTCCGGGGCGTGCGATTCCAACCGCCGGCCGGCGGTCCAGCGACGAAGCGTGTCGATCAGGCGCGGACCGCGTTTCACGATGGTGATGGGCAGTTCCAGCAGACGTCTTTCGTTCGCGTCGCCCGTGTCCCACCAGAACGGATGGGCATCGTGATCCGTGTAGTCCGGCCCGACGGCTTCGGAAAGCCCGTTTGCGTGGGACCAGGACACCTGCGGTGTGACGGAGGAGTCCGCCCCGAAACCGTACCGCACCAGAATCGGCACGTGCTCCGGCGCGAGCCCGAACCGCCCGCCCCGGTATGTGTGCTGCGGCCCGAAGCGAGCTTCGAGCGTCTCGCGGAGGTGATCGAGCTTCGCCTCGAAAATGTCCAGCGGGTACTCATTGGGAAACGGGATCTTCTGGCGTTCCTCGACGGGATCGACCCAATAGGGGGGCGAGGTCATGGGGTGCAGGTGCGTGCCGATCTCTCCCTCGTTTTGGGTCACCACGCGTTCGCCCAGCGGGGTGAAGGCCGGGGCGTCGGCCGCCTCCTGGGCACAGAGATAGCAGGGCCGGATGCCTTCCGATACGCACAACGCATGAAACAGCGGCAGGGCGGAGAGGTTCTCCGCCGTCACCTGTCCGTCCTTCGTCGGGTGGCGGTCCCACTCGGTATCGATGGTCAGCAGAAAGTCCATTCGCTGCCGTTCCTCCGGCGCTTCGCTACAACTGCCCGCCGTTCAGCGCGATGACCTGGCCGGAAGTGAAAGACGCTCCCGGCGACAACAGCCACTCCACGGCCGCGGCGATGTCGCTCGTCCGGCACAGTCGCCCCGCGGGGATCGCTGCGGCCTCGAGCTTCTGCCGTCGTTCGTCGGCGTGGCGGTTCATGCCCGCCGGCACGAAGGACGGGCAGAGTGCGTTCACAGTCACGTTTTTCAAGGCCAGCTCGGCGGCAAGCAGCCGAACCGTGTGCTCCAGTGCGGCCTTGGCGAGCGAGTAGCCGGCGAGGTTCAATCGCGGCTGTCGTGTGCCGTAGGTCGACCCGATGGCGATGAGCCGTCCGCCGTCCGGGCCGATTCGGTTCGCCAGAAGCCGGGCCAGCTCGACCAGGTGCGTCGTGCCGAACGCCATCTGCCGGGTGAGCACGTCCGTTGGCGTGGTGAGCAGCCCGCCCTGTGCGGCCCCCGGCCACGCGCAGTGGATGATGCCATACAGGCCATGTTCGGGGATGGCTGCGCGAAGTTGATCCATCCATTCGGGATCACAGAAATCCAGCGTCAGCGTCTGAACGCGCGGCTGTTGCTTTTCTGCATCGTTCGTTCCTTCGGTGCGCGTGGCCGCGAGCACCGGATAGTGTTTCGCCAGCGACTCGACGAGCGATTGGCCGATGCCGCCCGACGCGCCGGTGACCAGCACGGCCGCGCCGGTCACAGGCCGTGAGGCTGCGGCTGTGGCGGAGGCTGTCGCCCGGCTTGTCTTGAACTCGTGCAGCGTGAAGCCCAGGACGATGTCGGCCGTGACAACGCCGCCGGTCGGACCAACGGTGACCCGGAGGCGCCCCGCGCCGGTCTCTCGGTTCCAGGCGGTGATCTCACCGCGGACGCGTACGCGGGCGGGATAGTGCAGTGGGGCCGGAAAGCGGGCGTCCGTGGAGGTCAGCAGCACGCGTTGTCCGGGCAGGTGCATTCCCGCCAGGCACGAGGCCAGGCCGACCTGGAGTGCGCCGTGGACGATGCAGCCGCCGAAGTTCGTGGTGTCGGCGTAGGCGGGATCGACGTGAAGCGGGTTCTGGTCGCCCGACAGCTCGGCGAACCGCCGCACGTCGTCCGCGGTGACCTCCCGCTCGAATTCGGCGCTGCGGCCGACGAACAGCTCGGTGGCCTGCGGTATGTCAAGCGTTTGGGGCATACACTCGTTCACTCAGACGATCGCGAATCAGCTCAAACGACAGCAGGCTCGGCAGGTCATCCGCGCCGAACCGAATCTGAAACTCCTCCTCGAGCACGCCGACCAGGTTCAGCGTGGCCAGAGAATCCCATTGGGCGACGGCGCTCACCGATGCCCGTGGGATCTGGTCAGCCGGCAGATCCGGAAACACGATCGAGAAGCAGCGTATCAGCCGCTCGTTCAGTTCGTTCATCCCATATCACCTTGCCATAACATCGCGGGCATCGAGCTTCGAATGATTCCCGCGGAATCGTCAGTTCACCGGTCGGGGCCTGACCCGTCACCGCCGTCAGGAATTCCTGCATGGGGCCGTTGCGATTCGTCGGCTCAAACGCAAGTCGAATGGCGTCCGTCTCAAGACGCTCAAACAGGGCCGTCAGCGTCTGATGCTCAATCCGCCGGGCAAAGGCCCGGCAGCTCATGACCCAGGAATCGAGCACCGTGCCCGTCTCGGCCTGACGGCCCAGCACGACGGCAATCTTGCCCAGGGGGCCGAACTTGTCGCGGTACGAGACGGCCATCAGGAACGCAGTCGGATCGGCCGGGCGCCGGCGCCACTCGCCCTCGTCCAGCCGCCGGCCGTTGAGGTTGAACTGGTTTGTCTTGTTGATGAGATCGAGGCAGCGGGCGTCGGGGGCATTCCACGACATCCGAAGCTCCGCGTTTGCGGCGGCCAGAAACTCTTCCGGGCAGGCGGCGGATCGCGCGGAAGCGGCCTGGAGGCTCGTTCGCCGGAGCCGGTCCTCTGGCGACACGGACGTCTTTCCGAACCGGTCACGGAGCGTGTTCAGCAGGGTCAGAACGGACTCGTCATCATCGCTGGGAAAGGCGAGACACTCCAGGTTCGGGAACGCTGCCGCCACCTCAGCTCGCTCCATCGCGCTGTCGTCGACAAAGACCACGTCCTGCGGGCCGATGTTCCAGGCGTCCAGGATGCGGGCCACGCTCTCCGATTTCGAACCCCAGCCGGCTTCAATGGGAAAGAACGTGTCGCGGGGCACGAGGAGGTCTTCGCGTGCCAGCGCCTGTTCGACGACGATGGGGTCGTTTCGGGAGGCCACGCCGATCAATATGCCCAGGTCCGCCAGAGACGCAAGCATCTGCTGGTACAGGGCAAATGCGTGGTCGCCGCTATCCAGGTGCCACGACAGGGCGTCCACGCCGTCTTCTCCGGCGATGCCGCGCCACAGCGTGTGGTCCAGGTCGGTAATCAGGCCCTTCTTGGCTGTGGCGGGCCGCAGAAGGGCGGCCAGCCGTTCGGCCAGGGCATTTGCATGCTCGACGCGGTACGGAAACCCGCATTGCAGGTCGCGTGCCAGATCGAGCCGCTGCCCGGGCGGAGACTCGGCGTCGAGGCTCTGGGGATCGACGACCCGGATGCTCGGGTTGTCGGCGAGCGATGCGGCAAATGCCCAGACAGCTTCGCGCAGCACCAGTGCATGCGACTCGGCATGGGTTGTCGGTGGCCGGAAGCAGGGCGGGAGCGGCAGGGTTGGCAGTGAGACGGACACCGGCACACGGTCTCCCACGGCCAAAATCGCGGATTTCAGCGCGTTCAACCGGGAAGCGGCCCCGGAGACGATGTCCGCCAGGCCGTCCGGCGGCCAGCCGCCCGTGGTGCGGAATCCGAGCCGCGGATCGAGATCGGACCACTCGATCACCGCGGCAATGCCGTCGGCCGGATCGCGCCGGGCTCGCTCGATATTTCCGAGAAGGTCACCGAAGGCGCCCGTTTCGACGGTCACCGGTTGTTCTGGGACTCGATTGGCCAGATGTGCCGTCAGAAAGGTCTGCAGATGCAGCGGCGTGATGCCGCAGGCGAGGTGCACGCGCAGGGCGTTTCCGGGCCGTGAAGCCTGCTGGTTTGCCTGTCGCAATGCGTCCGCCAGTCTCATTTCGCTCCTTCGTGGTGCGGCGCCGTCCGATCGCTACAAATGCGGCTGCCCCAGGAACGGGTACCGCAGTCCGTTGTCGCCCCAATCAAGGTTCACCAGCCACGTGCCGGTGTCCGCCGGAATCCGCGGCGGGCCGTTCCGGCCACTGACGATGAAGGGCCGCTCGTCCGGATGCCCGCGGAAGCCGGCCCGGCAGAGCGCGTCGATCATGGGCGTGTGCGAGGCCACCATGGACACCGGCTGCCGTTGCCGATCGCCTTCCGCCGCGGTCCGAATCGCCTCCAGGATGCCCGCGGTGAGAGTTTGCGGGGCGTCACCGTCGCACTGCGCGACAAGCAGGAGGTCGAGCTTGAGGTTCAGCACGACGTAGCCGGCCGTCCGGCTGTCGCAGAGGATGCGGAACAGGCGGTAGCGGACGAACGGCAGGGCCGTTCCGTACCGCCAATTCAGGTAGTCACAGTTCGGCGCGAGGCGGAACGCGAAGGGCGATCGGCTCGGAAGCAGGTCGGTCGTAAACTCGCTTTCCTCCCGGAGCTGGACCGGTGGCAGGTCCGGGACCCTGCGAAGCCTCCTGGCTTCGTCGAGCCGCAGTTGCCGGATACCGGGATACCACGTCCACTTCTGCTGCTTCAGAATGCGATGCGTGAGATCGTTGCCGCCGAAGACCAGCCCGGAATCGCACTGAGCCAGCCAGTGCAGCAGCATGATGCCGCCGGCGCCGGGCTGATACGCCCGGTAGTTCGTTCCGAATCCGAGCGTGATCGGGCCGTTCGGTGTGGCGAAAGGCATCCGTTCCACGCCGATGAGCCCGAGGGCCTCGTCGCGGTCGTCCAACAGCATGTGCAGCCGGCACCATTCGTTACCGGCGTAATAATGGTCCACGAAGTCCGGGAAGCGCAGGTTCGCGTGGTCGCCCAGCCCCGCGCAGAGCCGGGTGAGGCGGTCCCGATCGTTCCGCTCGAACGGAACCATGCGCAGCCCCTGCGCGGGGGCGGCGCGTCGTTCGGCAACAAACTGTGCGGTCGTTGTCTGACTCATACGGTTGCCGGCTGCGGTTTCGCGGCGGCGCGGGCGGCCACGACGGGGGGCCGCTGTACGATTGCATCGCGGGCCGTACGCATCGTCGCCTCTGTCAGTCCGTTCGGGACGAAAATAATGTTCTGGTTCGTGTACTTTTCCCAGTCTCGGGTCAGGACCGTGCCGTACTTGTCGGACACCTTGTGGAATTCTGTGCCGGGGAAGGGCAGGGCGTACGAGCACCAGCGCACGTCGCTATTGGCGCGGGCAAAGGCCACGGTGTCGGCCACGGTCTCCTCCGTTTCGCCGATGTTGCCGACCATGTAGAGGCAGTTCACCATAATGCCGGAGGCGGCCGTCCGGTGGATGACCTCCGCCGCTTGCTCGGTCTGGAACTTCTTGTTGATGAGCTTGAGGATGTCGTTGTTGCCGGACTCGATTCCGTAGCTCAGCGTATGTACACCGGCCCGCTGCAGCAGCTTCAGCAGGTCCTCGTCGAAACACTGCACGTGCCCCAGCACGGTGAGCCGCAGGTTCAGCCCCCGCCGGATGAATTGCTCACAGATTTCCGTGGACCGGGCCTTGTTCAGCGTGAAGATGTCATCCGAGATGAAGATCTCGTTGTGGTACCGCCGGGCCATCCGCTCCACCGTGTCCACAAAGCGGTCCACGCTCTGGTAGCGAATTTTCTTCGTGTGCTCGGCGCAGAACACGCAGGAGAACGGGCAGCCCCGAGCGCCGACGATGTTCAGGCGACCCGGTCGACCGACGTACAGCGCGTCCATGAGTTCGTCATCAAACGGGGGGACGTCGTCGATGTCGGGAAGCGGCGTTCCCTTGATCACGCGGTGGCGAATGCCTTGTTGGCAGATGTCCAGCATGGCCAGTTCGCCCTCGCCGCGAACCACGGCGTCCGCATGAGGAAACGCGTCTTCCGGCATCGCCGAGAAATGGTGGCCGCCGAAGACGATCCGTGCGTCGGGAAACCGCTGCCGAACGTCCTTCGCCGTGGCAATGGCCTTGCGGGCGTACGGTGTGGCGGCCCCGATGCCCACGATGTCCGGGGCCCACCCCTCGGGCAGGGGATGCCGCGCCAGATCGACCACCCGCGTCTCGATGCCCTGCCCGCGCAAAAACGCCGCGATCGAGCAGAGACCCAGCGACAGCACGTCGCCGAAGTTCGGCATCGGTGGCGGCGGTTGAATCAGCAGAACCTTCGTCATGTCGGCCTCCCTGCCGTTGGCCGTACGGGGTGCGTCCTTCCGGAAGACCCGGAGGCCGTTTTGACGCGGACTCCCGCCCTTCCGCCCGTCGGCTGGAAATGCCCCGCCCGGCACGGGCAGGGGCTCCCCGGTTTATCGGTCGTTCGGGAAGGCCGTCTTGATTGCCCTTGCCTCAAGCCCGCGGTGCGAACGACCGATAAACACGTGATTGCAGACAAGCGCCGCCTGCTCACAGACGGGTTCCTGAACGTGCCTCTTGTTTCCGTCATTATTCCCACGAATCGCCCCTGGGCGGTCATCGCGCCCTGTCTGAGCGCGCTGGCTGAGCAGGCCGGCCACGAACGCGATATGGAGGTGCTGCTCGTGTACAACGGGGCGGCACCGGCGCAAGGGGAACTGGAGCGGGATTGGCCGTTCTCACTCCAGGTGGGGCACTTGGCGGCTCCCAACATTGGGGCGGCCAAAAACTGGGCGCTGGACCGCGCGCAAGGCGCATGGATTCTGCTGCTGAACGACGACGTGCTGCCGGCGCCCGGATTCATCGCGGCCCACCTGGAGGCCCACCGCCGAGCCGCCCGGCCGGCGATGGTGCTGGGGCAGTCCCCGTGGCGTCCGTATCCGGACGAGACCGTCTTCGACCGGATGATCCAGACCACGTCCATGGTGTTCTTCTACGACCAGTTACGGCCGCACGAGTGGTGCAACTATCGTCACGCGTGGAACTTGAACCTGTCGATCCCACGCGCGGTGCTGGGGGACCGGCGGTTTGACGAGGCCCTGGGGCCGTTCTTTTTCGAGGACCTGGAACTGGCGTGGCGGCTGGAAATCGAGTCCGGCGTGCGCGTGTGGTATGCGCCGGAGGCGGGGGCCGTCCATGACCACCGGTACACGTTCGACGGGTATTTCGATCGGGAGTTCGCGCTGGGTGAGGCCGCCGTGCGGTTGTGGGAGGCCAACCCCGACTGTTTTCGATCGACGTACGGCGCCGATCTGGACGAGGCCTTTGTCGATTACGCCCGCCGGTACGTCGCCGTCGAAGGACGCCGCGAAGAGCC
Organism: Phycisphaerae bacterium; assembly: GCA_016929015.1. Lineage (GTDB taxonomy): Bacteria > Planctomycetota > Phycisphaerae > UBA1845 > UBA1845 > JAFGJQ01. The sequence continues at coordinate 2,664 of JAFGJQ010000483.1, read as the reverse complement.
GCTTCGCCGGCGCCTGGCCGCGATTGCCGGTCGGCCGATGACGGATTTGGCGGATTCGGCCGACGTTCGCGATGAAATCGTGCAGGCCCTGTACGTTGCCCACCTGCCCCTGAAACGCCTGGCGTTTCGTCGCGGACTGCTGGCCGCCGCGGAACGGGCCGCGGTTGATTCCGCCGAACACGCGGTGACGCTACGGTGACGGCTCACGGGGTATGGTCGACCCATGGGGGTCCGTGTCGCTGCCGAACTCGGCATCGAGCCGGTCGGCCACCGCAGGTGTGACGAAGTGCTCGGCCCGCATGGCCGGCTCGTGCAGGTGGTCCGCCGGCAGGGGAAGGTGCCGGGCCAGAAAGGTCTCCCAGAGTCTGTGCGAGCGGATGAGCGTCCGGCCGCTTCTCAGGCCCGACTCCGTAAGGGCCACCCGATCGCCGGCTTCCCGGCGGACCTTTCCATGACGAAGCAGTGACCACATCGCGACAATCGGCATCCACCCGCGGCCCTGGGCCGACTTCACCTCCTGCGCCGAAAGGGCCGGCCGGCCTCCGCTCTCGTGCCAGCGATACAGAAGCCCCAGCATGTCCTCCCGCATGATCCGCAGCGCCAGTGCCGCCCGATGCGCCAGCCGGCTCGCATATCCATGACGCGGCGCGAAGACCACGGCCAGCACAAACTGCCCGCCCGCCACGACGGACATCATCCCGGCGACTTCCGTATTCCAGTACACCGCCAGCAGATAACCGGCCACCGCGGAGACGGCGCCGGACACCGCTGCCAGCACGAGCATTCGCGACAGGCGATCGGTCAGAAGGTGGGCCGTCGCGCCGGGTGCAATCAACATGGCCACCACCAGAATGGACCCGACCGACTCAAACGAGGCCACCGTCGTGCCCGCGACCGCGGCCATCAGGCCGTAGTGAACGGCCGTGGCGCTGATCCCCATGGTGGTGGCGAGATAGGGGTCAAAGGAGACGATCTTCAGCTCTTTGTAGAAGACGGCGACCAGCGCAACGTTGATGACGGTCACAACCGCCAGGACCAGCGTGGCGTATGGGATCTCGATCCCAAAGACGCTGCGCACGTCGTATGGCACAAACAGAATCTGCCCGTACAGCACGCAGTCGGGATCCAGGTCCACCTGGGTGGCGACGTAGCTGATCAGCACCACCCCGAGCGCAAACAGGGACGTGAATACCACGCCCATGGAGGCGTCTTCCGGCACGCGCGCCCAGCGGGCCAGCGTGTCCGTTAGGAATGCGGTGAGAATGCCGACCAGCATGGCGCCCAGCAGCATCGGAACCGCGGCCCGACTGCCCGACAGCAGGAACGCGACGGCCAGGCCCGGCAGCACCGCGTGCGAGATAGCATCGCCCAACAGCGACATCCGCCGCAACACGAGAAAACAGCCCAGCAGTCCGCAGGACACGCAACACAGCGCGGCCGTCAGCATGACCCAGCCGTCTTCCGGGTACAGCGCAAAGGGACTCATGCCGGTGCGCCTCCCTTCCGGTGGTTCATGTCGCCCGGGATCGGAATGCGTCCCTGGGCCTGGAGCCGAGCCTCGAGGCGGTTCAGCACGTCCGGCGGCAGCACGTGCTCGATCTGATCCGCGTAGCGGTGGGCGTATTCCGGCGCAACCGCCGCGTCTTCAAGCAAAAAGGCTTCCCACAGACGATGCGCCCGCGCGATCCTGGCCGCTTCCTCCACGCCGGCCGGCGTGAGCCGGTACGCATCCGCATCCGGCCGGACCCAGCGTCGCGCCGCGGCCCGCCGCAGTTGCCGAACCAGCGCCCCGGCGCTCCAGGACCGACTCTGCAGCAACTCGCCCAACGCCACGCGGGCAGAAAGGTCCCCGGTCGCCTCGCCCGCTTCCCACATCGCGCGGAGCAGATTCTGCATGGCGTACCGCCGACGCATCCCCCAACGCCGCATGAACTCTGCCAGCAGGCCGCGCCGCGGGGCCGCCAGCATGGAGAGCACGAACACTCCGGCTGCCACCAGAACGATCGTGGGCCCCGCGGGCAGGTTGCCGACATTCGCGCTGATGCCCGTCCCCACCGCGCACGACAACATGCCGAACCCGCCCGCCAGAATCAGCATCCACCCTAGGTGGTCCGTCCAGAAACGCGCCGCCGCACCGGGGATGATGAGCAGGGCTGCCATCAACACCACGCCCACCGCCGGCAGCCCCGCTACCGTGCACACGCACAGCAGGAACATCATCAGAACGTCCAGCCGGAACACCGGCCAGCCGAGCGTTGCCGCGAACTGGCGATCGAAACTCAGGACCCGGAACTCCTTGAACAACGCCGCCACCACGACCACCACCACCGCGCCGACCGACGCGATGAGCATCACGTCGGGCCAGGTCATTCCGGCGGCCTTGCCGTAGAGGAACGTGCTGAGCCCGGCCCGACCGCCCTGCGGGTCGCTCTGAATCCGCCGCAGCAGCACCATGCCCAGCCCGAACAGGACACTGAGCATGAGCCCGATGGCCGCATCCTCCTTGATTCGCGTCTGCGATCGAACAAACGAAACGCACAGCACGCCGAGCACGCCGGAGACCAGCGCACCCAGCAGGAACAACGGAAAGCTCGCGACACGGAACAGCAGGTACGCCACGCAGATGCCGGGCAGGGCGGCATGGGCCACCGCGTCACCCACCAG
>JAFGJQ010000482.1 GCA_016929015.1 Phycisphaerae bacterium | reverse complement strand
CGGTTGCCCACGACGGTGCAGTTGCGGATCGTCCCCAGGCAGTTCGCCAGACCGCCGCCGTAGGCCGCCCCGGTCACCCGGTTGCCCGAAATCACGCAATCTTCGATGGTGCCGCCGCAGTTCAGCAGGCCGCCGCCATCATACTTGCACACGTTGGCACGGATGACGCAGCGGGAGAACGTGCCGTCGCACACGGCCGCGCCGCCGCCGGATGCGTATGGGGCGCTGTTGTCTTCGATGGTGCAGCGGGTGATCGGCCCGTCGCAGTCGTACAGCCCGCCGCCGGTGTAGTACGTGGAGGTCCCGCTGTTGGTGTTGCCCGCGATGCGGCACTCGCTGAACGATGCGTCGCAGTTGTAGGCCCCGGCGCCGCTGCCGGCGGTGGCCGTGTTGGTCAGGATGTCGCAGGCCGAGATCGTTCCCTGGCACTCGTACAGCCCGGCGCCCTTGACGGCGGTGTTGTTCTCGATGGTGCAGGCAAGGACGGTCCCGTCGCAGCGGTACAACCCGCCGCCGGAATCGGCGGTGTTCCACGTGATTTGGCAGTTCTGGATGATTCCGTCGCAGTTGAAGAGTCCGCCGCCCACGTCGGCATCGTTGCCGGTGATCAGGCAGTTGGAGATGGTGGCGTGGGTGCCGTTGCCGGCAATGCCTCCCCCGTAGACGTCGAACCCGTTCTGGATGGTGAACCCTTCCAGAGTCGTTTCGGGCGTTTCCACGCCGGTGAACGTGACCGTGGCTGCGGCAAACCCGCCGTCGATGATTACGGCCGGACCGCCGCCCGCCGTATTGGCGACCAAATGGACGGACTGCCAGATGAAGAGGTTCTCCGTGTAGGTACCCGGCTCGACCAGGATGGTGTCCATGGGACCGGCCGCGTCGATGGCCTGCTGGATCGTGGAGTGGTCCCCGGGAACGTGGATCGTCGCCGCCGGCGTGGGCAGGGCGACGAGCAGCGTCAGCACAAATGCGCATCGCAACATGGGTCCCTCCTTGTGAAAAGGCGTGCTACGGTCGAAAACGGGGCGTCAGGGCCCCGTTCATACTATCGACCGGGCCCCCGACAGAACTTGCGATTCGGGCGGGTGCGGGGTCCGGTTCTGCCGGGTGGCGGTCCTTTGCGCCTCTATTGATCCGAGACGGGAGTGGCTTGAGGCTCCAGGTCGCCCGTGGTTTCCTGGAGTGCTGCGAAGAGTTCGTTCAGCGTGTACTGCGTACCGCACTCGGGGCACCGGGCCTCGTGCAGGCCGGTCATGTTGTAGCCGCAATTCGGGCAGTTCACGGTGCCGACGACGATCGTTTTCAGGCGTGCCGCCCGCTCCCGGGCGGTCTCACGCCAGACCAGGGCGGTACTGGGAATCCACGTCACGAACCAGAACAGCCCGGCGAAGACGATGCCCACTTCTTCCTCGTTCGTGATTGCGGCCATTCCGAGTCCCAGGGTGCTACCGACGCCGAGTGACCAGAGCACGGACGCATACGTCAATGATCGGCGCCACCGGCTCCAGACGACCTGCCCGCGCCACACGGCGATCCATGCGACGATGAACAACAAGGCGGTGATGCCCTGCGCCACGGAGAGCCAGAGCGTGAACATCCGGTACGACGAACCTTCCACCAGAACGATGACCAGGGCCGTGCAGAATACCGGAGCGGCCAGCACCACCGCGAACGCCAGGAGCAGGCGGGCGAGAAGTCGTGTCATGTGTTTACTCCGCGCAGCCCTTTCCCCGCCCTCTGGAGGGTGTACCCTGGTACGCCGTTTCGCCCGCCGGTGACGTCAGCCCGCCAGCAGCTTCTCCAGCCCTTTCCGGCTGGCGGCGAGGACTTCGTCGTGCAGGCTGTGGCCGTGCGCGTCCATGGTCACCACGCAGGGGAAGTCCTCCACGCGGATCATCCACAGGGCTTCCGGCACGCCGAACTCCAGCTTGTACACCTCCACCACTTCCTTGACGCTTTCGGCGATGAGCGTGGCCGCCCCGCCGATGGCGTGCAGGTACGCGGCCCCGTGTTTCCGGCAGCCGTCCAGCGTCTTGGGGCCCATGCCGCCCTTGCCGATGACCGCTCGCACGCCGAAGTGCCCGATGACGTCCGCCTGGTAGGGCTCTTCGCGGATGCTGGTGGTCGGGCCGGCGGCGACGAATTCGTACTTGCCGTCGTCGCGCTTCCGCACGACCGGTCCGCAGTGATAGATGGCCGAGCCGGCCAAGCCCTTCTTAAGTATGTCGTACATGGCCTGCTCCGATCCCGGGCAGGGGCCCTTGACGAAGTTCTCGACCATGTACTTATGCGCCGCGTCGCGGCCGGTGAAGATCACGCCGGACAGCGTGACGGACTCGCCGACTTTCAGGGCGCGAATCTGGTCTTCCGGGATGGGTACGGTCAATCGGTTGGACATGTTCAGGGTTCCGTATCTGGAGTACTCACAAGTCCGGGTGCCGCGATCATCCCCCCGAAGACGGACGGTCGCGTCGACCGGCCAACATAGCGTCGCTGCCCGGGACGCCGGCCCGACGCAGCGCCGCTTATTTTCGCCGGTTTTCACTCTCCCGTAAACACCACCTGGAACTCCGCGAAGTCCGCCAGGTCCACGTCCAGGTCGGCGTTCGCATCGTGCACAAGGCAGGCGTTGCCGGCGGCGTAGTCGACATCCGGCCCGAGCAGGCAGGAGGCAAAGTTCACGTAGTCGTTCGCATCCACGTCGCCGTCGCGATCCGCGTCAAACGGTCCGGGGAAGAAGAAGCCCACGACCCGATCCATCAGGGCCTCTCGCGCGGCCGCCGAGGTGATGGTCTCGAATGGGAACCCGAGGTGCACCACCTTGAACGACCCGTCGTACGCGATGCCGGCCGTCCCGCCGGATCCGCCCAGGTAACTCAGCACCGCCACGCTTCCGCCCAGCGGGCTGATTCGATCCGGGTAGTCGGCATCATACCAGGTCGTTCCGTTGTCGAATGAAAACGGCGTGATCCCGGCGAAGATGGACCCCGCCACCGCCGACACCGCATACGTGGCCGCGTCGTCGGAAACGTAGTCGGCCTTCAGGTAGTTGTTGTAGAACGTGGTGCCGTTCCCGAGGTAGTCCAGATCCCAGCCGATTTCCGTTCCACTGACGAACAGCCGCCCGCCCGCGTTGAGGTACGTCGTCACCCGCGCCTGCTCCGTAGCGTTGAATGTGGCATCCGCGCTCGATTCCTCGCCCAGAATCCACGCCACCGCCGCGTAGTTGCCCAGCGACACCGCCCCGGCGATGACGGACTCATTCGAGGCGTAGTCGAACGTCGCGCCCGCCGCCGCGAGCGCCTGGCCCAACTGCACCGAGTAGTCACGGGTGTTCACGTGCTGAATGATCGGGCGCCGCTGCGTGCCCACGCCGGAAAGCGTCTGCGACGGGTCCTGCGTCCGGCCGATCCGGTCGAAGCCGTTGACGATGAGGAACGTGGCCGACTCATTGGCGCTGCGCCGGACGGCCAGCGTTTCCGAAGGCATCGACTCGCCGCCCGCGTTGTACGCCGCCACGCGCAGCCACGTGGTGGTGCCCACCGGGATGTCCGAGACGGTGGCCGTCAGCACGTTGCCCACGTCCAGTCCGCCGTCAAAGCCGTGCCCATTGGTCGAGCGGTAGATGCGGTAGCCGGTCGGCGCGCCGCCGAACGCCTCGCCGGACGGTGGGGCGATCCAGGACACCACGATGCCGCCCGATCCGTTATGCACGGCCTGCACCCGCTCCGGGGCGACCGGGGCGAAGGCCAGCGGAACGGTGCTGCCCGACAACGCATTCAGGAACTTGATGATGCCATGCACTGAAGCGCGGGCCACGGCGTCGCGAACCTTCGGGTCCAGCAGCATGGCTGCGTCTTCCGTGTTGTCGTGGAACGCCACCTCCAGAATCGTCGCGTCAAACTCATTCCCGTTGTTGCCGGTACTGATGGCCCCGTACCCGGACGTATAGGTATTGCCCCGCGTGCCCCAGGTGTACTCAAAGGGCACCAGGCCGTCGAGGATCTGCATGTCCTCCTCGATCTCCTCACCCATGATGTCGGCAAACAGCGCCTGGTTGGTCGTGGCGCCGGTCGTGGTGATCAGGGCCACTGTGCCCTTTGCCCCACCGCTGGAGGCGTTCGAGTGGAACTCCAGGTACACGCGCCGCCAGCGATCGTTGTTGGTAGCCGTCTCGTTCATCTCCCGTGCCCAGCGGGCGAACGCCCCGATGTTGTCGTCACCGTCAGACGAGCAGCAGTCGTAGATGCTGGAGCTCATCCCGACGGCGTTGATGCCCGTCTCGCTTTCCGCCCAGTACCGCTGGCATTCCTCCTCGCGCAGGTACCCGCTGACGGTGCCTGGCCCGGCGCCCACCACGTCGCCAATTCCGTTTCCGAACCGGATGGCGTCTGCGATCACGTTTCCGCCCGCGGCCGACTCGTTGCTGATCTCGACGTATCCGCCGGTGCCGGCCAGGAAGTAGTAGTTGCCCAGCCAAACCCAACCCTTGCCGACCATCCGGTGGTCCACGACCATCTCGGTGGTTCCCCCCGCGTGGACGATCCGGTACTTCTGCGTTGTGCGGTTCGTGCTGCTGAGCACCCAGGTGTAGACGGGGTAGTAGTCCGCCGACGGCAGATTGGGCGTATAGCGAGCCGTGGCCGACTCCGTCGCGGAAGCAGCGGAAAACCGATAGTGCACGCCGCTGATCGTACGCTGGCCCTGGTAGTACGGGCTTCCCGCGCTGTCGGTCCAGGCACCGGTGAACGTAACCTCCGGATCGTCGTTATCAATTACCACTTCAACGCTCTGATATCCGACGGGGCGGGCTGGGACGATGGTGGCCCCTGCGTTGTAAAGGTATTGAACGAAGCAGTTTAGCTGCTCCAGGTTGCCGTAGTCTTCGATCATATTCAGCAGCAATGGACGCTGCAGGTACCAACTGGACGAGCCGGCGGTCCAGCCATGCCCGGCCGCCGCAAAGACCGTCACTCCGCTCAGCGCACCGGTCGGCTGCTGTCCCAAATCCGGCGAACGCAGTGCGAGGTCTTGACCCGGTGCTTCGGACTTGCCGGCAAGCGGCGCCGCTGTGACGTCCGCCGGCTCAGCGTCCGGCGCGGGAGCGGGCATGGCCGGCAGGTAGGTCTCGAGCGGCAGGTATTCCCCGTCCGGCCCGATCCGCACTCGAATAAGCAGTCCGCGGAAGTCCGGGTCTTCCCACAGCGCGGCGCTCAGCAGCTCCTGAAGCCGCTCGGCCTGCGCAGGTTGAAGCACCCAACCCGCCATTTCAGAAGGCAGAGTCAGGTCGATTCGGGCCAGACCGTCTTCCCATGCCGTTCGGTCCAGCACGACGCCCGGTGGGAGGACGACCCGACCATCGTCATCCGGGATCAGCACGGCCTGCGCAAGCGAATCCTGAACCAGGGGTTGGATGTCGCGAGCCGCCATGCAGGGCACGGCCCACACGGTCAGGCACACCAGACAGATCACGAAACGTCCAGACAGTGTTTTGCACGACATGAGGTTCTTTCCACCTTCCAGCAGGGGGCCATGATGCAGCGAAATCCCAGTGCCGAGCGCTTCCAGGCAGGCAGGAGGACCGCTCAGTGGACGGAGCAACCGGTCCGATCGGCCCGTCCGTCCACCCGATTCTACCGTCCTGGCTTTGCCGCATTCAACCCAACGGGGTGGAGG
>JAFGJQ010000481.1 GCA_016929015.1 Phycisphaerae bacterium | reverse complement strand
GAGAGGAGTGGGGAATGATTCACGGCTCTCGATACTCGATGGCGGTGGCGGTGGTCATTGGTCTGGTGTGCGTGGCGGCGGCGCCGGCGTGGGCCGGTGCGTGGTCGAACGCCTCGGGCGCCAATGCGGCGTTCGGCTGGTCTGACGGGAGTAATACGGCGGACCGATTCGGGTCGCCGGTGGTCAGCGATTCCGGGTTTTTGTTTTCCAGCCCGGTGGACTTTCTGGCGGCCGGTGGCGGCGGGGTCAGCGCGACCAAGTCGGACATTGCGTCAGTAAGGTTGAATGTTGCGAATTCCGTTCCGGGTGGGGCCCCGGCGATCGAGTTCATCACGGTGAGAGAATGGGGGACATGGTCGCAGGGCATCAGCGATCCGGCGACGGACTTCGGGTTCAAATTGGATTTCTCCGTGACTCGCTATCTGCCGGAGCCTGCGGGAGGCACGGGTGTAATCGACATTGCCCCGACGTTCCATGGGGACGGTACGTGGGAGGCGAGCTACACGCTGAACGCGGGGGTGACCGTTCCCCCCAACGCAGACCAGCCGTGGCAGTATTTCCGGCTCAAGGTGTCGAACTCGATCCAGGTGGATGGTGAGGCGCCGTCGGGTTCGTTTATCGAGAAGCAGGGCATGCAGATCATTGTCCCTGAACCGGCAACAGTGGCTCTCTTGATGGTGGGTATTGGTTCTCTGGCGATCCGGCGGCGTCGCTAAGTCCGCCGGCCGTTCACAGCGCAAGGAGAGGAATTGGAACATGAAGAGTATTGCGGGCACTTTGTTGATTGGGCTGATGGTGTGCGTGCCGTCCGCGCTGGGCGGTGTGTGGGACTACCCCACGGGGAGTACGGAGTACTTCGACTATGCAAACGGCACGGACGCAAACGGGCTGTTTGGCAGCCCATACGTTTCTGGCAACACGTTCCTGTTTGACGGAGCCACCTTCCTGGCCGAAGCCAGCAACGGTGGGTCCGAAAGCCAGCAGGACACCACGTCCTTCGACGTGACCGTCAAGCCGGGGCTCTTTTTCAGTTCGATGACGGTGACGGCGAATGGCAGCTACAACCTCGTCGGTGATGGGTCATACGTGACTCTTGGTTCGGGCATCACCCTGAAGGAGAACGTCGGTATGGAGCGCACCTGGAGCGGTGTGCTGAGCACGACGCCGGCGTTCCCGATCTACATGGGCAACGGCGACTGGAGCGGGGATGCCGGAGTGAGCGTGGAGGATGAGTTCCCCACGCCGGAGAACCAGGTTCACGTGGACTTGTCGTGCGTTATCGGCGCGTTTGCCGGCGCAACGGGAGGCGCCGAGATCAACGTTCAGTTCGAAAGCCTGGAGATCAGCTTCGGGATTGTCCCGGAGCCGGCCTCGCTGGCGCTGCTCGGGCTGGGCGGTCTGGGACTGCTTCGTCGGCGCTGGTAGCGGCATCGGAGACCGAACGCTGCCGATGTCTCCCTGGGGGAAGAAGGATGCCGGGTGTGTCCGGGCGGCCCGGGCTGTCGGCACCAACATCGGAAGAGGAATTCCGGGAGTGATGGGGACGCCGAGTGAATCGGCTCCCCATTGCTCGTACCGGCTCCGGTCGGCCGGCCATGGTGGACCGGGGAGTTCTTCGGGCCGGCTCCTCTGCGGGCCTCTGGCCCACCCCCCTGGATGAGGTTTTTGGTTAGCGGCGTTTCCATCCGATAGCGACGGGAGAGGAAGAGCGCGTTTGTCTGTCGTCGCGATGGAGCGGAGTGCCGTAATGGCTTGGGCGTGGGGAATCCCGAGCGCACGATTCGCAGGTTCAGGCTGGCTGGCCGTCACATGCGTGATGGTCAGCGCGGTGCAGGCGGACGTTCCGCCCGCTGATCGCACCGCAGACCTGCCGGATAGCTGGCTGGTACTCTACAACCTCAATAGCGCGGATAGCATTGAGTGGGCGCAGTGGTACGCCGATCAGTGGGGCATCCCGGCGAGCCACTTGGTCGGGCTGGACGCTGCCACGACGGAGCACTTGCCGAACCTGGCGGCGGTTCAATCGCAGGTCATCGGCCCCGTGCGGGACTACCTGGCCGCCAACCCGGAGGTGCAGGAGTCGGTCATGGGGATCGTGCTGGGCTACGCATTGCCCGGGCACTACGACACGCCTTTCGTTACGCCGTCGATCGGGGGATACTCGGTGGCAGATGCCCTGACGGACATGACCGACGATCTGTCGGAGCCCCGCAAACAGATGGGAACGAACTATGACAATCCCCACTGCACGGGTCAGATTCTTCCGCCCGGAGGTCGTTTGACCCGGGCAACGATGGCTGCGGGCCGCTACATGTCGGCCCGGATCGATGCGCCAACCCTGGATGATGCCAAGGCGCTGACTCTGCGGGCGAAGGTCCTGGCGGCGCCGGACCACACCCTGCACGGCGACTTCATCTGGTACGACTACTATGATCCGGGCTTTCCCAGTACTTCTCGCCAGTGGTACTGGTTGCGCGCTGCGGTGGAGAATCCCCTGCTGGCTGCCGAAGCATGGGCCGAGTTCGACATCGACGGGATCGAAGCAGTCCCGGACACGCCGTCCGCGGCGTTTCGATTCGCCATCTACAAGCTCTTCGGCTGGTCGGCTGATGATTTCGTCAGCAGCCCGCCGGGCAATCGGGTGCTCGGCTTCCACTACAACAGTTTCGGCGCGGTTACGGTTCGTAGCCTGACTGACCCCAACGCGTGCTACGTTCCCAACGCGCTGGCTGCCGGGTTTGCCGCTGCGATCGGGGCAACGGGAGAGCCCCAGCTGGCCACGGGAGCGCCGTTCCCGGATACTTTGGTGGCAGCGCTGCGTGAGGGCTGGACGCTGGGCGAGGCGTATTACCTCGCCAATCCGCATGACGACTGGATGTGGAACCTCGTCGGCGACCCGTTCCTCACCCTGCCGAACTGGTTTGACGAAATCGAGATCCCGGATCCCCACGGCGACATCAACGGGGACGACGTGATCAACGAGCGGGACCTGGCGGCGTTCCGCGCGTGCATGAGCGGGATCGGCCGGCACGCCGATCCGGTCTGCGCGCCCCTGGACTTCGACGACGACGAGGACGTGGACCTGTGGGACCTGGCCGGTTTCCAGAGGGTTTATGAAGGGGGTCCGGCGGGCGAGGTGACGTTTGACCACGACGAGGACGGCCAGGTGGACGTCTACGACTTCAACGCCATGCTCGACTGCATGTGGGGGCCGGGCCCATCGAGCGAAGTCTTCGGGCACGGGTGTTACCACTTTGACGCGGATTTCGATCTGGACGTGGACCTGCGCGACGTCGCGGCCATGCTGATCGCGATCGATCCCGACCAAGGCGCCGTCGTGCCCGTCCGATGACGTGCGGGCTCGACTTTCGGAGGGGATCCTGCGATAATCGACAGCGAGCCGTGACGGCCGGGGCTGCTCGCGAGTCGAGGCGGCCCCGGCTATGTTTTGTCGTGTCCGGGCCGGCGGCGCTGAACGAAACCGGGGGATGGAAGCCATGACGTTTCACTCGTGCCGGGCGGCCCGGCGTCGGCTGCCGCGTTTCGCGGTCTTCACCGTCTTGTTTGCGATTCTTGCGGTCGGGGACGCGTGGGCCGGGGAATCGGCTGAACAACCACGTGTGCGGCGATCGCCCATCACGGGGCAGGCATCCTTCGTCACTTCGCCGGAGAGCAGCCGTATCACGCAGCCGGAAGAGTTCCTGCGGCGACACGGGGGACTGTTTGGCGTGGACGATGCGGCCCGCCAACTGCGCCGGCAACGTGTGCAGGATGACTCGCTGGGCTATCGCCACACCACTTATGAGCAGGTACACCGCGGCATTCCGGTGTTCTCCGGCGTGCTGAAGATCCACCAGGATGCGGCCGGGCGAGTCCGGTGCGCCAACGGCGACGTGTATCCGATTTCTCCCAAGTTGAGTGTAGTTCCGTCGCTGGATGCGGCAAGGACGAAAGCCGTGGCGGCAGCCGCCCTCGGAGGTGGTGCCGAGGTGGAGTCGTGCGAGTTGGTGATCGTGGATCCCGGCTGGTACGGCGACACCCCGCGCGGTGCCTGCTTGGCCTACCATGTGACTGCCGGCCAGAGCGACACCGGCTGGCATGAGGCCTTCTTCATTGACGCCCACACGGGCGAGGTGCTGGATCGCTGGCCGATGGTCTGCACCGCCCTGGCTCGGGCCGTACACGACGGCGGCGGCGCAGCGGACCTTCCCGGCCCGCTGGCACGGGGCGAGGGCGATCCACCCGCGGCGGATGCGGACGTCAACGCGGCCTATGACTATGCGGGCGACACGTACGCGTATTACTGGCACGCCTTTGGCCGGGACAGTCTGGATGACGCGGGATTGCCCCTCGTGATCACCGTCAACACCGGGGCCGTCAATTGCCCGAACGCGTTCTGGTCCGGCTCCCTCCGCCAGGTCGGGATGTGCACGGGTCTTGTGGGTGACGACGTTGTGGCACACGAGCTGACCCACGGCCTGACGCAGCACACGGCCAATTTGGTTTATCAGAACCAGTCCGGCCAGCTCAACGAATCATTTTCCGACGTGTTCGGCGAGTTGGTGGACCTGTTCAACGGCGGCGCGGCGTTTCCGGGCACGCCGGAGCCGCCGCCGGCCTGGTCGTCGCACGCGACAGGGCCCGGGACCGACGTAGACAATCAGCCCCGGACCGCCTGCAGTGCATCACCCAGCTATCCGGACGGCGTCCGCTGGCTGTTCGCCGAGGACGCGCCCGCGTGGAACGGGGCCATCCGCGACCTTTGGGACCCCGTTTGCATGGGCGATCCGGACCGGGCCAACAGCCCCTTGCAGACGTGCAGCCTGATCGACAATGGCGGCGTCCACAGCGGAAACGGCGTACCCAACCACGCTTTTGCCATGCTCTGCGACGGCAAGGTGTTCAACGGCTACACGATCAATCCGATCGGACCGATCAAGGCGGGGGCCGTCTGGTACCGCGCCCTGACGGTCTACCTCACACCGGCCTCCGACTTCCAGGACGCGTATGCCGCGTTCAACCAGGCCGCGGCTGATCTGGTCGGGACTGATCCGAACGATCCCCGCACCGGGCTGCCGTCGGGCGACCCCTTCACGGCCGCCGATGCGGTCGAGGTGGACAAGGCGCTGCTGGCGGTCGAGATGGACACGCCGGGCGCCTGCGGCGCCACGGCCACGATTCTGGACCCCGCGCCGCCGGTGGAATGCGAGGACCGCGCGGTCCTGTTCGCGGATGACATGGAGGCGGGCACGAACGGCTGGATGGTGTTCAACTCCGGTCCGCCGACGCCGTATGACTGGGCTCGAACGTCCGATTCCCTGCCCGCCGGCCGACCGGGTGCGGCGTGGTTCTGTCCCGATCTGCTGATCGGGGATTGTTCCACGGACGGCGTTCCGGAGATGGGCACGCATTCGCTGGTGAGCCCTCCGATCCAGATGCCGGCGGACGTGCACCTGCCGACGCTTCGGTTTCGGCACTACATCGAGACGGAGGCCCGCTACGACGGCGGCCAGGTGATGATTCGCGTGAACGGGGGCACGTGGCAGACCATGCCCGCACCGGCGTTCCGGTACAACGGATACAACATCACGCTGTTCACTTCGAGCCAGGGCAACACGAACCCGAATGCGGGCCAACTCGCGTTCAGCGGAGCGGACGGCAACTGGGGCGTCAGCCTGGTGGACCTGGGCCCGTACGTCGGCGGCGGCGACATCGTGGAGGTTCGGTTCGAGTTCTCCAAGGACTGGTGTTACGGCCTCACGGGCTGGTACGTGGATGATGTGGAGGTCTACCACTGTCCCGACGCAACGGACTGTGACGGGAACAGCGTGGCAGATGACGTGGACCTGGCCGGCGGCGTTCACCGGGACGCGCCGGTCAGCCAGCCGCCCAATCATTCCTCATCGTTTCCCAGCGACTTGGACCCTTGGTCCGGCGTGACGGCTATTGCGGACAACTTCATCCTGTTGCGTCCGCAGAGCATCGAGTCCATCCGTCTGTGGGGCGGGTACTATCCGAACAACCAGCCGATTCCCGTGGATCGCTTCACCGTTCGTTTCCATGAGGACGCGGCGGGGCTGCCGGGAGCGGTTTTGGCAGAGCGAGCGCAGGTGGTGGCGGATCGGGCGAAGACGGGCGTGACGTTCACCGCTCGAAACATCGACGAGTGGGAATACACGCTGGTGTTCGACACGGGCGTGCCGCTGCCGGCGGGCACGTTCTTCGTGGAGATTCTGAACGACACGACGGGCGGCCCCGACACCTTTGCCTGGGAACGGGCCCTCCACGGGCACACACTCGGGATCGGCGGTGCGTTTCAGGCCCCGGGGGTGTCCTGGCTCGCCGACCCGCTGGTCAACATGTCGATGGAGCTGTTCGGCCCCGTGACCGGGCAGGACTGCAATTCCAACCAGGTGCTGGATGCGTGCGATGCCTGGGGCGACGCCACCGGCGACGGACAGGTGGACGGGGCGGACGTGGGTTTTCTGGCGGCGTGTCTCAGCGGCCCGGATCAGCCTGCGTCGGACGGGTGCCTTTGCCTGCTCGACGCCGACGGCGACGCAGACCTGGACCTGCGGGATTATGCCGTTCTGCAGACCCAGCCTGTTCCGATCCGCCCGCGGCTGCGGTAGCCCCCGGCGGCGGCGGGAAGTATGATTCTCTGCCATGACCGACGAGCCGGCTGTCGCACGTGGCCTTCACGCCGTGGACTCCTCCGCTCCGGAACCGCGCATGCGGCTGTATTACCGCGCTTGCCGGTTCATCGCCCAAGGCGCGTTTGTGCTGCTCACCCGTGGGCATGTGTATGGCTTGCGCCACGTGCCGCGGACCGGGGGCGTCGTGCTGGCCAGCAATCACCAGAGCTTTCTTGACCCGATTATCGTGACGCTGGCCCTGCCCCGCGAGTGCAGCTACATGGCGCGGGATTCCCTTTTCCGGAACCCGCTGTTTCGACGGTTCATTGAGTCGTTCAACGCGTTTCCTGTTCGACGTGGCACATCCGACGTGGCAGCCATGCGGGCGTCGCTGGAGCGGTTGCGGCACGACGCGGTGATCACCGCCTTCCCGGAAGGGACCCGCACCGAGGATGGAAGGGTCTGCTCATGCCGACCGGGCGTCATCGTGCTGGCTCGCAAGGCCGGCGTGCCGCTGGTTCCGGTTGCGATCGAGGGGGCGTTTGACGCCTGGCCGCGGCATCGCAAGCTGCCCGGCCGGGCCACGATCCTGGTCGAGTACGGCCGGCCTTTCCCGCCGGAGTCGCTTTCCCGGATGGATCGGGATGCGGCGGCCGAACGCCTGACCGTCGAGATTCGTAGTCTTCATAACCGCCTGCGTCGGCGGCTGGGTCGGCGGCCGTTCGATTATGAGGCAGTCTCGACGTCCGGCGGAGCGGCTTCACGGGCGTGACAGATGCGGTCTTCTGCGCCACAATGTCCGGCCGGTTCGGCAGGCAAGGGGTGTTTCCACATGATCGTGAAACTCGCCGAGAAGCGGGGTTTTTGTTTCGGCGTGGAAGACGCCATCGAGGCTGCGCAGAGCGCCGTGGCCCGATACGGGGCGGGCAACGTGGTTTCGCTGGGTCCGGTCATCCACAACCAACAGGTCGTCGAGCGGCTGGAGTCGGCGGGGCTGCGCCAGTCGGGCGAGCTGGAGGAGCTTGAGCCGGGCGCGAACGTGCTGATCCGGTCACACGGCGTGACGCCGGACGTGCTGGAACGCGCAAAACAGAAGCAGCTCAACGTGGTCGACGCCACCTGCGTGCTGGTGAAGAAGGCCCAGGACGTGGTGCAGCGGCTGCACGAGGAAGGCTACCGGGTGGTGATGATCGGCGACCGGAACCATCCGGAGGTGCGCGGGGTCATCGGATATGCACCGAACGTCGTCATCATCGACCGCGTGGAGGATGTCGAGCGTGAGTTGCCGTTCAAGGAGCGGCTGGGGATCGTGGCGCAGACGACGCATGCCCCCGAGCACGTGGCCGAGATTATCGCGGAGATCGTCCGGCGGCCGTACATCGAGCTGAAGATCGTCAACACGTTGTGCCTGGAGGTGATTCGGCGGCAGCAGGCCGCGGTGAAGCTGGCGGCGGAAGTGGACGTCATGTTCGTGCTGGGTGGGAAGCACTCGGCCAACACGCAGGAGCTGGCCCGGATGTGCCGGGCGGCGGGCGTGGATACGTACCACCTCGAGACGTGGAACGATTTCGAGCCGGGCATGATCGAAGGCAAGACGGTTGCCGGCGTGACGGCAGGGGCCTCCACGCCGGACTGGATCATTAACGAGTTTGCCGATCGGCTTCGCGAGCTGTAACCCGCACTCCGGCTTGCCGCCCTCTCGTACATTCCGTAGCATGAGCCGCAACGCGGGTGCGGGCCGGCGTGGCTTGTCCGTCCGTGTGCGACCTATGATTGGCGCGCTCAGTCGCGGGGTGAGCAAGGCTTGAGCACGATCGAAACGGTGTGGTGGCTTCTCTTTTTCGCCGCGGTGGGGCTGTGCGTGGGCAGCTTTCTCAACGTGGTGATCTACCGCATTCCTCTGGGCCTGAGCATCGGCCGGCCGGTCTGGTCGTTTTGCCCGCACTGTCAGGCTCGAATCCGCTGGTACGACAACCTGCCGCTGGTCAGCTACTTATGTCTGCGGGCCCGGGCACGCTGCTGTGGCGGGTCGATTTCTCCACGATACCCTCTCATCGAGGTGGCGACGGCCATTCTGCTGGTCGTACTGCTGGATGCGTTTTTCATCGGGCGGGTCCGCTCGGGCCTGGACGACATGGCCGTCGGTCTGTCGTGGCAACTGGCCGGTGATTGGCCCATTTACCTTGCCCACGTGGTTCTGTTCGCCTGCCTTCTGGCGATGTCGGCGATCGACATAGAGCATTACTGGATCGACACGCTTTTCGCGCTATTCGCGGTTGTGGCGGGATGTCTTCTGCACACCTTGTGGACGCCCGATTACAGCTTCGCTCGGCTCAGCGGCGGTGAGACGTTGCAGGCCGGCTGGCTTCGACCGGCGGACGGAACAGCCGTCGCCTGCCTGGCGGCCTTCTTCGGGATGATCGTGGTCGGCGTGGTGGAGCTGCTGCGTCCGCAGCCCGAGGAGACCGCCACAGACGCCGACGCCCTGACAGAGGCGGTGCAAGAGGTGCCTGGGCCCGGGCCGCAGGAAGCGGCGGGCGCGATGGTGTCCGTGATGGTCCCTGAGCCGGCCCCGGCTGCGCCCCCGTCGGTGGACCTGCCGGTCGAGACGGCGGAGACGGCCCCGCCGGACCAGTTGCCTCCCGTCGGTCCGCTTCGGGGATGGCTTTTGGCATGGATGCTGGCGGGCTTTCTGGCGGTCCTGATCGTGGCCGGCGCGAAAGCGAACGCCTCGGACGACCCGGCCCGGCACGCCTGGCTGCGGTACGGGCTGCCGCTGCTGGGTTACTTCGGGCTCATTCTGGTGGTGGGCGCGGTTCGGCGGCCCGCCGACGTGCAGATCATCGAGGCGATTGACTCGGAACGGCCCCAGGCACGGCGGATGGTGCTGCGCGAGTTGGCGCGACTCCTGCCGTCCATCGTGCTGGCCTGTGCGGCGCTGCTGGTCTACCTTCATTTCGAGCCGGGTCGGCGGTGGATGAGGGCCGTTCTCCACTGGAGTCCGACGGCGGCCGGGCAGTGGCAACCGGTGTTCGGCCTGGCGACGGCGGCGGCCGGGCTTGTGGTGGCGGCGGGCATCGGGTGGGCGGTGCGAATCGGGGGGACTCTCGTGTTCGGGCGGGAGGCTTTTGGTGACGGTGACATCCATTTGATGGGGGCGGCCGGCTGCGTGGCGGGATGGCCGGTCGTGGCCCTGGGGTTTGTGATCACGTGCCTGATCGCCCTGGCCGGTTGGGTGCTGTTGCTGCCGTTCAAGCAGTCGAGGGCCATTCCGTTGGTGCCGTGGTTGTCGCTGGCGTTTCTGGGTACGGTCGTGTTTCTGAACCCGCTGGTGGAATTCCAGCCGGTGCGGAACCTGATCGAACTGGTTGAGTTGCTGGGGCTTGGGGCGAAATCCTGAATTTCCTGGGCCGGTGTCAGGAGAGCTTCCGATGAAACTTGTGCTGAAACGGCTGCGAACATATGTGAAACTGGCTCTGGTGGTCGCGGTTGCAATCGCGGTCGTACTGATTATCCTCTTTAACCGCAACCACCGCGTAACGTTCTGGTTCTTCGGAACGTACGAGAACGTCAACGTCCTGTGGCTGCTGTTGTCCACGGCGGCGGGGGCCATCGTCACGTACTGGGTTGCGTTGACGGTGTTTTCGGTTTGGAGGGACCTGCGGGAGCTGGGTCAGGAGTCGGCCCGACGGGCTTTTGAGGAAGACCGGCGTCGTCGGGAGGCGGAGTTGGCCGAGCAGGAGCGGCGGATCGACGCGAAGCGGGCGGAGATTTTGCGGGAGGAACCTCCGCATACTCCGCCGGACGAATCCGGAATGAAGTCGTAGCGTGGCCGAAACGGCATGGGCAGTATGCGGCGTTTTTGGTCTTCGGGAGGACCGGGCGAACGCGTCCTCGTGAAGCAAGGAGGCAAAGTAATGGCGAAGTATGTGCGTGGAATGATGCTGGCAGCCGTCATCGGCATGGTCGTAATGACGGTGGGTTGCGGCGAGAATGAAGAGATGGCCATGCTGAGGCAGAACTATCAGCAGGCCCAGGGTGATCTGGACAACTGCCACGACCAGTTGGCGCAGATGCGGAATGATCGCGACCGCTGGCACGATCAGTATTTGGCCGCCCGGGCCGAGAACGACGCGCTGCGCGGCGAACTCGCGGCGGTGCCCGAGGTGCCCGAAGGCTGGACGGCCGTTCCGGGCGGGGCCATGATTGCGCTGGACGCCGAGTTCCTCTTCAACTCCGGCATGGCCGTTCTCCGCAAAGAGGCGATCCCCAAGATCGACGAGGTGGTGGCGACCATCCAGTCGACCTATCCGGACAAAGAGGTCATGGTCTACGGGCATACCGATGCGGATCCCATCAAGAAGTCGAAGTGGAAAGACAACTGGGAGCTGAGCAGCCAGCGCGCCCTGACGGTGGTCCGGCAGTTGCTGGATTCCGGCATTACGGGAGGCAAGCTGGTGTCCGCCGGCTGCGGCGAGTTCCAGCCGATCGCGTCGAACGACACGAAGGAAGGGCGCCAGCAGAATCGGCGCGTCGAGATCTACGTGCTGGATCCCAGCGTGAAGAAGGCATCGCGGTAGCATTCATCGCGGTTGGCCCGTTTGCGGCTTGACGAACCAGGCGGGGCAGCGTTGGGGACCACCAGTTTCCCCTCGCTGCACCGCCTTTTCTTGTCTACCCGGGGGTTGCGGCATACTTGCGCCCGGCGGGACGCGGCGCCGCGTCGAATCTTGTAAGAGGGCCTTTCGTCTATACGCGAATCGCGTACACTTGTTGTGCTCTTGGCTCGCCCCGCGGGAGTGACATCAATGACCCGCCGATTCGTTATCCTGTTTCTTCTGGCTGTTCCTGTTGTTGCCGACGAGCCTTCCGCACCCGGCCCCACCGAGAATCGCCCGGCGTCGACCGCCTCTGATCCGTTCTGGCCGAGCGAAGCGATGATCGAGCGGCAGCTTCAGCAGGCGGCGCGGATCAAGGGCGAGGCCCTGGGTCTGACGGAGTCGCAGCAGCAGCAGTTTGAGGCGATTCTCCTGAAACGCTGGCCGAAGTTCATGCGGGAGAACGAGCAGGAACTCAAGCCCCTGCTGAATGAAATGATCGACGCGCGATCGTCGTCCACGCCGCCCGATCCGCGGCGCGTGGCGCGGTGGGCGTCGCGCGCTTTGCCCCTGTGGGAGCGCATCGAGCAGGAACTCGGCGCGGGAGATCGCGAGTTGCGGGCGATTCTGACGGAGGAGCAACGCGTCCGGTTTGACGAGGACCGCCGCCGCACCTGGCGTCGCGTCGAGAATTGGCGAGCCACCCTCTCTCAGTGGAAGCGCGGCGAGTTTGACCCGGCCACCTGGCCCGGAGCGGAGCGGCAGCCTCCGGCGCCGCCGCCCCAGCCGAGAAACCAGCCGGACCCGGCGGAACGCGATGCCGTGCCCGCCTCCCGGCCGGCGGCCCAGGCGGAAGTGGCCGAGGAGTTGCAGGCCTGGGCCCGGTTCGTCGAGGAGTTCTGCGACTATTACAGCCTTGATGCGGCCCAGCGGGGTGCGGCGATGTCCATTCTCCGGGAGATGCAGGAACGGGCGACGGCCTACCACGATCGCCGCCGCATCGAACTGGACCGGCTGGAACGAATGATTGCAGGCGAACTGCCCGCGGACCCCGACGAGATCGAACGCGAAATCCGAGAGCTTTACGGCCCGATTGACGAGATGTTCCGCGAGCTGCAGCGACGTCTTGATCCCATTCCCAGGTCCGGTCAGATTCGCATCGCCGAAGATCGCCAGACGGAGCCCCAGCCGTCCGTGCCGGAAGCGGAGTCGCCGGACCGCTGAGTCTGCCGCTCCGTTTTGATCCCCTGCCACCGCCTTTCTACAATCCCATGCTCCGGACGGGCTGGGGGCTTTCCGGCCGGCCGGTGTTGAGGAGATTGCATGGCATCGCGGGAGAAAGTGGTGGTCGCCATGAGCGGGGGGGTGGACTCCAGCGTGGCGGCCGGCCTTCTGCACGAGCAGGGCTACGACGTGGTCGGGCTCTTCATGCGAACCGGCGTGGAAACGCCGGCGCCGCCAAACCCGGCATCGAGCGACGCGACTTCGCGATCGCACCAGGGTTGCTCCGGCGGATCGCACGCGGCCGACGCGCAGTCCGTGGCCGGAATATTGGGTATTCCCTTCCAGGCCATGGACTTCCGCGAGGATTTCGACGCGATCATCGACTACTTCGCCGCGGAGTACGCCGCCGGCCGCACGCCGAACCCCTGCATCATCTGCAACAGCCGCCTGAAGTTCGGGAAGCTGCTGGAGTATGCGGACGCGGTGGGCGCACGCTTCGTTGCCACCGGCCACTACGCACGCATCGGTACGCGCGGGGGTGAGCCCGCGCTCTGCCGCGCGCGGGACGCGGCAAAGGACCAGTCGTACGCGCTTTTCGGACTGAATCGAAGTGACCTGGGTCGGGTGCGGTTTTCCGTGGGCGAGTTGACCAAGCCGCAGGTTCGGGCGGAGGCACAGCGACTGGGCCTGCCGGTGTCCGACAAGCCGGACTCCGTCGAAATCTGCTTTGTGCCGGACGACGATTACGCGCGAGTGGTCCGCCAGCGGCATCCGGAGGCGTTTGTGCCGGGCAACGTCGTGGACGCCGAGGGCCGGGTGCTCGGCCGGCACGAGGGCGTGCCGAACTTCACGATCGGGCAGCGGCGCGGGCTGGGCATCGCGGCCGGCCGGCCGATCTACGTGACCCGCGTGGACGTGACCACGCAGGAGGTGACCGTGGGCGATGCCGACCGGCTGCTGAGTCGCACGCTGGTCGCCGATCGGACCCATTACCTGGCGGACGTGCCGGACGCATTCCGGGCCGACGTGAAGATTCGCTACCTGCACACGGCGGCGCCGGCCACGGTGGAACGGTTGGCGGATGGCGCCGTGCGCGTCGTATTTGACGAGCCGCAGCGGGCCGTCACGCCGGGCCAGGCCGTCGTGTTCTACGACGGGGACATGGTTTTGGGCGGCGGCTGGATCACGCGTGCGGGTGATTCTCCCGACGATTGAGCGGGCGCCTGGGTCGATGATTCCCTCATTCCGCAACATCCTGTTCCTACACGGTGGTGCCCTCGGCGATTTCGTCCTGACATTGCACGTGGTGGCGGCCGTGCGCCGACTGGCTCCTCAGGCTCGCGTGGATGGGATCGTGCGTTGCCCGCTGGCTCGCTGGGCGGTCGGGCAGGGCCTTCTGACTGCGGCGTTCGATCCGGAGGACGTCGGGCTGCATACGCTGTTCGCGGGTCAGGCTGAGTTGTCCGCGTCGTTGACCGCGCGGCTTGCCGGAGCAGATGTCGCGATCAGCTTTCTGGGTGGGCCGGAGTCCGCGGCAGCCGTTGCGCTTCGCGACCGGTGCCCTGGAACGGTTGTGGCGATCGATCCGCGCCCGACGCCGGAGACGCTCGCTGCGGGTCGGCACGTGACGCGGCAATGGTCGGATGCGCTGGCCACGGCCGGGCTGGATGCACGCGTGACGGATGCCGCCTTGTTCCACAAGGCCGAGCCGATTCCCCCCGCCGCGCCGGTCATGGTGCATCCCGGCAGTGGTGGACGGGACAAGTGCTGTCCGCTTCCCGTGCTGGAGGTGGTGGTGCGGCATCTGCTTGCCGCCGGCCGCGCGGTTGCCTGGATGATCGGTCCGGTCGAGGAGGACCAGCAGGGGCCCGCGTTCGCTCAGCGGCTTGCGCAGACGGCACCCGTGACATACGAGGCGTCGCTGGGCCGCGCGACCGAGGTCATCCGTTCCGCCGCGGCCTTCATCGGCAACGACGCCGGTATGACACACCTGGCTGCCGCCTGTGGCGTGCCCACCATCGCACTGTTCGGGCCGACGGACCCGCGCGTCTGGCGTCCCCGCGGCCCGGATGTCCGGGTGCTTCCGCTTGATTTCGCGTCCGCGTCCACCGAGCCCGGTGGGCCCGCCCGCGACGTGATCGACTTGCTCGCTGCGGACGACTGAGTGCCGTTGCACGTTCGATCCGATGTCCAGGGCCAACCGGTCGCGCGTTCGCGGGTCTCGGCAGCTTTCCATTCGGGACCAGGGGCGAGAGGCGTATGGTGCCGCGTCAGTGTTGGGACTCGTGGAACGGGCGGCGGGCGATCGGGGTTTGCTCGTGCGTCGGGGGGCGGAGCGTTCGGGCGGCGTTGGGGCACGTTGAGTCGCCGGTCGTACGCGATAGCCGGGCAAGCGCTACGCAGACGGGACAACTTCAGCGGCATGTCGTCGAACAGGGTGGAAGGCGGCGCGGACTGAGCGGGTGCGAGTGTGTTTGTGCCAAGGCGTCCGAAAGCCGGCCACTTGGCGTGTTTGAGACAATCCGTACTGACCGCAACACGGACGATGCGCCGTGCGGCGGCGCCCTGTGACTTTCCGATGTTCTCGGTGGCGGCAGTGTCCTATAATGCCTGCTGGGTGGGCGGGCTACGCAGTACCGGGCATTGCGCGGTCGCATGTCATGTCATACGTGTGCCACGCGTTGCTCCGCTGTCTCGGTCGGGCTGGGATGGGGCGCTTCGCTGGTTTTGGCATTTGTGCGAATGAGGTGTGAGTATGGCTCCAGACGGTGACGCTTCGGGTCGCGTTTCCGGCAAGACCTCCGTGCGATCGGGGGGCGCGGGGAAGTCACCTCCGCCACCGGAGTTTGTGTGCCGGCAGATCGCGGCTCAGGTTCTCGATGCCGTGCCGCATCCGGTGTTCTGGAAGGACTGTGAGGGCGTGTACCTGGGCTGCAACGAGCGGTTCGCGCAGGCCGTGGGCCTGGGGAGTTCTTCGGAGATCGTGGGGAAGACGGATTTCGACCTGCCGTGGCCGCGGGAGGAGGCGGAGGCCTACCGTGCCGAAGACCGTGCGGTGATCGAGTCCGGCCGGCCACGCGGGCATATCGTCGAGCCGTTGCAGCAGGCCGATGGGACGCGTCTGTGGATCGATACGACCAAATTGCCGCTGCGGACGGAGGACGGGGGGATCTGTGGAGTTGTGGGGTTCTACGAGGACATCACGGAGCGTAAGGAAGCGGAGGAGACGGTCCGGCAGGAACGGCATTTCTCCGAGTCGGCCATTGAGGCGATGCCCGGCGTGTTCCTGGTTTTTGACGAGAGCGGCCGGCTGGCGAAATGGAACCGGAACGTGGAGACGGTCACCGGATACGCGGCGGAGGAGATCGCCGGGCAAACCGTGTACCAGATGATCCGGCGTGACTGTTGGGAGGAGGTTGCGGAGAGCATCCGGGACACGTTTGCGCAGGGGTCGGGCGGGGTCGAAACGGTCCTCGTTGCGAAGGATGGGCGAGAAACGCCGTTCTGTTTCCAGGGCATGCGTGTGATTCGGGACGGCAAGCCGTGTGTGATCGGAGTGGGCATTGACATCTCTGAGCGCAAGAAGGCCGAGGCTGAGCTGGAGCGCACGCGCCTGCTGCTGGAGGCGGTTGTTGAGCAATCGCCCGTTCCCATAGTGCTGGCGCATGCACGGGAGCGGAAGATCGGCATTGCCAACCGAGCGGCCCGTGAATTTTTGGGGAAGACGGACGAGCCGGACTACACCGGCATGCCGCTGGCGGAGAGTTACCGGCGGCAGACGTGGCGTGACATCCTGCCGGACGGTACGCCGACCCCGCCGGAGAAACTGCCACTTGCCCGCACGTTGCAAGGGGAGACGTTCACGAACGCAGACTACGGGGTGATTCGCAAGGACGGCACGCGGCGCTGGGCGTCCATAAGCGGTACGCCGATCCGCGGTCGCGACGGCGAGTTGATCGCGGGCCTGATCGTCTTTTCGGACATCACGGAGCGCAAAGCGGCGGATGAGTCCCTGCGGGAAAGCGAAGAGCGTTTTCGGCGCGTCGCCGAGCTCACGGGCCAGCTCATTTACGACTGGGACTTTGCCTCCGGCGCCGTTCACTGGTCGGGTCGGCTCCGGGAGATTACGGGGTACGCGCCGGACGAGATGAACGCACGCGGCCTGGCGGGCTGGCAGGAATACGTGCATCCGGAAGACCTCGGGCACGCGATGGCGGTGCTGGACGTTGCGATCCGCGACCGCCGGACGCATCACTGCGAGTACCGCTTCCGCAAGGCCGATGGGACGTACATGCACGTGAGTGACGAGGGGGCGTGCCTGTATGACGACGCCGGCCGGGCCCATCGCATGATGGGCGTGATCAAGGACGTGACGGAGCGCAAGCAGGCCGAGGAGACGCTTCAACTGAACGAGGCGCGGCTGGAAGCCCTGCTGCGCCTGAACCAGATGACGGAGGCGTCGCTTACGGAGATTGCCGAGTTCGCGATGGAGGAGGCCGTGCGGCTGACCCGCAGCAAACTCGGTTACATCGCCTTTGCCGGCGAGGACGAGAGCACGCTGACCATGTTTGCGTGGTCGAAGGGCGCGATGGCTGAGTGCGCGGTCCAGGACCGGCCGGTGGAGTACGTCGTTACCGAGACCGGGCTTTGGGACGAGGCGGTGCGGCAGCGTCGCCCGATCATCACGAATGACTGCGCAGTGCCCAATCCGTGGAAGAAGGGCACGCCGGCCGGGCACGTCGCGGTTCAGCGGCACATGAACGTTCCGGTCTTTGACGGCGACCGGATCGTGATCGTGGCCGGTGTCGGCAACAAGGAATCGGACTATGACGAGTCTGACGTGCGTCAACTGACGCTGCTGATGAGCGGCATGTGGCGGATCGTGCAGCGCAAGCAGGCGGAGGAGAAGCTGCGCGAGAGCGAGACGAAGTACCGGGCGCTGTTCGAAGCCGCGGGCGACGCCATCCTTCTGTTGCGCGGCGATAACGGACAATTGCACGTTGTCGAGTGTAATCAGCGTGCCCTGGAGATGTTCGGTGCGACACGCGAGCAGATCCGTGAACTGCCCATTTCGCATTTCTGGGCCCCGCAGCAGGCAGACGGTTCCTCATCCGTGGAGATCGGCCCGGCCCACGCAAGGCAGGCCGCGGAGACCGGCATGGTGTTCTTCGAGTGGCGCCATCGGCGGCGGGATGGAACGGTCTTTGACACCGACGTTGCCCTGAGCCGCGTGTCGTTGGGGTCGGGCCGGGACCTGCTCGCGGTTGTGCGCGACGTCACCGAACGCAAGCAGATCGAGGCGGATACTCAGAGGCGCGAGCGGTTGCTGGACAACATCGTCGGGCAGAATCCGTACGCGATATGGATTTCGGACGCTCAGGGCATGCTGATCCGCATCAACCGGGCCTGCTGCGATCTGCTGGGCATCGCCGAGGAGGACGTCATCCACCGATACAACGTTCTGCAGGACGACATCGTGCGGGAGCAGGGGTTCATGCCCCTGGTCGAATCCGTATTCAACGAAGGGAAAACCGCGCGTTTCACGTTGGATTACGACATGGCCCGCTGGACGCTTGGCCGGCACGGACCGGCCAAGCACGTCATCCTGGAGGTGACGATCTCGCCGGTCAAGGACGAGCACGGCACGATCACGAACGCGGTGATCATGCACCACGACATCACGCAGCGCATGCAGGCGGAGAACGAACTACGGGAGAGTGAGCGGAAGTACCGCGCCCTGTCCCAGGAGTTCCAGTCGATTCTGGGGGCCATTCCCGGTTCGCTCGTGCTGCTGTCGCCCGACCTGAAGGTCGTCTGGGCCAACGAGTATACAAAGAATACGAGCATGGGCTTCGAGACCGGCGAAATGCTTGGACAGTACTGCTACCGCTGCCGGCACGGCCTGTCCGAACCGTGCGAAGCGTGCCCCGTGCAGCGCTGTTTCGTCTCCGGAATACCGGAATTCGGAGATCGCGATACGCCGAACGGGAAGATCTGGGAGCTGCATGCCGCTCCCGTCTTCGACGATCAGGGCGAGATATCAGGCGTTATCGAGATTGCATTTGAAGTTACCGAATACCGGCGGGCGGATCGCGAGTTGAAGGAGAGTGAATCGCGGCTTCGGGGGCTCTTTCAGGCGGCGCCCATCGGCATCATCTTCGTCAAGAATCGCACGACGGTTAGTGTGAATGAGTTTCTGTGTGATCTGCTGGGGTACAGCCAGGCCGAGTTCGTGGGAGAATCATCTCGCCACCTGTACTTCACGCAGGAAGAATTCGAGGAAGTCGGTCGCAAACTGTACGGACCGGCGCCCGCCGGCGGGCACGCGCATATCGAGGCCCGTCTGCGCCGCAAGGACGGCACCGCGGTTGACGTGCTGCTGACCGGGTCCGTGCTGCGTCCCGACGACCCTTCCGCGGGCCACGTCGTGACCGTTCAGGACATTACCGAGCGCAAGCGGGCGGAGCGGGCGCTGCGTGCTGCCGAGGAGCGCTGGCAGTTCGCGCTCGAAGGGTCCGGCGACGGGGTGTGGGACTGGAACGCGCAGACCAAAGAGGTCTTCTTCTCACGGCAGTGGAAGGCCATGTTGGGTTACGCCGAGGACGAGGTCGGGGGGAACTTCGCGGAGTGGGAAGAGAGGGTGCATCCGGACGATCTGCCGCGCGCCCGGGCCGATCTGGAACGACACCTGTCCGGGCAGACCGCCACATACGTGAGCGAGCACCGGATGCGCTGCCGGGACGGCCGTTGGAAGTGGATTCTCGACCGAGGCAAGGTCGTAAGTCGCACGCCCGACGGCCGTCCGCTGCGTATGGTTGGAACGCACACCGACCTGACCGACCGCAAGCGGGCCGAAACGGAGCTGTTGGCAGAGAAGCAGTTCACGGAAAAGCTGTTGGAAAGCCTGCCGGGGATCTTCTTCCTGTATGATTCGACTTGCCACTTGAAGCGTTGGAACAAGGCCCACGAGACTGCGATGGGGTTCACCGCCGACGAGCTTCGCGACTGGTATATTGCGGACTGGCATGAAACGCCTGAGGACGCGGCAGTTGGCATGGCCCTTGTCAAATCAGTCCTCGATACCGGTGTCGGTGGGGCGTTTGAGACTACTCTGGTCAACAAGAAAGGACGCTTTGTACCTTACCTCATCAATATTGCCCGGCTCATGACGCCCGACGGCCCGTTCATGATGGGAGTAGGCATCGATATCACCGAGCGCAGGCGCATCGAGGAGGAGCGGACGCGCCTGACGGCAATCCTGGACAGCACGAGCGACGTAGTGGTGATGAATGATCCCGGAGGGGGCTTGTTCTATCTCAACGCCGCCGGCCGGCGGCTGCTGGGATGGGACGAGGATGCGGCGCTGGACACGCACGATCTCAGCGAGTTGTATCCGACCTGGGCGCATCGCCTGCTGCGCGACGAGGCGTTGCCCGCGGTCAATCAGACCGGTTTCTGGCAGGGCGAGACCGCCATTCTCGACGCCGGCGGCCGGGAGATTTCGGTGTCGCAATTACTCATGGCGCACCGCGCGGCCGATGGGCACGTCGAGCATTATTCCTCGATCATGCGTGACATTACCGAGCGCAAACGGGCGGAGGAGACGCTGCGCCGGACCAACGAGACGCTGCAGGCGCTGGTGACGGCCTCGCCGCTGGCCATCGTCACGTACGGTGCGGATCGCAAAGTTACACAGTGGAGCCCGGCGGCGGAGAAGATCTTCGGCTGGAGCGCCGCGGAGGTGGTCGGCCGCCCCTACCCGCTGGCGCTGCCGGAGGATGAGAAGGAGGCTGACTCCACGATCGAGCAAGCCCTGCACGGCGTCGGCATCCACGTGCAGGACCGCGTGCGCCGGCGCAAGGATGGCAGCCTGGTGGACGTCAGCGTTTCCACCGCGCCCCTGCGCGACGCGGCCGGGAACATCGTCGGGGCGATGTCCATCCTGGCGGACGTGAGTGAACACCGCCGGGCCGATCGGGAGCTCAAGGCCAGTGAATCCACGCTCCGCAGCGTCTTCCGCGCGGCGCCGATCGGCATTGCGTTCACCCGGGACCGTGTGATTCTGAACGCGAACGACTCCATGAGCGAGTTGACCGGCTACAGCCTGGACGAACTCCTTCACCATGGCGCGCGATTGCTCTATAGCGATCCGGAGGAGTATGAGGAGGTCGGTCGCTGTTTGTACGTGGAGGCCGGCCAGGGCCGGCACGCCAGCATGGAGAGCCGCTTTCGGCGCAAGGACGGGACGTTCATCGACGTGCTGCTGACCGGGTCCGTACTGCGCCCAGAGGATCCCGCCGCCGGATACGTCGTAACCGTCCAGGACATCACCGAGCGTAAGCGGGCGGAACAGGCGCTGCAGAGCCGCCTGGTCGCCATGACGCGCCCGCTGGACGACACCGCAACGATCACCTTCTCCGATTTGTTCGACCTCGAGGAGATCCAGAAACTCCAGGATGCGTTCACGGAATCGAGCGGCACGGCACAGCTAATCACCGATCCCGACGGAACGCCGATCACCCGTCCGAGCGGGTTCTGTCGCCTGTGCGCGGAGTTCATCCGCAAGAGCGAGAAGGGCCGCCAGAGATGCCACCTCTCCGACTCGTCGCTGGGCCAGGTGTGCATCGACGGCCCGACGGTGCGGCCGTGCCTGAGTGCCGGTTTGTGGGGCGCGGGGGCCAGCATTATGGTGGGCGGCAAGCACGTGGCCAACTGGCTGATCGGTCAGGTTCGCAACGAGCGTCTCGACCTGGAGCAGATCGCCCGGTATGCCGAGGAGATCGGCGTGGACCCGGAGGCGTTCCGCCGGGCACTGGAAGAAGTGCCCGTGATGTCGGAGGAGCAGTTCCGCAGGGTGGCCCACACGCTTTTCATTCTCTCGAAGGAACTGTCCACCAAGGCCTATCAGAACGTGCAGCAGGCCCGCTTCATCGCTGATCTGAATCGCATGGAAGAGGAGCGGGACCGCCTGTTCAACCTCTCGATCGACATGCTCTGCATCGCCGGGTTTGACGGGCGCTTCAAGCAGGTGAATCCGGCGTGGACGCGCGCGCTGGGCTGGAGCGCCGCGGAACTGACGGAGCCGGTCTTCCTCGATCTCGTGCATCCGGACGACGTGCCCGCCACCGTCGCCTCCGTCGATCGCCTGCGCCAGGGGCTGGAGGTGCGGTCCTTCGAGAACCGGTACCGCCGCAAGGACGGCACGTATCGCTGGTTGTCCTGGAATTCGTATCCGCTTCTCGAACAGGAGCTGATCTTCGCCGTCTGCCGCGACGTGACGGAGCAAAAGGCGGCCGAGGAGGAACGCGCCAGGCTCGAACGCCAACTGCGGCAATCGCAGAAGATGGAGGCCGTCGGGCAGCTCGCCGGCGGCGTCGCACACGACTTCAACAACATCCTTACCGCCATTCTCGGGAACGTCGACCTGATGCAGCAGGCCCTGGCTTCCCAAACGCCGCCGAACGACGCGCCGATGATCGAACTCAAGGAAGTGGAGCGCGGCGCCTTGCGCGCCGCCGACCTGACGCGTCAGTTGTTGCTGTTCAGCCGCCGCGGCCTGGCCCAGCCGGAGGCCCTGAATCTCAATCAAACGCTGGAGGATGCGGCCAAGATGCTGCAACGGCTCCTGACGGAGAACGTGCGGCTGGAGCTGCGTCTGGCCTCGGACCTGTCTCCCGTCTGGGCCGACGGCGGCCAGATGGAGCAGGTGATCGTCAACCTGGTGGTCAACGCGCGGGATGCCATGCCCGACGGCGGGCGCATCGTCGTCGAAACCAGCAATGAGTTGCTGGATGAGACGTACACGGAGGCCCACCCCAATACCCACCCCGGGCCGCACGTGTTGCTGGCCGTCAGCGACACCGGCGTCGGGATGAGCCGCGAAACGCTGGAACGGGTCTTCGAGCCGTTCTTCACGACCAAGTCGGTGGGCCAGGGCACCGGGCTGGGCCTAGCCACCGTTTACGGCATCGTGACCCAGGCGGGCGGGCACATTACCGTGTACAGCGAGGTCGGCCGCGGCTCCACGTTCCGGGTCTACCTGCCCGCGCTCACAACGCCGGTCGAGGACGCTCCGGTCGCTGCCCCGGCGGTGGAATCATCCGTGGGGGGAACGGAGACGATCCTCGTCTGCGAGGACGACGACTCCGTGCGACAACTCGTGACCCACATGCTGCGGCAGGCGGGTTACACGGTGCTGACGGCCGCCAACGGCGAAGATGCCCTGCGGCAGGCGGCCGAGCACGAGCGAACCATCCACCTGCTGATCACTGACGTCATTATGCCCGATATCAACGGCAGACGCCTGACCGAAACGCTTCAAGAGCAGCGGCCGGCCCTCAGAACGCTGTTCATGTCCGGCTACACCGCGGACATCATTGCCCACCATGGCGTGCTGGACGACAACGTTGAGTTTCTCGCCAAGCCGTTCAGCCGGCGCGACCTGTTGCGCCGCATCCGCGAAGTGCTCGACGGCGTCCGGCCAGACCCGCCGCCTGAGTGATTCCGCGGCCGGGTCCACGGTTCCAGAACCGTGGACCCTGGCGATCCCCGGCCGCGGAGCGCCGGCCAGTCTCGTCGGCGCGGCTCGTTACCGGCCGATGATTTTCGTCTGCGGCGTGACCCATGACTCCGATCGCAAACGCTGCGGATCCAGGATCACCGGACCCAGGTCGAGCGTTACACGGCCGTCGGACGGGCCGATTCCGCGGAACTCCGCCCGCCGGACCGCCGAGGCGGCGGCGTCATACTCGATGGTCAGCGTGAGCGAGTCTCGCAGGGCGGTCAGGTAGTCGCCGAGCCATTCCAGCCCCGAGGAGTCCGTGGCGAACGGGTAGCCCGTCACGCGGATCACCCACTCATCCTTGTTTGACTGGTCCGCCTCCACGGTGACCGCCCGCTCCCGCAGGAAGGGAACCAACGCCTCCGGTGTGTCGAGCGGGAACTCGGCGGTGTCGCGCGAGATCGCGACGCCTGTTTCATACAACTCTGTTGGCGGTGCGAACTGGGTCGACAGGATTCGCTTCGATGTCGGGTCGTAGCCGAAAGTGTACACCGCCTGCCTTACGAGATCGCCCACGTCGGGCGCCGTCCGCTTGACAAACGCCAGATCGCCGAGTTGTGTGAACCGGCTCGCATGCAACACGTAGCTGTCCTTCTCGATTCGCTCGACGCGCACGTCGCCGGCCGAATCCTGCACATTCGCGATGACCTGCCCGGCCGTCTCGGCATTGGTCAAATCCAGGAGGAACCGCAGCAGTTGCTCGACAACGATTCGCTGCTCCCGCGTGAACCGGTACGTCACACTGCTTTCCTCGCTGCCGAAACCGAGTTCGCTGGGCATGCTGCCGAAGTGGTCGAGTGGCTGCCGGGCGAAGTCACGCCACGACTGGCCGCGCACAAGGTATTCAGTCATCGCAACCTGTCCGACTCCGGAGTACATGCCGCCGCTTCCCCGGCCGTATTGCCAGGCTTCGGACGGCGATTGACAGATTGCCAGCACCGCGTCCAGGTCGTTCCACTGCGGGTTGTCTGCAGCCAACAGAACGTGCACCTCCGCGTATCGCGTTTCCGCACCGGGCTCGCCCGAACGGTCGACGATGATGTCTCCCTCGATGCTCGCCTGCTCGAACTGAATGCCGTCGATGTGGATGGACAGCGACTGGGCCAGGGCGGACCGAAAGCTCTCAAAAACCGTTGCGGCGGAAACGATGTTCGCGGGCCCCAGTCCAAACCATACCGCCGCCGCCAGCGCTGCGGCGATGCCCGTGGTGGCCAGCGCCGTTCTTGTGTATCTCTTCATGTTCCAGACTCCTCGTCCGGGGTGTACGGCACCCGGGGTCAATCCGGCATTCTGCCAGCGCGCCTGACGGTCCGCGTCGGCGCTCGGTGGCAACGGCAGCGCCCGGCCGATGCGCTCCAGGTTGCGGTGTCGAATCGCGTCGTTGGAATCGTGATCGTTCAACATGACAGGTCCTCCTATCACGCCAGGTGAGCGAGCTTTTCGCGAAGGGCGATCCGGGCCCGGTAGAGTCGGCCCTCGACGGCTCGTTCACTGATATTCAGAATCGCGGCCAACTCCGTCTGAGTCCGGCCCTCAAAGTAGCATCCGATGAGCAGGGCCTGCTCATCACTGGTCAATTCCGTGATCGCCAGCAGGAGCTGGTCCTGGACTTCCTTGCGGGCGAGCGTCTCCGGCGGCAGATCCTCGGTGTCAAAGCGCTGGGCAAGGCGGCGCGCCAGGTCCGGCTGGGCCAGAGGCTCGTCCCCGGACGTCCGGCGGCGCTTCCGGTGATGCTCTTGCAGCAGGTTCCGTGCAATTCGCCAGAGCCACGGCTCCGGATTCGGGTCCCGAAGGGCGTGGGCCTGGAGCCGAGAGCGAAGCCAGAGCTGCTGCATCAAGTCATCAACCGTGTGCGAATCGCCACCGACCCGGACCGTGAAAAAGCGGCAGAACGCCTGGGCGCAGCGGGCGTATGTGTGCTGCACGGTTGCTTCCGGATCGGCCATCGCTTTGATCTCGCGGCTGGGATACGACGTCAGAGTGCTCATTGTCACGCCTCCCGCGTTCGGACCCGGTCCTACACCCTGTCCGATGCGCCGGAGGGCGTTACCCCACGCTCACAGACCGGCTGGAAAGCCGGCCCCACAAGGAGGGACCAGACCCGGCGGGATCTAAAACCCCTCCCCCGGCCCTTGTTCATTTTGCCGGCCCCTGTGGCCGGGTGTGCTCGCCGTACGGCTCCACGTGGACTACCACGTCCACCACGTCCGGGCCGTGGTCGATCAAGTGATGCTTGACGCGGCCCGCGATGGCGTGGCCTTCCCGCACGGTCAGATCGCCGTCGACCTGCAGGTGCAGGTCCACCTGGAGCCCGGAACCGACATAGCGCGTACGGAGCGACTCTACGTCCCGGACGCCGGGCACGGACCGGACCAACCGCTCGATGCGTTCGCGATCTGCCTGCGGTGCCCCGGCGTCCACGAGCTGGCCCAGGGCGGGTTTGCCGATCTTCCATGCGGCATGGAACACGAAGAGCGACACCATCACGGCGCCCACGTGGTCGACAAAGGCCCAACCCGGCTTGAGTGTGGCCACACCCACCGCTACGGCGGCCGGAATGGAACTCAGCGCGTCGCTGCGGTGGTGCCAGGCGTTGGCGATCAGGGCGGAGGACTTGTGCCGCCGGCCGACCGCGGCCGTCCAGCGGTACATGGCTTCCTTGATTCCGATGGAAAGCAGGGCGGCGGCCAGGGCGATGCCGCCCGGCGGCTGCGTGCGATGTTCATGCATAGTGTTCAGGGCGTTGTAGACCAGCCCCGCCGCCACGATCGCCAGGATGAGCGCGATGGCCGTGGTGACCATGGTCTCGATCCGCCGGTGGCCGTGCGGGTGCCCGGCGTCGGGCGGCTTGGACCAGAAACGCACGCCGATGAGAATGGCGAGGTCCGTGCCGCTGTCGGAGAGGGTGTGTACGGCGTCGGCCACCACTGCCTGACTGGAACCGAGCAGCCCGCCCGCGATCTTGAAGCCCGCCAGCACGACGTTGGCCGCCAGCCCGCCCCAGGTCACGCGCTGGATTTCGGCGACGTACTGCGCGTCGTGCGTGTGACGTGCTTGCGCAGCGGGCTGTGTCATGGCGCTTCGTCCTATCGGCGCCCGGCTCGACGAAGGAACTCGGCCTCGTTGACGGTCTCGACGCCCAGCGAGCGGGCCTTCTCTGCTTTTGAGCCCGGAGAATCACCGACCACCACGAGACCGGTCTTCCCGCTGACGGAGCCGGCGGCCTTTCCCCCCAGCGACTTGATGAGGTCTTCCGCCTCTTTGCGGCTCAGGCTGTCCAGTGTGCCGGTGACGACGACCGTCATGCCGGCGAACGGGCCGTCTTTCGCTGCCTGCTTCTTGGGCTGACACATGTTGACCCCTGCGTCGGCCAGGCGGTCGATGAGCTTGCGGCCGTCCTTGCTCGCGAAGAACTTCCGGATGCTGCCGGCCACTTCCGTTCCCACGCCCTCGACCTCGGTCAACTCCTCTTCCGAGGCGTCAGCGATCTTTTCGAGGGTCTCGAAATGCTCCGCCAGCAGCTCGGCGGTGGCGCCCCCCACGTGGCGGATGTTCATCGCCGCCAGCAGGCGGGCCAGCGGCTGCTTTTTGGCGGCTTCCAATGCTTCGAACAGGGCGTCGGTCCGTTTGGCGCCGAATTCCACGTGGATCGTTTTGGTCTGGCCCTTGACCACGCGCTCGTGATTGAACACGAGCCCTTCGACCGCCGCGCGGTGTTTCGGAAGCAGGAACAGGTCTGCGCAATCCCGGACGAGTTCGTGATCCACGAGTTGTTCGATCAGGGCCTGGCCGGCGCCTTCGATGTCCATCTGGTCGCGGCCACAGAAGTAGATGAGCCGCTCCTTTCGCTGGGCGATGCAGCCGGGGTTGATGCAGCGGACGTACACGCCGCCCTCGTCCTGCATCACCTCGCCGCCACATGCGGGGCACTTTTGGGGCGGCCGGATTTCCTTGGCGTCTTTCGGCCGCTTCTCGCCGACCACCCGTACGACCTGCGGGATGATCTCACCGGCCTTCTCGATGATCACCGTGTCGCTCACCCGCACGTCCAGCCGCCGCACCTGGTCGAAGTTGTGCAGCGATGCGTGCTGCACGGTGGTGCCGGCCAGCAGCACCGGCTCCATGACCGCCCGCGGGGTGATGGTGCCCAGCTTGCCCACCTGGAAGTCCACCCGCAGCAGCCGACTTTCCGCCTGCTCCGCCGCGAACTTGAACGCGATGCACCAGCGCGGGTACTTGCTGGTGGCCCCGAGAATGTCCCGCTGGTCGAGGGAGTCGACCTTGATGACCAGGCCATCCGTCTCGTACTCCAGCTCGTACCGTTTCGTCTCCCATTCGTGGCACAGCGCGACCACGTCGTCGACGGTCTCCGCGATCGTCCGCTCCGGGTTCACGGGGATGCCCCACTCGGTGAACTGGTCGAACAACTCCGACGCGCGATGGGCCTGCAGCGGCTCCACCTGCCCGAAGCCGTGGGCCACGAAGCGCAGATTGCGGTCGGCGATCTTGCGGGGGTCCAGTTGCTTGAGCGTGCCGGCCGTGGCGTTGCGGGGGTTCTTGAACGTCTCTTCGCCGGCCGCGGCCCGGGCCGTGTTGTAGTGGGCGAAATCGTCCTTGGGCCAGAAGATTTCCCCCCGCACCTCACACACGCGCGGCAGGTTTTTCCCCTGAAGCCGCAGGGGCACGGATCGGACCGTTCGCGCGGTGTGCGTGATCCGGTCGCCCGTGACGCCGTCGCCGCGCGAGGCGGCCAGCACCAGCCGGCCCTCTTCGTATCGCAGCGAAACGGCCACGCCGTCCACCTTGGGGTCCACCATGTAGCGGTAGGGCCGGCCGTCCAGGCCCTTGGCCACGCGGGCATCGAATTCGCGGAGCTGGGTCTCATCGTACGTGTTGTCGATGGAGAGCATGGGTACGGCGTGTGCGACGTGCTCGAAACCCTCCACGGGCTGGTCGCCCACCCGCTGGGTGGGGGAGTCGGGCGTGATAAGCTCCGGGTGCTTGCTCTCCAGTGCCCGCAGTTGCTCTATCAGCCGGTCGTACTCGCGGTCGGAGATTTCCGGGGTTGCCTTGACGTAATAGAGGTGGTCGTGCCGCTGGATTTCCGCCCGCAACCGCTCGATTTCCTGCCCCGGGTTCGCTGCCATGCCGGCTATTATGCCTCCGGACACGCCCGCGGCAACGGGGGAGGAACGAAGGAATCCGGGGAGTGGCCGCAGGGTCCGCCGTGCGAGCCGTCTGTCATGCGTAAGATTGCGTTGCCCGAACGCAAGAAGAGTGGTGCTCTGTCGCATTCCCAACTGGTGCAGACGTCCGCCCTGGCGGACGATCATGCCTGTCCTGCTTCTCGCAGGGGTCGGCAGTGCGGCCTACGTGTGTTGGTCGCCGGGAAAGGACTTTACCGACGGTCGGCACGATCGCGGCCACAACGCGATATGGCTGCAACATGGTTGGCTCGCGGATGACGCCTGGTTCAGCGGTGATGCCGGCGACGCGCTGAAGCTGCGGCTTCGTGATTCGGAGGAGATTGCGCGGTTGGCCCAGATTCTCCGTATGCACCGCATCACCGACGTGTTCCCGCATCTGTGCCCGGCCGGACCCAATGGGCAACTGCCCGGTCTGGACCCCGGGCAGGTCCAGCGTTTTCTGGACGGGACGCAGGGGATACGCGTTATTCCGTG
Organism: Phycisphaerae bacterium; assembly: GCA_016929015.1. GTDB lineage: Bacteria > Planctomycetota > Phycisphaerae > UBA1845 > UBA1845 > JAFGJQ01. Next base: position 9,060 of record JAFGJQ010000481.1, on the reverse strand, counting down.
GGTAGGTGGTGTTCGTGGTGTTCACTGTCTGCCCGATGTGCCGGCGTGGCGTCACGGCTTTGTGGCTTCTGTCCGGGAACTGCTGGCGAGTTTTCCCGGCTTCGCCGGAGTGCATCTCAACATTGAACCGTGGCCCTCCGGTGACGCCGATCTGCTCGAGTTGCTCGATGAGCTTCGCGCTGCCTTGCCGCCGGGAAAGATCCTTTCAGTTGCCGCTTATCCTCCTCCGACCGTCTGGCATCGCTTTCCTGATGTCCACTGGGAGCAGGAGTACTTCAGGGAAGTCGCCGGTCGGGTGGATCAGGTCTCCGTCATGATGTACGATACCTCCCTGAGGTGGGCCAAGCCCTATCGCCGCCTGATTGCGCAATGGACTACGGAGGTTCTGATCTGGTCGGCCGGAACGCCGGTGCTGCTGGGCTTGCCGGCCTATGACGACACGGGCGTGGGATACCACCACCCGGCCGTCGAGAATCTGGAGCACGCCTTGGCCGGCGTTCATGCCGGGCTGTGCAGTCTGGACGCATTGCCCTCGCATTATCAGGGTATTGCCCTCTACAGCGAATGGGAAATGGACGACGACGAATGGAGGCACCTTCGCGAGCACTTTCTTGCGACGGACGGCCTCACGGTTTCCCGGTGACGGTTTTCTTGCCTCGCGTGTCAGACGGCGTCACATCAGAAACAGGAACAACACGCCGATCAGCACCACGAACAACGCCCAGAACGTGATGCGGATTTCCGACCAGGGGCGGTCGTACGGGCGTTTCGGGTCGCTGGCCGGGTAGACGCTCAGCATCAGCCGGGCCTGCCGCTGGGCGCAGCGGTACAGGAAGTACGCGGCGAACAGGCTGCCCAGCACCACCACCAGCGAGTAGACGCCGGGGTACAACTCCTTCGTGATGATGGGGCTGTGCGAGGCGGTGGTGATGGTCGCTTGTGTACCGGCCTGGGGTTCCGATGGCGCGGGTGCCGGTTTCGGTGTCTCCGCTTCTGAGTCGGCCGGCATGCCCGGCTCGACGTGGCCCGACGCGTGTTCTGCGGCACCGGGTTCGTCGGTCGGGGTGATCGGGTTGTCCGGCGGTGGGTTCGGCTTCGGCTGGCGGCCTCCCTCATCCGAACGGATGGTGCGGGCGACCGCGCCCGCGGGAAAAGTGGTCGGCGGGGTTTCGGGTGAAGCGTCTTCCGGTGCGCACGAGGCGGGCCGGCGCTGCCACGTCTGGCTGGTCTCGAAGTCCAGCACTCCCCGCGCGGGAATCCATGCGTTGGAATCCGCCCGCCAAGTCAGCAGGGTGGGCTCCCAGAAGCTAGCGCCTTGCTGGAACGGCTCAAACTTGTCGCCCACCAGGAACGTCAGGGCGAGCAGGAAAAAGATGAAGACAACGCTGCCGCCAATGTGCGCATCGACGCGCGAGCGGTGATACGCGTGGTCCAGTTGCTTGTGGTCCATCGTGCGATCCTCTCCTGCGAATTGACGTGAAACCGCGCGGGCACCGGCTGGGGCCCCAAAGATCATGCCGCATCAGTGTACTCGAACCCGGGACGATGGCCAGCAGAAAATCAGCGGGCCGATCCCGACGGTTGGACGGCCGTTCGGCACGCGCGCAGAAAAAGCCCCGGCCTTTGCCGGCCGGGGCTGTGAATTCTGAGGGGATTGCAGGACCGAACCGGATGCCCCGTTCGGCCTTGTCGAGCCGTCAGCGACCGGTTGGCGCGCGACCACCCAGTCGCATGATCATGACGATTTTCCCGATTTGCTTGTCCCGCCTGTCCATTTCCGTGTTGTTTTCCAGGCTGCGCCAGTAGCCCAGGGACATGGTCATGCCGCTGGCAAAGTACGGGTGTATGAAGTCGTATTCCGGGCCCTGGAGCGTGGGCCGCGTCTGGTTGATCTGGTCCGTCATGTCGGTAAAGCGTTCCTGCATATTGCAGGTGGCGAGCATCATCTCGTTTTGCCGGCACACGATTTTGGCGTTGGACAGGATGCCCCGCAGGGCCGCCCGTTCCTCCCGCAGGCGTCGGGCGGGCTCGTCCAGCTCGGCAATCTGTTCTTCGTAGGTCCGAACCTTGTCCTCTGCCTGCGTGTAGCGGTACCAGTGGTACGTTTCGGCGCCCATGAGCGTCTGGGCGGCGGCCAGTCCGGACGCGGGGATGTCCACGCCGTACTCGCTGTTGTAGAAGGCGTTTCGCCGCCGGTCCGCGAGCTTCACCTTCCAGTACTCCAGCTGTCCGGTTTGGCGGGTCTGCAGGTCACGGATGCGGCGGAGTTCCTGCTCGATCATGTCCAGCCGCCGGTCAACGGCTTGCATGTCCGCAATGAAGAGGACCTTGGTCACCATGTCGCCGCGCCGGACGCGGTCGAGGTCTTCCTCCGTGATGATGGACGTGAAACCGGGATCGCCCCCGGGTCGTCCGGGGCTGATGGTCACAAAGGTTCGGCGGAGGAATTCCCGCATCCGCGTGCCCACGGGGCCGAATACGTCCAGCTCGCCGTAGAGCATCTCCTTCTCACTGGAGGGGACCAGGTATTCAAACTCGTACCGGCCCTCCGGCAGGGAATACACCGTGTAGTCACCCTTGCGGTCCGGCGAGGAGGCGGGCCAGGCGATGGGCGGGCACCGGTGCCGGCTCCAGCGCATTTCCACGAACGAATCGAGGTCCGTGGCGTCGTCGTCCGCCGCCACGTCACTCATGGGGGTATACCAGTGGATCTCCAGCCGCTTTGCCTGCCTGGCACAGCCGGCCAGCAGGCACAGCGCGGCTGCCACGGACAGGAAACGACCGACCCGTCCCGCGAATCCGCTCTTCATCGCCATACGTCCTTTCCTGAGGGTTACCTTCGGCTTGCGCACCACACCTCGGCTTGACCGCCACGCCTGCGGTCCGGGGGGCTACGTCCCTGGGCATACGACCGATTCGCCTGGCAGAAACACGGCGGGCCAGGCACGCGGGGACGCCCGAAGCCGGTCGCCGGGACAAGCCGATCGGCAAGGTAGCAGATGCCCGGGCGGCGGGCAAGTGGGCGGCGTGCTGATTTTCCGGACGGACGGCCCGCTACCGATGCCCTGGCGCGCCTTCCGGACGGTCCTTCGGAACCGTTGTCGGCGCCGGAAGATGCGTCGCTTCCCGCGGCCCGGGACCGCTTTCCTTCCGGGACGTACCCGCTATCATCCGGATCAGCGGCGGCCGGACGGGCTACTGCCGCGGTCCGACGCCAGGATGACGGAACGTTCATGAGCCAGCACCACGCCAGACGAGCCCTGATCAGCGTCTACGACAAGACCGGCCTGGTCGATTTCGCCCGGGTCCTGCGCGAGGAGATCGGGTTCGAGATCCTCTCGACCGGCGGGACGGCCCGGCACCTGACGGACGCGGGCATCCCCGTCACGCTGGTCGAGGAGGTCACCGGCTTTCCGGAGATGCTGGACGGGCGGGTCAAGACCCTGCATCCGCGGATTCACGCGGCCATCCTGGCCGACCGGGACAACCCCGAGCACATGCGGCAGCTTGCCGAGCAGGGAATTCAGCCGATCGAGTTGGTGGTCGTGAACCTCTACCCGTTCGAGGATACGGTGGCCCGACCGGACTGCACTCTCGAGCAGGCCATTGAGATGATCGACATCGGCGGTCCGTCCCTGCTGCGGGCCGCGGCGAAGAACTCCCGCCACGTGCGCGTGGTCTGCGGGCCCGGGGAGTACGAGGGTGTGCTCGAATCCCTGCGAAGCGCGACGGATACACAGAGTTTCGTGCCTTTGCGCCTTGCCTCGCGAGCCTTCGAGCAGACCTGCCGATACGACGCCGCGATCGCCACGTGGCTGACCGCTCATCCGCAGAATCCCGACGAGCCGGAGTTCCGCGCGATCCACCTTCGCAGCCGCGAAGTGCTGCGCTATGGTGAGAACCCGCACCAGAAGGCGGAGGTGTGCTCACTGTCCGGTCTGACGGAATGGCTCACGGGAAAGACCGGCGGACCCGACCTTTCGTACAACAACCTGGTCGACGCCGGCGCCGCCCTGGAACTCTGCGCGGAGTTGACGCGATGGCACGGGGAGATTCTTCCGGTTGCCTGCTTCATCAAGCACACGAACCCTTGCGGTGTGGGGGTGGCGGAAGGCGCTGTGGAGGCATACCGCCGGGCGTATCTGGGCGATCCGAACGCGGCCATGGGCGGCATACTGGCCGTGAACTTTTGCGTGGATGCGGCCTTCGCGGAGGCCGTGATGGATTCGCTCCAGCGCTGGGGCAAGGCGGCCGGCGCCGGGGCGTTCTTCGTGGAGGTGTGGCTCGCTCCGTCGTTCGGAGATGACGCGGTCCAGGTCATCCGGACGCGAAAGCCGTGGGGAAGCCGTGTGCGGCTGATTGACGTGGGGAACGGCATGTCCATGGCGGGATGGCCCGAACACGTCATACGTTCGGTGCCCGGGAACCTTCTCATCCAGGGCCGTGACACCGTCGGCTTGAATGAGAGCGAATGGCGCGTGGTGACCGACCGCGCCCCGGACGAGCGGGAGCTTGAAGATCTGCGGCTGGCCTGGCTGGTGTGCAAGCACACCAAAAGCAACGCCATCTCCATCTGCCGCAACGGCATACTCATCGGCAACGGGGCCGGGCAGATGTCGCGAGTCATGTCGTGCCGGATCGCCACGTGGGCCGCCCGCGAGAACGGGCACACGGAATCCCTGGCCGGCGCCGTGGCGGCGTCGGACGCGTTCTTCCCGTTTCGCGACGGCCCGGATATCCTGTTGGACGCCGGCGTCACGGCGATCATCCAGCCGGGCGGTTCCAAGCGCGACGAAGAGGCGATTCGGGCCTGTAATGAACGTCAGGCCGCCATGATCTTCACGGGAACTCGGCATTTTCGGCATTGAGCCGGAAACGGAAGTGATGGCATGAAGCTCTACACCGGCGGGGGTGACCACGGCCGGACCGGCCTGTTCGGCGGGCGCCGCGTCGCGAAGGACCATGACCAGGTGGCCGCCTGCGGTGACGTGGACGAACTGAATGCGGCGATCGGTCTGGCGGCGGTCGCCTGCACAGATGCCGCGCTGGCGGAGCCCCTTCGCGCCGTGCAGCGGGATCTTTTTCTCATCGGCGCGGCCCTGGCCTGTGAATCAGACATGCCTGTGACCGCCCGAATCGACTCAGCCGCGGCCGCCCGGTTGGAGCATTGGATCGACGCCGCCGACGCAGAGGCCGGCCCGCTGCGGAATTTCATTCTTCCCGGCGGCTGCGAACCGGCGGCTCGGCTGCACGTGGCTCGCACCGTCTGTCGTCGCGCCGAACGGTCCGTGGTCCGCGCGGCCCACGGCGGTACGGTGGATCCGGGCATTTTGGTGTATCTGAACCGGCTCGGAGACTGGCTGTTCGCGCTGGCACGCGTGGCCAACCGGCGCGCCGGAATTGAGGACTCGTTGTGGTCCGGTCGCACCGGCGGCCGGGAAACCCCGGAAAGCTGACCGCAGCCCATGAGCCTGATTCGTATTGCCGATCGAGACCATGTCCGGCCATTGCACGTGGTGCTCATCGTTCTCGTGGTCGCGGTAGTGGCGGGCGGATGCCTTCTGACCTCGGCGGGTGAGCCGGAGATTCTGCCCGACGGTGCCGTTTCCTGGCAGCCGGACTCGCTGCTCTGGGCGGTGGTTCGCCTGCTGAATCTCCGCGCGTCGTATCCCACGCCGGACGGGGTTGCCATCAAGTCGCTGGTTTTATGCATGGGGGCCGCCGTCGCGGCGGTGGTCGTGGTTGTGGCCGTGGCCCGCGGACCCCGACGGGGGGAAGGAATCAGCGAGACGGACACCATCGTGGAGGAGCGCCCGGCCGACGGCGCCGGCGGCCCGGTCGTCCCGGTGACCCGCCGGCAGATTCACCCACTGACCGGCGCATGGGCATTTGCCGTTCTTTACGTTCTGTGGTCATTTGCCAGCGTGACTTGGTCGCAGCCCGGACGCGACATCGCGCTCGCCGGCTCGGCCCTGCTGGCCATGCACTACCTCTGGACGTTTGCCCTGGGGCTGGGCCTGAGCCGCGTGACGGCCCGCCATGCAGGGCACGTTGTGCTGGTGACGGCCGTGGCCACGGCGCTGATGGCCGTGTTGTACTGGCGGGAGCGCAACCCGGTCCTTCGTGCGTCGTATCCGGTCGGCAACCCGACGACGCTTGCCGCGTGTCTGATTCCCGGGCTGATTCTGGCCATGGGTGCGGCGGCGGGGTTCTTCGTGGGTCGAACGGATGGTTCTCGCGGGCGTCGTGTCGCGGTGGCGTTGGCCGGCCTGGCGGTGCTGCCGTTGCTGGGCGGCGCGTTCTATCTGACGTCGTCGCGTGGGGCGGCGGTCGGTCTGAGCGCGGCGTTTTTGACGGTGTTGTTTCTGGCTTTGCGGTTTCGCGGGCGTCTGGTGGTGGTCGGTCTGGCCGTGTTGCTGGCGTTGGGGGGAGCGGCATACGTCTGGCAGAGCAAGGACGCTCCTTCCGCGCGAGGGCGCAGCGCCTCGATGCGTGTTCGGCTGTATGCGTGGCAGTACGCTCTGGATCTCAACGCGGACCGGGTCTTCCTCGGGCAAGGGCAGGGCGGGTTTGCCCGCAAGGGTGACGCCCTGGCCGTCCGGGACGTGCTGAATGACCCGCAGGCCCTGGACGCCCGCGTGAGCCACGCTCACAGCGAGTATTTGGAGGTGTTTGCGGACCTGGGTGTGGTCGGCCTCATCCTGTTTGCAGGTGCGCTGGGCCTGACCTTCCGCGCGGTCATGCTCGCCTTGCCGGCGTTGCCGACGGCGAGGTGTCGCTGGTCGCTGATTCTTCTGACATCGGCCTGGCTCGGCCTTGCGGTTGAGGAGGCGCTCGGCGTCGGTCTGCGCCTGCCGGGCGTGCCCACGTTGTTCTACACGCTTTGGGGGCTGATCTGGGCCATGAGCTACACGCGGGACCGGTCGCCCGTGAGCGTTCTGCAGCGAACACCGTTGCGGCGCGGCCTGGTGCTGGGCGTCGGCGTGCTGCTGGCCGTTCCCGCCGCGGAGCTGGCCCGCCGGGACTTTGCCGCGGCGTGCGGCCAGAACGAGGCGATCGAACACGCGGAGGCGCTGCGCTGGGACGAGGCGATCGCCCGTTCGGACTACGCCGCCGCGTGGCGTCTGCCTCCGCAGCGCCGTCTCGTGGCGGTTGACCGTCAGGTGACCGTGCGCCTCTACGCCGCGCGGCACGACTATGACCAGGCGATGGGCCGGCTGCAGCGGGCGTACCAGACGTCGCCGCCCGATGCACGGCTCATCGCCGCAGCGCAGGAGGACCTCGAGCGCTGTCTGGTGCGCAAACGTGAATGCCTCGAGCAGTTGGCGGCCCTTCTGGACAAGGCGCCGCAGTTCTGGAACGCGGGCTGGCTTCAGTTCCAGTTGCGGGAGTTGGAGCATCGCCTGGCGCTGATCGCTCAGAACGAGAAGGAGGCGGCCCAGTACATGGGCGCGGCGGTCGACGCCCTGGATCGCGAGCTTCGGCGGCAGCCGTTCCATCCCGTTTTTGCAGCGACGTACGCCACGATGGCCGTGGGGCAGCGGTCGCTGGACGAGCTTTTTGACATTGCGGCCCGTCCGCTTCGCTACCGCCGAATCGTGCCGGTGTACGACGATTTCCTGGAGCGAATCACCGAGGCCGAAACGTTCACGGAGGCGTATGAGCCTGTTCTGGACCGATCGCTCCAGGCGACCCGGGTGGATTCGTTCGCGGACTGGGAGACTCCCTGGGCGCCCGAGCGGCTGCGGCTCTGCGCCATGCTCTCCCAGGCCTTCGGTCGACATGAGCAGGCGTCGTCTCTGCTGCAGGAGGCGATCCGACTGTACGGCAAGCTGCCGGAGTCCGCTCCGGTGGGGCTGGCTTCGTGCTACGCGGAGTTGTCCCAAGCCCGGTTTTTCGCCAACCCGAGTGACCCGCTGCCGGCCATCGAGACGGCCAAACTGGCGGTGAAGGAGGCCCCGCCTTCGCACATCGGTCGTGAGGTGATCCGGACCGTGAATGAGCTGCTTGTTCTCTACCGACTGGCCGCCGATCAGGAGGACGTTGTGCGAGACAAACTGCTCGCGCCGCTCATTGGCCATCCGGTCCCGGAGGCGGTCGATCGTGACGTCGCCAATCGCTATGTGATCCTCTGCCGGTTGCTGATTTCGCACGGTACGGACGTGGATATGCAGCGCGTGCAGGCATGGGTCGAGCGCGCGATCGAATTGGACCCCCGCCATCCCGGCGGATGGGAGTTGGCGGCGCAGCTTTCCTATCTGAGAGGGGATCTGACCGCCTGTCTGGAGGCTCTCGCCCGGTCCCTCCAGGCCGGCAACGATCCCGCGGCGGTGGGGGCGTTTGTCGCCGAGCTCCTGTCCCGATACCCGGATCACGCCGAGCTTCAGCAGTTTGCCGCGTGGCTGTCCCGTGAATTCGGCGTGTCCGTGCCGGTGCCGACGACACAGCCCGGAACGACAACAGCCCCGGCTGCCTCCCAGCCGATAATGCCAGTTTCCGAGCCTGGTCCGCCATCCGCATCGGTGCCCCCCGAATGAGACAGAAGGGCCTTTTGCTGCGTCTGTTGCCGGACGCCCGGGCGGCCGTAGAATGGCTCAACCGAGAGGTGCAAGGCGTGAAAAGAACAGCAGAGCGGGTTGGTTTCAAATCCGTCGTTCGGCATTTCTTGCCGTGCGTGATCGTCGGCAGCTTACTGGTCGGCTGTGGGGCAACGGGTCAGCCGGCCGGCTCGGCGGGGGGTTCCGGGGCAATCGAGGACGGCAATCGCGATCCCAACGCCATATCCCTTTTGGGCAAGACGCGGGGCGAGCCCAACGATTCGTTTGAGGACGCCATCGTCGCGGTCTACGCGGGTCGCGGAGTTGCCCGCCTCCAGGGTTCCATTTCCGTGTACGGTGATTTCGACGTGTTCAACCTGGGCCCGATGGAGCCGGGCGACGCCCTCCGCGTGTCCGCCGAAGCCGCGGACAGCGCCGTCGACATCTCCGTTGCGCTCTATGACGACCAGGAGCGGCTGTTCGTGATGGACGACGACAGCGGTGACGACTACAACGCCTTCGT
>JAFGJQ010000480.1 GCA_016929015.1 Phycisphaerae bacterium | reverse complement strand
GTCGAATCGCACCTCGACGAAGCCCTCGGCCAGGTCCGCTCCATCGACCCGCCAAACCTCCCGCCCGTCGTTCGCGTGAAGGCAAACCAGCCGGCTGACGTGCGGCCGCTCGATGCCAACGCCCCAGCCAACGTCCGGCTCCGCATGGATCACCGCGTACACGCGATCGCCCGCGGCACACGGCGCGGACCAGGGCACGGAGCGGCGCAGCGAGCCCCACGACTCCGCGAAATCCTCCGGCACCCCCCGGTGCCGCCAGAGAAGCCGGCCGGTACGCGCATCCGCCGCCCAGACGGACAATCCGTCCGCCACCGTCAGGCGTCCGTTCGCCACGATGGGGAACGCCGCGCTCGCCGCCGAATCGTCATCTGCGTCTTCCGCGGCCGTCGTGGAACCTCCGGACGTGTGATAGAGCAGGCCGAGGTCTTCCGGGTCAAACGCAACCGCGCAATCGCGGGCCGGACCGCCGCCGTACGCCGGCCAGTCGAAGGAATGCTCCCCCAAAGGAGGTGGCTGGAACTGCGAGAGGCACTGTTCCACGACGGACGACAAAGGCTGCACCGTGCCCAACCACCGGACGTTTGAAGCGCCGTCGTGCACCTCTTCCGCCGTCTGCCGGGCGGCCTCGCCGTGACCCATTAGGGCCAGGGTGACCGCCAGCCACGGCAGCATCATCTCCCGAAGCGAAGCGCGGTCCGGGTGCAGGTCCAACAGGCGGCGGTAGATCGACTGCGCCAGCGCGAACTTGCCCGACACAAGGGCCAGCTCCGCCGCCGTCTCACCGATGGCCACGCCCGATTCCGTGCAGAAATACGCGTCGAACAGGTCCAGCAGCGTGGGCAGGTCAAACCGCGCTCCCGCACGCTCCAGACCCCTTCGGGCCTCGTCTTCGTAGAGCGCACGATAGGCGGCCAGCCCTGCCGCCGGCCACAACGCCACTGTACGGCTGACCGCCAGGCGGACCGGAACGTAGTCAGCCGGGCCCGCCCGGACCAGCGTGTCGCCGTACGATCGCGATGCCTCCTGGAGCGTCCGCGCCGCCTGAAACCACTGCTGCGCCTCGGCCAGCGAATTGGCCGCCGCGAGAGCTTCGCGGGCCTCGAGGCTTTCGTTGAGGTACGTATCCGCAACCGCATCGGCCGGCTGCGTGGTCGGCGGCGGTTCATCCGCCCGGGCCGGCATCAGGGCGGCCCAAACCAGCAGCACGACCGGAAACGAAGACCGACGGATCGAGAAGAGGCTGTTCATCGAACGGATTTCACTCACCGGCCTGCAACGTGTCACGCCCTGCCGTCAGGACCGCGCAAAATGCCGTCCCAGCAGCGGTGCCAGCCGCTTTGCCACGGCCGGATTCACCTTGTTCCGGTCGGACCAGATGCCGAGCTCCAGGGCGTGCCACGCCTCGCAGTCGGCGATGGGCTCGCGCGCCAGCTTTGCCACCGCGGCCTGGATCAGGGCAATGGCGTTGTCTGTGGCGCGCTTCAGGTTGCCGAGAATCTCTTCCAGAAGCTTTTGACGATCGCCGCCCTTGTGCGGACGCCAGCAGTCGTAGTCGGTCGGCAGGGCGATCAGGGCGTAGGCCATCTCCGCCTCACGGGCCAGTTTGGCCTCCGGCATGCAGGTCATCCCGATCAGGTCGCCGCCCCAGCCGCGGTGCATGTGCGACTCGGCCCGCGTGGAAAACTGCGGACCCTCCATGCACACGTACGTTCCGCGGGGGTGGACCGTCGTGGACACGCTGTCCGCGACGGAGAGAATCACCCGGCGAAGCGCCGGGCAGAACGGCTCGGCAAACTCCACGTGCGCCACCAGCCCTTCGTCAAAGAACGTGCCGGGCCGGCGGAAGGTCTTGTCGATCACCTGGTCGCAAACCACAAGATGGCCGGGCGCCATCTCGTCCCGAAGGCTGCCCGTCGCCCCGCTGGCGATCACCGTGTCCACGCCCAGCATCTTGAGCCCGAACAGGTTCGCGCGGTAGGGCACGGCCGACGGGTTCAACAGGTGTCCGTCCCCGTGACGGTTCAGGAACACGACGTCTGCGTTTTCCCATTTCGCACGGAGGAACGGCCCGCTGGGCCGCCCGAACGGCGTGTCCAGTTCAATCGCCTCGCCCGTCTGGGAGGCGGACAGCGCCGCGCCCAGTCCCGTGCCGCCGATGATGCCGATCATAGGGAATCCCTTCGGTTACACGCTCTTCCACGGAGCCGGCCGTCATGGTCTACCGCGAATGCACGGGCGTCAACCGGGAGACAATCTCGGGCATCAGGCCGATCACCTCCCGCACCTCGTCCGGCGTGTTGAACCGGGACAGGCTGAACCGGACCGATCCGTGCGCGTAGCGGACGTCCACGCCCATCGCCTGCAGCACGTGCGACGGCTCCAGTGATCCGCTGCTGCACGCCGCTCCCGCCGACGCACATACGCCCCGCTCGCTCAGCAACAGCAGAATGCCCTCGGCTTGCAGTCCGGCAAACCCGATGTTCGTCGTGTTGGCAATCCGCGGGGCTTGCCCGCCGTTCACCCGGGCCGACGGGACCGCCTCGCAAATCCCTCGCTCCAGCGCGTCGCGCAGACCGCGGATGCGATCCACTTCCGCCGGCCCCTCCCGGACCGCCGCCTCCGCCGCCACCCCCAGCCCGATGATCCCCGGCACGTTCTCCGTCCCCGCCCGAAGGCTTCGCTCCTGCCCGCCGCCGGTCAGCAACGGCTCGAGCCGGCTTCGTTTCCGGACGTACAGCGCACCGACTCCCTTGGGTCCGTGGAACTTGTGCCCGGATATGCTGAGCAGCGACACCGGGACACGCGTCACGTCTATGGGAATCTTTCCCGCGGCCTGTACCGCGTCGACGTGCAAGGGCACCCCGTGATCGTGCGCGATCGCCGCGACGCGATCGATATCGAACAACACCCCCGTTTCGTTGTTCGCCCACATGACAGACAGCAGACCCGTGTCCGGTGTCAGCACGGACGCCAGCGCGTCCAGATCCAGCCGGCCCGACCCGTCCACCGGGACCGCCTCAACCGGACGGCCCTCACCCTTGAGCCGGTCCGCCAGCTTCCGGACGGCGCTGTGTTCCACGTCCGAGATCACCAGCTTCGGCCGGTCGGGTGTTGCGTTGAGTGTGCCCCGAACGGCCAGGTGGATGGCCTCCGTCCCACCACTGGTAAGCACGATCTCTCGCGCATCCGACCCGATCAAGGCCGCCACCTGTTCCCGGGCGCACTCGATCCGATGTCGCACGCCCTGCCCGAACGCGTGCAGGCTGGACGGATTGGCATACTGGTCGCGCAGAAACGGCAGCATGGCCTCCACCACCGTCTCCAGCGGCCGCGTCGTCGCGTTGTTGTCAAAGTAGAGATATCGGACCATCCGCCTGATCGTAGCCCCGCCGCCGGCCGGGAACCAGCCGCCGCGCGGATCCGGTTGGAGGCCGGACCCCGGTTCGTCCGAAAACTCCCGGGCGGGACCTCATCCGATCGGTTTCGGACTGCGGTTCAAGACGGCATGTTCACTGTCCGATAAACACCTGCACGGACTCCGTGCGCCCGGGCCGGCAGGCCCGGCACGACCAGGCGACGATGGCAGACGTACTTGATCAAAGCGAAGTGGATGCCCTGCTGGCGGCGATGGACGCCCAGGAGTCGGACGACGCGCCGATCGACATCGGGCGGCCCGCCCAGACGACGAAGGACGTACGCACGTATGACTTCAAGCGTCC
>JAFGJQ010000479.1 GCA_016929015.1 Phycisphaerae bacterium | reverse complement strand
ATGGGTGCAGGACCAGGCCGGAAGCCCCTCGTCGCGGCGGGCCCGTGGCGGCGCGTTCAATCTGCCGGGCAGCTTCGTGCGAGCGGACACCTCCACGTCCGACTATCCGTCAAACACACGCAATTACATGGGGTTCCGCATCGCCCGCTCAGAACCCTACCTGAATCCGGTCCTCACACCGGACGCCGCCGAAACCCGAACGTTCACCGGCCCCTATTACGGACCGTTCACGCCGCAGTCCTTCTCTTACACGCTGACGAACCGCTGCTGGAAAACGCTCACCATCGATGTCACCTCAGACGCTTCGTGGCTGCTGATTGACGGCCAGCCGGCCGCAGCCATCGTTCTCGACGCCTTTGCCGTGGCGACAGTCGAGGTCACGCTGGGCGAAGAGGCCTACGAGCTCCTGCAGAGCCCGTCCGAACCGGCAACGCTCACGTTTGACGAAACCACCACCGGCTCCTTCCTCGAAACCCGCACGGTCGGCCTCGACATCACCGGCTCGTTGCTCGTGGAGCCGGAGGAGCCCCACGAGCCCGAGGGACCGCAGGGCGGGCCGTTCACGCCGGCCTCCGCGATCTACACGGTGGTCAATGACCAGCCGGGCTTCCTGATCTGCTCGGTCACGACCAACCTGGACCCGCTGGAATCGTGGCTCCTGATCAACGGACAAATCGAACTGACCGGCGGCAACGCCCTGCTGATCAGTCCGGGCTTTGAGGAGAGCGTCACCATCACGCTGAACGCGGCGGTGGTCAGCGTCCTGGCTCCCGGAACCTACACGGCAAGCATCCTGTTCCACGATGACGTCACCGGCAACACGGCCGTCCGGGAAGCGACGCTCACCGTGCACGACGCGCCCCTGACGCTGAACATGGCCATCGTCCCGGCCGACGACGCCCAACCAAGCGGGCCGTCATACACGTTCCGTATCGCCAGGCGCGAGATCACCAACGCCGAGTTCGCCGCGTTTCTGAACAGCGCGATTCGCGAAGCCAACCGAGCCACGCCCCTGGGCAGCTACATGTACCACGACACGGACAGCGGCTGCGTGTACATCAATCCGAATGGTGCAGCCGGCGAGGTCGGAACGGCCGGCTCCGGAACGATGCTCTTCGACGCAGGTGACACTGCCGCCATCTCCTTCGACGCGGGTGCGTATGTCGTTCAAACCGGAAAGGAAGACTTCCCCGTCGCAGGCGTGAGTTGGTACGGAGCGGCGAAATTCTGCAACTGGCTCACCGTGGTGCAGGGCGGCGATCCCGACCAGCAAGCCTACACGGAAGGAACAACCGCGGCGGACTGGCGTCCGGTGGTGATCTCCGCCGCCGACTGGGCAACACGCGACCTGAACACAGCCGAACGCCAGACGCTGGTCTCCACGATCGGCGGTTACCGCCTGCCCATGGACGACCAGGCCACTGCCGCCTCTGCGTACAACGAGTGGTACAAGGCCGCCGCCTGGACGGGCACGGCCAACGCCACGTACGGCTTCGGCCGCAACACCCTCACCGGGGCGGACGCGAACTACCAGAACAGCGGCGATCCCTACGACAACGGGCCGACACCGGCCGGCTACTACGACGGAACAAAGCACGGCAGCTTCCAGACGGCCGACACGGTCAACCGCTACGGGCTGTACGACGCCTCCGGCAACGTCAGCGAGTGGGTGCAGGACTGGAGCGGCGGCTCGGCGTACCGCGGCACACGCGGAGGGCATTGGTCCAACACGCAAGCAGCCGCCCTGGCGAACACCGCCATCGCCCCGGACGCCGCATCCGCCACGCGGTCCTGGACGGGGTTCCGGGTGGTACAGGCGGGCCCACGAATCCCCGTGGCCGTATCGTGCGATACGAGCGACTGCGTGTACGCCGCCGCGGGGCCGGCGGGCGGCCCCTTCGCCGAACCCAGCTATGCAATCCTCCTCGATAACAGCACGGGGGTTCCCGTGGAATGGTCCGCGGCCGTCGATCAATCGTGGCTCACGATCGACGGCGAAGCCGAGACGTCCGGCGTTGTCGGCTCCGGCGGAGACCGTACACTCACACTCACTCCGGCGGAAGCGGCCGACGATCTGCTGCCTCCCGCTTCTCCGTACATACCGATGACGACCGTTCCCGCGGCCGAAGCACAGCCTTCCGGACCGCGATACTCGTTCCGCATGGGCACGTTTGAAGTCACGAATGCGGACTACCTCGCCTTCCTGAACAGCGCCCTGGCGAACCTCACCGGCCCCCGCGGGCAGTATCTCTACCACGACATCGACGACAGCCGCGTGTACGTGAACGCCTCCGGCGCCAACGGGCAGGTAGGGACCCAGGGGGCCGGCACGCTCGTCTTTGACGGCAACGTGGCCGGGGCCATCCAGTATGATTCGGACGCCACCCAGTACGTTCTGACGGATGAACGGGGCGACCACCCGGTCGTCGGCGTGAGCTGGTACGGCGCAGTCAAGTACTGCAACTGGCTGACGATTCAGAGCGGGCTGCCCAGTGACCAACGCGCCTACGTCGAAGGAACTGTAGCGGCCAATTGGCGTCCGACGGTCGTTGATTCGACCAATTGGGCCGCGAGGGACCTGACGGATGAGGAGCGACAGGACCTCGTCGACAACTGCGCGGGGTATCGGCTGCCCATGGATGACGGCTCAGCCCACGCATCCGCGTTCAACGAGTGGTACAAGGCGGCCGCCTGGAACGGCGGCGCGAACAGCGTCTACGGTTTCGGCCGAAGCAGCCTCAGCCCCGCGGACGCGAACTACGAAAGCAGCGGCGATCCGTTCGACAACGGCACGACGCCGACCGGCTACTACGACGGGTCAACCCACGACACGTTCGTAACAGAGAACTCGAACAACGGCTTCTACGATCTGACCGGAAACGTGCGGGAATGGATCCAGGACCACGGCACCGCCCCGGGCAACCGCGCGATTCGCGGCGGATGCTGGAATGACACGTCCGCATCCACTGTCCTGAAGGCAGACGTACGCCAAGCCCAGTTCCCGGAACAGGTCGACCCGTTCACCGGATTCCGCGTCGTGCAGGGCCGGCTGGACTGCGTCGCCGAGATCACGATCGAGGATATCACGACGGGTGATACGTTCACGCATCCAACCCGACTGCTCATCACCGAGCCGGTCACATTTGCGCCCGCCGACGGCATTGTCGCCACCGGCTGGTACGGCGGACCCTTCGAGCCGACCACCAGTATCGTCTATAACATCACGAGCACGTCCCGCCGGTCCATGAGCTGGCGTGTCAGCTCCAGCCAGTCGTGGGCAACCGTCAACGGCGCATCCTCACAGGCCGGCTCGGTCACACCGGAAACACCCGCCGGCGTCACCATCGCTCTGGCCGCGGCCGCTGCGACGCTCGCGCCCGGCATGCACACGGCCACGATTACTCTGGAAAACACCACGACCGGATACCAGGAGACGCGCCGAATCGAATTGACCATTCGGGAGCCACTGGAGGTGACGCCGACCGACGGACTGAGCTTCAGCCTCCTGTACCAGGACGAGACCCTGCCGCCTTCACAGGACTACACCGTCACGAATCTGCGGACCGCACCCATCCAGTATGCGGTGACCTCAAACAAGACCTGGATCAGCCTGAACGGAGCGGCGTCCATCCCCTCCACCGCCCTGAACAGCGGCCCGGAGAACAGCCAGGCGGTGGCCGTCTCGATCAACACCGGCGCCTTGTCCCTTGCCGTCGGCAGCCACACGGCCACTCTCACGTTCCAGGACGTGACAAGCGGCCGGCAGGAAGCGCGAACCGTCACGTTGATCGTGGACGACCCCCTACGGCTTACTCCGGCGGAAGCGTTCTTCGCGTCGGGTGAGTACGGAGGCGAGATCACCCCGCTCACCAAGACATATTCCATCGAGAACCGTTTCGACTACCCGATCGACTGGACCGCCACGCGCAACGCCAATTGGTTGCTCGTGAACGGGCTGGCCACTGCCTCCGGAACCGCGCTGCCCGGCGTGCCGCAGACGCTTTCCGTCGAAATCGACGCCACCGCTGCCGGCGCCCTCACAGAGGGCACGTACGAGGCCGTCGTCAGCCTGACCGACCACGACACGCTGGGCGTCCAGACTCGCAGCGCCACGCTGACCATCGGCCCGCACATCGCCATCGAACCGGCAACCGGCCTGGAAGCGTATCGAGCGCCCGACGGCACGCTGACGCCGCTCGAGCAGATTTACACCATCACAAACTACGACACCAACGCCAACGAGTATGCGGTACAGATGGGACCCGGCTGCACGTGGATATGGCTCAATTACGGCCTCGGTGCGAGCGGAACGCTGGAGCCGTACGAATCCGCCCAGGTCCGCGTCACGATCGACGACGCGCAGGCGTCCCTGTTCGAAGCCGACCAGACCTGCGAAGTCGACTTCCTCAACCTGACCACCGGCAAGGGCAACAGCACGCTGACCATGGCCGTCCGGTTGCCCAGCCCGCCGCCGGTCCTGGACCCACCGGCCCTGGCCACCGTGCCGAAGGCCCAGAACCAGCCGGCCGGCCCGCAATACGACTACCGCATCGGCATCTACGAGATCACCAACGCCCAGTTTGCCGTCTTTCTCAACAACGCCCTGGCCAACCTCGACAACGAGCGCGGCCAGTACCTCTACCACGACACGGACAGCGGCAACGTCTACATCCACTCCGCGCAGACCGGAACCACCGGCACGGCCGGCACCGGAACGCTCATCTTCAATGCGGCAGCCAACGGCCGCATTGCGTACAGCGGCGGCGAATACGTCCTGTCCGATTCCGCCTTCGCCGACCACCCGGTCGCCGGCGTGTCATGGTACGGCGCCCTGAAGTTCTGCAACTGGCTGACCCTGGACCAGGGATTCGGCCCGCTGCAACGCTGCTACGGCGAGGGTACGAGCGCCAGCCTGAGCACGTGGCGGCCGCTGACCATCACACCGGCCAGTTGGGCCGCCCGCTTCATGAACGACGCGGAACGCGCGGCCCTTGTTGCGGATTACCGCGGCTACCGGCTGCCCATGGACAACAACGCCCTTCAGGCAGACGACTACAACGAGTGGTTCAAGGCCGCGGCGTGGCGGCAAGACCTGTACCAGAACATGACCTACGGCTTCGGTCGGAACACGGCCACCCTCGCCGACGCCAACTGGAACGCCAGCGGCGATCCATTCGAGCCGGGCACCACTCCGGTCGGGTACTACAACGGGACCACGTACGACCTGTTTGCCACAAACGACACCGCCAACGCCTACGGCCTGTACGACCTGTGCGGCAATCTGTTCGAGTGGATGCAGGACCAATACGCGCTGACGTCCCGGGCCGTGCGCGGCGGGTCGTGGGCGTGGGGCGACGCCTCCGGACCGGGCATGACGAACAGCGAACGCAAGTATGCCACACCCCAGTCGGGATTGAACACGCTTGGGTTCCGTGTGGTCCGCACGCCCGGCACAATCGTTCGGGCCGGCGACGCCAACGGCGACGGATCGATTGACCTGGCCGACTACGCCAGTTTCGCCACGTGCCTCAGTGGTCCCGATCCGCAGACGCCGCCCAGCGGCTGCGATGCCGTGGACTTCAACGTAAACGGCGCGGTCGATCTGGCCGACTTCTCCGTATTCCAGCGTCGCCTTGGCGCAGGTGAGTAGTATCCCGACCTCTGCAGCGCAGGCGGCGAGCGTCGCGTCGCGGCCGGACCGACGGATCCACTGCCGGTGTGCGACGGTTTCCATGCCCTATGTGCTCGACTCACTGCAAAATCCGCCCTCCCCATACCCCCGGTGACCGGGCCATGGTAGAATCCGCCCGAACGGATCTGGTTCCACGACGCAAGCGAGTATGAGGTGCATCCATGAAAGTATTGATCGCCGACAAGTTCGAGTCACAGGGAATCGAGCAACTCAAGGCCGCCGGTTGCGAGGTGATATCCAATCCGGAACTCGCCGGTGACACGCTGGTTGCCGCACTGAAGGATACGGCGTGCCAGATTCTGATCGTTCGTTCCACCAAAGTGCCGGCGGAGGCCATCCAGGCGGCCACCGGGCTGAAGCTCGTCATTCGGGCCGGCGCCGGGTACGACACGATCGACGTGAAGGCCGCGTCCGCCAAGGGCGTGAAAGTCGCCAATTGCCCGGGCATGAACAGCACGGCCGTTGCGGAGCTGGCGATGGGAATGATCGTCGCGCTCGACCGCCGTATCGTCCACAACACAGTGGACCTGCGCAATGGCGTGTGGAACAAGAAGGAATACAGCAAGGCGTTGGGGCTGAAGGGCCGGACGCTGGGAATCATCGGCCTGGGCAAAATCGGCATGTTGCTGGCCGAGCGGGCGGGGGCCTTCGAGATGAACCTCCTGTACACGGACGTCGTGGCCAACTCCGCCGCCGAGCAGAAGCTGGCCGCCCGCAAGGTGGATCTGGACACGCTCTTGAAGGAATCGGACTTCGTTTCTGTGCACACGCCCGGCGGCGAGGGCACCAAGCACCTGATCGGCAGCGCTCAACTCGCCCTGATGAAGCCGACGGCCTGCCTGATCCACTGCGCCCGCGGCGGTGTCGTGGATGAGAACGCCGTCGCCCAGGCGATCCAGGCCGGCAAGCTCCGCGGTGCCGCACTGGACGTGTTTGAGCAGGAACCCGGGGCCAACGACAAGGAGTTCCACGACGCCGTCATTCGGTGCGACCGCGTCTACGGAACGCATCACATCGGGGCCTCGACGGACCAGGCACAGTTGGCGGTGGCCGAAGAGACGGTCCGTATCGTCCAGACGTTCAAGAACAGCGGCAACGTGCTCAACTGCGTGAATTGACCGAATGCAACGGAACGCTCGGGGCGGCGGTCCGCCGTTCCCGAGCCGCTCAGTCGGACTCGTGCAGGTAGCCCAGAACGCGATCCACTTCCGACGCGCTGCCGATGATCAGGGGCGTGCGCTCATGCAGCGACGTGGGCACCTTCTTCATGATGCGCTGCCGGCCGTCGCTGGCCATTCCCCCGGCCTGCTCGGCCAGAAACGCCATCGGGTTTGCCTCATACATCAGACGTAGTTTGCCGTCGGGGTTCTTCGCGGTCGGCGGATACAGAAACACGCCGCCGCGCAGCAGCGTGCGGTGGAAGTCCGCGACGAACGAGCCGATGTACCGGCTGGTGTACGGTCCCGCCTCATCCGTCTTCACCCACTCCAGGTAGCGACGAATGCCGCGCGGAAAAGACCGGACGTTCGACTCATTGACGCTGTATATCCGGCCCGTCGCGGGCATTCGCACGTTCTCGCGATGCAGCACGTACGCGCCGATCTCGGGGTCCAGCGTGAACATATGCACGCCGTGGCCCGTCGTATAGGCCAGGACCGTACTGCTGCCATACACGACGTAGCCGGCGGCCACCTGGTTGACGCCCGGCTGGAGAACGTGCGGCAGCGGTCCGTCCGCGTGCTTCACGTCGTCGCGCGTGGCCAGAATGGAGAAAATCGTTCCGACGGGCGCATCCACTTCGATATTGCTCGATCCGTCCAGCGGGTCGAACAGCACGATGTACCGCGCGCCGTGCTCGCCTTCGCCCTTGACCACGCGCGGCCCGTCGTCCTCTTCGGAAACCATGATGGCCACATTGCCCCGATACCCCAGGCAGCTCTGGATGGTCTCGTTGGCAATGCGGTCGAGCTTCTGCACGATTTCGCCCTGCACGT
>JAFGJQ010000478.1 GCA_016929015.1 Phycisphaerae bacterium | reverse complement strand
TACACCTGCTTCTCCGGGCCGGATACGCGAAATCCCCGCCGCGAAGCTCGGTCCTGGTAGACGGACGTGGCGGTCCCGTCCGACTTGCGAATCTCCAGGCGGGCAGCGGAGAAATCGAGCGGCTCGGCCGCCACGGGCACGGTCAGCTCGATGACGGACTGATAGAATCGAAGCCGGACGGTGTCGCTCGCCACACGCCGGTCCGGCTCGTTCGCGGCGAAATCGCTCCACGACGTCTGGACGCGACCCCGATCGCGCCCGCCGATCGCCCGGTAGGCCGTCGCGCGAGCCTGCAAAGCCGCGCCAGCGGGCTCCGTCTGGAAGTGGTGCGTGAACTCAAAATGCCCCCGGTGCCCCGCCTCTGCAAAAACGCTGGCCTCGCCCACGTCCAGGACCGCATACGTTGCGATCCCTTCCGGGTCCAGCGGATAGTGCGTGAACGGCTTGAAGATCACGAAGTCGAACCCGACTTCCTCACCCACGTGGACCATCTGCGTCCCGGCCACCGACCAGTCGCCTTTCGCACGCGGGCCGGTGCTTGTGGCCAGCGAGGCTTCAAAACAGCCGGTCAGGCCGACCATGCAGATCCACGCCGGGGCGAAACCACCCCACCGCCGCCGCTTCACGTCAGGGACCTCCGCGTCCGTTACGCCGGGCTGTCGTCCGCGAACTCGCGTCTTTCTGGCCGTTCGATCGAGACGCCCTGCCGGAAACGCGTTTGCCTGGCTTGCGTTTCTGGAGCCACGATGCCAGGTCGGATTCACACTGGAAGAGCGCGTCGTACCCGTAGTTTCCGCCGGAATAGTCGCATTCGCCCGCCTTGTATTCCCGGCAAATCTTCGGTCGGGTTTCATATGTGCCGCAGAGGTTGTCCGGCCGAAGGTGCCGGCATGGCGTGGGAAGCTGGATGTACCAGTCCCCATCCTCGATGAACACCGTCACCCCCTGGTGCATGAGGTACCAGCGGATGTCGTCGAAGTCCCGCGCCGTCTTCGGCTTGTCCAGCGGCAACGCCAGGTACTTGCAGCACGCGGCCGTACAATGCTCGCAACAAATCGATCCCATACATCTATCCTGTCGGCCAGACGCGAGGGCCTGGCCCGCACACGAAGCTCCTCAGCTCTCGGGGGTCCGGCACCCGACGCCCGCCTCGCCAGTATCGTGGCATTGAACGAAAGCGCCAACCCCGCTCCTGCGCCTCAGACGGCTTCCCGGCCTCTGACACTGTCAGGCCAACGGCAAGCCGTCGTCCCTCGCTCGCCTCCTGCCTCGCGATCACAGCGCCGCCGCACCCAGTACACTCGCCCCGGCACACGTGTCCCGTCACATCACGTCCACCAGACGGGTTCCTGCGGTAGTTGCTCGTGGGGCCGTCTCGGGCCATCGTTCACCCGGGATATATGCGAGCCTCACCCACCAAATATCCTGGGTTCCGGAAAAAACCTCATTCATGCACAAAAAAAGCAGCATGTTTCTGTGGCATGAAACCTGCATCAGACGGGTCGAAAGGACGTTCCACGGCTGGCCTGGGTCGGGGGGCCGGACACCCCGGCCCCGCTCGCAGGCCGCGAACGGAGGGAAATATGATAGAAGAAATCACACTTCTGGGCGGGTGCGGGCGAGGCGGAAACCGAGAGCACGTTACCCGGATCACGTTCCGCATGGGCGACGTCATCAGCATCGTCGGCCCCACCGGATCGGGAAAGACCACGCTGATCAACGACCTCGAGTTGTTGGCAGACGGAAACACGCCTTCGGGCCGACGCATCCTCATCAACGGACGGGCTCCGGACCCGGACTTCCGCGACGATCCGTCCCGGCATCCGATCGCGCTGATTACACAGCACACGAACTTTCTCTCGGATCTCCCGGTGCGCGACTTCCTTCGGATTCACGCGGAAATTCGCCACAGCCGTCAGCACGAGACGGACGCGGTAATGGGCGAGACGCTTGCCTTCGCCAACCAGCTTACGGGGGAAGCCGTCCAGCGGGACTCCCGCATGACGGAACTGTCGGGCGGCCAGACACGTGCCCTCCTGATCGCGGATGCCGTGGTGATCGGCAACGCCCCCATCATCCTGCTGGACGAAATCGAGAACGCCGGCATCCACCGCATGAGAGCGCTCGAGCTCCTTCGGCAGCACCGCAAGATATTCGTCTTCGTCACGCACGACCCCTACATCCCTTTGCTTTCTGACCGGCGGATCGTCATGGCCTGCGGAGCGATGACAAAAGTCATTGAGAGCGGAGCGGCCGAGCGGCAGCTTGCCCTGCGGGTCCGAGCCGCCGACGACTGGCTGGCTCGGTTCCGCGAACGCATCCGCGGCGGCGACGAATTCTCCACCGATGATCTGGAGGCGGTCGCATGAAACTGGCCATTTGTGCGGGGCCGGCTACGTCCGGCAAGACTGCGGTGCTGCGACACATGATTCGCAAGCTGATCGGTTCTTCGGGAACGGAACCGAGGGCGTCGAGTTTACCGGGCTGGAGGCCGGCCTACCTGAAAATCGACGTCCAGTTTGCCGACGAAGACGAGGAACTGGCCCGCGAATTCGGCATCCCCACGAAGAAGGTGTACTCCGGAGAGCTCTGCCCGGACCACTGCAGCGTTATGGTCCTCGGCGAGGCGCTGGAGTGGGCCCGGAAGGTGGAATCCAACATTCTCTTCGTCGAGACGGCCGGACTGTGTCTGCGCTGTTCCCCCTACGTGGACGGCGGCCTGGGCATCGTGGTGCTGGAAGCGACCAGCGGAATGAACCTGCCGCGCAAAATCGGCCCCATGCTGAGCCTGGCCGACGTTGCGGTTGTGACCAAGATCGACCGCGTCTCCCAGGCGGAGCGAGAGGTCTTCCGCGCCCGCATCCTGGACGCGGCGCCGGCGGTCCGGGTCCGCGAGGTCAATGCGCTGCACGGCATCGGCATCGACCCGCTCGTGGATCGGACTCTGGCTACACCCGACGTCAACGGCGAACTGCTGCTGCGAGGCAACCCCCCCGTCGGGACCTGTACGATCTGCGTGGGCAAGAAGAACATCGGCTGGCATGCGCACTTCGGCGTCGTCCGGCCGCTGGAAGCACAGACCTTCTACCGGGGCGAGTAACCAACACGAAAGCGGAGCGAAGGAGCATTCATATGGAGTCAACCCATGTCACTCTACCCGGGCTGGATTGCGGCCTGTGCGGCTTCCGCCGGTGCGCGGAACTGGCGGATCGCCTCGCGGAACACCCCGACTGGATCAAACGATGCGTGCATCTCGATGACGCCGCGCAGGCACCGGCCAGGAAAGACCCTCCCCTCGTCGCCTGCGGCTGCCAAACCCCCTGCTTCCACGGCTCGCCGTGCGAGGCCCGAACCGAGGCCGTGGATGCTCCCTGGCAGGACAGCCT
>JAFGJQ010000477.1 GCA_016929015.1 Phycisphaerae bacterium | reverse complement strand
GTCCGGCGGGGGTCTCAACGGCGCCGGGCTTCCAGGCGGCCAGCAGGGCATCCAACGCCACGTGTGCGAGCACGCGCGGGTAGGGAAGAATCAGCGCACCGGGGTCGTCCATGCTGGCCAGCACCATCAGGACGTACTGGGCGGGGTGTTCGTCGGGCAGCTTGCCGCCGGCCTGCTGGGCCGCGAAGTCACGGTAGATCAGCCCCGTGCCGTACCGATGATGCCCGTCGGCGATGAAGACCTTTTTCGGGGCCATGACGGAGCGAACGCGGTCGACGGCCTTGGCGTCGGTCTCGATCCAGACGCGGTTCTCCACGTCTTCCAGCGTGGCCACCGCATCGGGCGTTCGGGAAACAGCGGCTTGAAAGGCGGTGCCGATTTCGTCCTTTGGGTCGGAATACAACCCGAAAACCGGCGAGAGATTGCAGCGTGTGGCCTTCATGAGGGCCAGCCGGTCCTCCTTCGGGCCGCCGAAGGTCTGCTCGTGCGGCAGGACGACGCCCTCGGAAAACGGCACCAGGCGCAGGCGGGCGATGAACATCCGCCGGGTGTACTTGCGGCCCTGGACCGTGAAGATCTGGTGGTACACGTAGAGGGCCGGGCGCGGCTCGCGAATGAGCGTGCCGTCCGTGAGCCAGGCCCGCAGCGTGTCGGCGGCCTTCTGGTAGCATTCCGGCGGGCCGGCGCTTTTCGGGGGGATGTGCGGAAGATCGATGGCCACGATGTTCCGGTCACTGCCGGCCAGCAGGCGGTCCTTGTCGGCCTGGTCCAGCACGTCGTACGGCGGAGCGATGCGCGTGCTGAATTTGGGGCCGAGGCGGCCGAAGTCGTAGCGAATCGCGGGAAAGGGCTCAATCCGGGCCATAGCGTGCACCTCCGTTGCAGTTTCAGAGCGGAGAACCATAGCAGACCCGAGGTGCTCGGGCAAGGGCAGAGGCCGGAGCGCGGAGACCGACGAAGGGTCGAATGCGGAGAATGAGGCCCCGGCGTATCCGAACGACTGCCGGACACCCCGGGTCGGAGAAAGTGCATTCACGACTTACCGGCGGAGAAACGCGTCCCGGTCGCGCTCGGGAAGCTCGTTCTTCTCCAGGAGCTCCAGCCTGACGACCTCGCGATCCAAGCCCATTGCACGCATCTGATATAGCGTCTCCTCTTCACACTTCGCGTAGTACTGCCGGACCGCTTCCCTGATGTCCTCTCGAGGCAGGCCGCGTTCCGCGGCTTTCCTCACGATCCAGGCGGTGCCATCCTGGTACCACACGGCCCAATGGTCCTGCTGCGCATTCTCCAGGAACTCAAGGAGTCGCCCGGGCGGGTTCTGCATCTCGATCTTCCAGACGGCCCGCCTGGCGTCGTAGAGGTCGTCCTTCGAGAGCTTTCCCCGGGCAATCGCGTCTCGGAGGTCGGGCAGAATGGCGGCGTCTGCGCCTTCGGCACTCAGGATGAGGGCCGTGCGATTCACAGCGTTGTTCGCCAGCGACTGACGGGCGATCGGGCGGACACGCGCGATCAGATCCTCGGTGAAGAGGCCCTTTTTGCGCAGGCTCACTTCCATGTAGTAGCGGAGCCAATGCACGTCTCGATTGACCCAATCAACGGTTCTGGCGAGCTTCTCTTCATCCGACGCGCAGCATGCGAGAATCACCTCAAAAGCGTCCAGACGCATCCGCCCCGGGATACGTCGGCTCTTGCTGGCCACAAGGGCCTCCGCAAACCGAATGGCGTCTGCTCGTGCATTCGGATCGTTGGCGCACCGCGATCGCGCCGTCTCGATGAACCGGTCAAAGAGCAGATCGGTGGAACCGCGTTGAGGCGCCTGCCCGTAGGGAAAGATCCTCCTTCGGCTGTCATCCTCCTCCTCGACCATTCGCACAAGGGCGTCAACGAGTCGTGCATACCCGGTGGAATCGCCTTCGGCAATCAGTTCGTCCATGGCCGTCATGCGAGCGTCGGTGTTTTCGCCATGCTCGACAACGTCAATCCGCTCTGCGGTGTCCGGCGAGATTTCGCGCAGAGGACGACACTGCAAGAGGCAGACGAGGCTCGCAGCCAGCAGCGTTTTGAAGTGATGCGTATGCAAATCCGTTCTCCGGCCAGCCGTGGCAAACCGCGCGAACGCAACAGAACGTACCTGCTCAAACCTTCCCGAACGCACGTCATGGAACGCGCCGCAGGAAACCACACGCCTCCCGATCCGGAAAGGCACCCGACGCCAATACCCCCGTACAGACGACTGGCCGTCTTGACAGCCTCGTGCATCAGTGTTCCGCCAGCGGCCCCGTGGGGACCCTCACCAGGGGCAGATCCGTCGGGCGAAGGACCCCCTTGGCGATGCCCTCCCGCTTCACCTCGCCGGGGACCGTGAGCGCGTTGCGTTTCTCGCACCGGAGGATGGCGTCTCTCAACCGGGGATGGTCAACGCCGAGATCCACGGCTCTCCGAAATGCCCAAATGCGCTCAGACGCCCAGTTGTCCAGATCGGGCGAAGCGATGCATTCCAGCAGCGCTGTGGGTGGATGCTGGACCTCGATGCGTCGCGCGAGATGGTCCAGCCCATGTTCCCGCAGAATCGGCAGGCTCTCCATGTCGCCGAGATGCGCGAGCGCCGCAGCAACGGCGGGATTGATACCTTCTGCGAAGCGTTCGTCGCGCAGCATCACGCGCAGCTTCGTGGCGCAGGAATCGTCCAGTATCTCGATCAGCGGTTCATCGGCGTTCCCTGCGGACAGAACACTCATGGCAACCCGACGTCTCAACTCCAGGGGCGCCGGGGACGTGGCCACAAAACGAGCGGGCCCGCCCCAGCCACGAAAGCCTCGGAACGCCGGTGCTGTGAGCACTGTGTCCAGCGCTTCCAGCAATTCCTCCCAGCGAACTTCAGACACGGGGAGGGTTGGGAGCATGTCCTTCACGAAGGCATGAGTGAGGCAGATCTCCTCCAGGGCCCGCAGCAGATCCTGTTCGGACTTCACGTCGCGGGCCTGAGTCGTCCAGCCACTGACGATCGCGATGATCGCTGCGGACAGGTCCTCGTCAGCAATTCGGCAGGCGAGCTTCAGCGCGAAGCATCTCTCATCGAACGGCCTCGAATTGTCCACGGCGATCGCTCGCAGCCGCGCCGATGCGGGGGCATCGCCCTGCGACAAGCGCATGGCAAGGGCATCCCACGCCGCGATCACCTCGGGGGAGTAATCGCCACCGTGCTGCTCTATCGTCGTGAAGAGATCGTCGATTGGGCGCTCGACGGGCGGCGCCGTCCGCACTGCCCCAAGGACGTGCCCCCAACAGAGAAACAGAAAGAAGGCGCTCATGGTCTTCACTCCTCTGGGGATTCGGCTGCGTCCAGGTTCCCCCCAATGGGTCGTGTATTCATCCTGATGGCTCCTGTGGATCGCTGGAATTCCGAGGCTTTGCCCAGATTACTCCCTCCCATGATCCTTGCCTGGCGGTGACCCGGACCATCAATTGGGCTGTCTGATCGTTGGTTTGCGAGCGCCGAGTGCATGCGTAGCACGGATCCTCTCGGCGAGCCGGAAGAATATGCCACTTGTCTCCGTCCCACGAGGGGCCTTTCTTGCCCTGATCATCAACTGTCCAGACTTTGACTTCGACCTCTGTAAGCGAGAACTCAGAGGCATTCTTGAAACCAAAGCGATCCCAAATCGTTCCATCCTGAAGCCACCCTCCGTCGATTTTGATCTCCAGCTTGTTTCGAGGGATTGAGTCGGGCACTCTGCCCGGAAGACGGCACTCTCGCAGCATTCTCAGTGAATCGGGTGATCGCTTGCTCAGCGAATCCAGAAGACTGTGCATTTCTTCCTGTGTCGGGGCATTGTCCCGCGAAAACGCAAGATAGAACTCGCAAAGGGACTGAAAGCCGTCAGGCAGTTTTACGAGTGAAGATGGTGATTCTCCGGTCGGCTCGAAGTCCGAAGATTTCAGTCGTTTGAATGCATACTCCGCATCCTGAAGCCGCCCGAGATCGAGGCAGGTGACTGCCACCAAGAATGCCAATTCACGACTCGGGAAGTTCCCATCGCTCTGTCGTCGGACCCAGGGGTCCAGCAACTTGTCAGCTTCACTGGCTCGCTCGCACCTCAAGTACGCCCAAGCCAGCAGGAAGGTGATCTCCTCGCGATCCTTCCCATCGCTCTGGCCAAGGGCATCCCTGAGGTACTCGGATGCCTTGCTCCAATCAGCACACTTGATCGCTTCAAATGCGAGGTTGCGAGCGGTCGGATACGGCAGTGGCTTTCCATAACTCTCACGAAGGGCTTCAACGGCAGCTCGCCAGACGAGCGATCTAAGTCGGTGGTCCGCCAGTTGCCGGACCCACTCCTCCGACAGCTCGGTACTACTCATCTCTCGAATGACCTGCAACGCCTTCTTTTGAGCGGCTTCGCGTTCCGTTTTCAGAGATTCACCGCCGATGGATACCGACCATGAGGCCGGTGCTCCTTCCTCCAACTGCATGCGAACACCAGCTTGAACGCCCGTTTTCAGGACTCGTTCCTCTTCCGTGACGACCTCGGAAATTGTCTCGACGACCGTCTTCGTGAATGATCTCTTGATGATCTCTTTTTGCTCCAAGCGATAGCGCTCCGCCAGCAGTTGCGTTAATTCATCTGTGAGCTCCGGCAACGGAGCTACGCCTATGGGCAGCAGCTGTTTCAATCCCTTCAGTGACAAGACTGTGTTCTGGTCACGCTCCAATTGAATCAGTTCAGCAAGTCGATTCGCCACCACTTCCTTTGACGGCATCACTTGCCCCGTCATGTCGACATCGGTTGGTCCTTGCGCGATCTGCTCGGGTTCTCCGCTTCTCCACCAGTACCCCACAAGAACACCCAAGATGAAGGCGCAGGCTACACAGACCACTGGCAGAACACGGCGGTGGTGTGGTTTACCGGCGAGCCTGCCTCGATCGCTGCCCACCAAGTCAGTTGATTGCATGTGTTCATTCCTTGCGCGAGAAAATGATCACCGCGTTGCACAGGCTCCATATTACCGGAACCTGGGAAGTCGGTCCAGCAAAGAACTCCAAGTACCGCCCTCGTAAGCGATGCATGATAAGCAGACCTGGTTCGGGCCGTCGCTGACCACGGAAAGTACTCAAGCAGTTGGCCCCAAGAGGATCCTGACAACATTGTCGTCCCCTCGATTTGTCGAGGGAACCGATGTCTCCCGACAGGCGAACACGCCCGACAGACAACAGGACGAAGCCGCACTGACGCAAGGGGGCGCGTTCGGTGTTCGCAGTTCGCCCGCGACCCGGGCTGGCCGGAGCGGAGCAACATCCCACGATATCGCGTCAGGGTTTCGCCAAGACGTCCCTGGGTCTGCTCCGCAAGTGGTTCCAGCAGGGCGACTTCAACCTGAAGATCCCGTGAGCTCACGCTTGGGAGGCACAAGTGGAACTGCTGTTCCTGGCCCTGAAGGCTCTTGTGGGGCACCCCCGCAACGGCGCCCGTCCTGACTTGCGACCCGGTGAGGAACCTGGCCTGCCTGCAGGAGGTTGACCTGATCGAGAACGGAGTTGCCTTCAGCTTCCAGGTGTCACAAGGCGTTTGACCTTGCCGCACCCATGAACAGTCGCTCGCTGCGACCGAGCGCCGAAACTTAGGCCGGCGCCTGCCGACGCACATGGATGTGACTCCGCGATGGACCTCGGCATGTCGGCAGGAAAGCTGGTCGCATCGGCCCTGCTGTCACTGTCTTCGCGCCGAGGAACCGGGGGGTAGAAGTAACAGGTTACAGGTCGAAATGCAGGAAAGCCGTGGGCACGCGCAGGTGGCCTTGCCGTTGACGAGGTGCATCACTGATACGGTCACCGGTTGACCCGTGCCGTCACGCGGCCCGAGCGCGTGGCGTCCGGTTGTGCGGTGTGCACTGGGACGGCGCCGGGGGGTGATGCGTGGGCGCTGGCGCGCGGGCCTCGGCACAGGCGATCGCAGGATGCGCGGCGATGGTTTCACGCGGACCATCGACTCATTCAGGCAGCCGGGCGGCCGGACATCGTTGGGTGGTGACGGTGAGGGCGGCGGGGGTGATGCGGACGGTGACGGCGCCGTGGTCGGCGGTGCTGAAGCAGGTGCGGTCGGAGAGCAGGTGCAGCAGTTCCTCGGATGTCCGCTCGCGGCGTTCGAACGACGAGCGAATCACCACGGCGGGATCGACGGCCTGAATGAAAGCGCCGGTGTTTGAACAGACGCTGCCGTGGTGGGGAAGCAGCAGCACGTCGGCGCGGAGGTCCGCGTGGTCGATGAGCCATTGCTGCGCGGCGTATTCCACGTCGCCGGTCAGCAGGATGGATCGGCCGGCGTAACGCACGCGCAGCACCAGCGACGAGTCGTTTGCGTCCACCTCAAACGGCAGCTTTCGCGGCGGCCAGAGCACCTCAATGGTCACGTCTTCGAAACGCAGGGGCGGGTCGTCCGCACTGACGGCCGTCAAATTGAGCCTGCGACGGGCCAGCTCGGCCAGCAGAACCTGGCCGGGCGTTCCCGGCCGGCACAGGGACTCGAAGCACGGGGTGACGCGGATACCGCGCACTCGGACCTGGTCCGCCACAGTCAGCAGGCCGTTGAAGTGATCCAGGTTCGGGTGGGAGAGAAACACGCCGTCCACCGTGTGCGTTCGGCGGTACCGCAGATAGGGCACAATTGCCGCGTGGCCGGGGTCGTACGAGCCGCCGGCGCCCGCGTCGTAGAGCCAGGTTTGGCCGTCGGGCAGTTCCAGCACGCTGGACGTGCCGCGTCCGACGGACAGCACGGTGAACGTCAGGGCGTCCCGGTGGCCGGCCGGCCAAAGCCACACGATGGCACTGATCACCAGCGCCGCCGCCACCGCGGCAAACGGAACGGCCCCAATCCGGCTCGGTCCGGCCGGCGAGGGAAGGTCCACGGCGCGCACGTGCGGCGCGGCGCCGTCCATGGACACCTCGACGCCGGCGCGGGCGTCGGGAGAGTGGATGCGATGATGCGGTGCCAGTTCGCTCACGGGGTCCGGCCCGCCGGACGCCTCCGGGCGCGGGCAGACCAGGTCCGCGATTTCGGCCTCCGCCAGCAGTCGCGGTGTGGCCTGCGTCAGGGTGCGGAAGTGCGGCAGAACGGCCACGTCGGCCCGGACGTCGGTCTGGTGGGCCATCCACTCCTGCGCGTCCTCGCGGATGTCGCCGCAAAGCAGCACGGCCCGATCTCGATGCGCGACGCGGAGCACGAGCGACGCGTTCGCCACGCCCAGAGCAAACGGCGGGCTCGCGGGCGGCCAGAGGAAATCCAATCGGGTATTCCCAAGGCCCACGCTCGGCGATTCCGCAGACACGACGTGAACCGGATAGCCGCGCTGCTTCAGCCGGCGGACCCACTCCGTCCCGCTGCCGTCGCGGGCGGCCAGCCGCTCCAGCCACGGCGTGACGCACACGCCGCCGACGTCCAGGTTGTCGAGGCAGTCCGGGGCAAACTGGCGGGCATCGCGATGTGGATGGGAGGCGATCAGCAGGTTGACGTATCGGATGCCCCGCCGGCGCAGCAAGGCCGCCAGCACGCCCAGGCCGCGGGGGTCGTAGGCCGGGCCGGACGCATCGAAGAGCAGCACGGCGCCGCCGGCCAGTTCAACCACGGCCACGCAGCCCGCGCCGGCGGGCATGACGGTTATGGTGGTGACGTCCGCCGGCACTGCCGGCTCCGGAGCAGCCGCCCGGCGGTCCCATGCGGCACCGGCCATATGAAGGAGGCGCCCGTACCACGCGGGACGACGGACGGCGATCACCCACAGGGCCAGCAGAGCATAGTACCAGATCAAAAGCGAAATCGGCGGCGACGGCGTGAAGAGGCTGGCGCCGGGCAAACGGCTCAGCGCGTCCACCCAGTGGCTCAGGACGGCGGCCGGCCACTCCACCATCGGCGTCAGCGGTCCCGCCAGTCCGGGCAGCAGCCCCAGCAGCACCTTCAGGAATGAGGCGACCATCACGACCAGGACGACCGGCCCCACCAGCAGCGTGTTCAGCCAGCCCCAGAGCGACAGACGCTGGAAGTACAGCATCGCAAGCGGCAGGCCGGCCAGCCAGGCGGCGAATGTCACCGCCAGCGCCTGGCCGATCCAGCGGCCTGCGTGCCGTGCGGCCAGCCGCAGCCGCGAAGGGGTCGGCTGGAGCAGGCGATCCAGCGGATCTTCGGAAGGCGGCGGGCGAACGCAACGGTGGAGTCGCATCAAAGCCAGGTGAAGCGGGTGGAAGAGATACACGATACCCAGCACCGCGGTGAAGGAGAGTTGAAGGCCGGGGTCGAACAGGGATGCAGGCCGCCGGATGAGAAGGATCAGCAGGGCGAGGGCAAGGGCATTCGTCGTTTGTCGGCGGCGGTAGAGGACGATGGCCCCGCAGTAGACGACGGTCATAAGCGCGGCGCGAAGCACCGGCGGGCGCGGTTCGACGAGCGCGGCGTAGACCAGGGTCACGGCGATCACCAGCACGGCGGCGGCCCGCAGGCGCAGGCCGACCACGCGGCCGAGCAGCCAGACAAACCCTCCCAACATGCACACGTGCATTCCGCTGACCGCCAGAAAGTGCGCACAGCCGCTACGGATAAACGCCTCGTTCAGGTCGCGGTCGATGTCCCCGCGACGACCCAGCACCAGGGCGTCGAGCAGCGAGGATTCCCGGCCTGCATGATGCAGCATGTCGCCCAGCAGCAGGCCGCGCACGTAGGTACGTACACGGGCCCAGGCCGAATACAGCCGATCCGGCCGTTCGTTCGAAAGCACCTGTATGCACTCCCGCCGGCCGCACGACATGCCCACCCACACGCCGTTACGACGATCACGCAGGGACCAGTTGAACTGGCCGGGGTTGTCCGGCGTCGGCGGGCGGTAGAGTTGACCGAACAACTCGACGTGCTGTCCGACCCGGATTTCGCGTACCGGTTCCTTCACCGTCACGCGAACGACTCCGGACGCGGGCCGAAACCCCGCAAGCGTGTCGGCGGCCCCGGCCTCGATGAAAAACGACGTCCGCCAGGATTCGGCCGTCCAGCGTTCAAAGATGGGAAGCGCCCGCTGGTAGACGCGCGGCTCGGTCAGCACCGTGCCGCGCACGCGAGCGATGGTCGGCGTCTCCTGGGTGAAGTGATAGATGTGATCCGGCGGCAGCCGGCGGAACGATCGGTGATGCAGCAGCCCGCCCAGCCCGAGGGCCAGCAGCACACAGACCACCGGCCAGCGGACCCCGTGCCTGATGCCGGCCAAGACGATCGCGGCAGCCGCCAGAAGCGTCAGGCCGTACGCCCAGGCAGGCGGGGCCAGCCAGGCATCGGCTACGATGCCGGCGACCAGGCCGATCGCGGCGGGCACCAGAGGGGCCCGAGCAGGTGCGGACATCTCACGAAACGGGATGGTGCGATCGTGTCCCACAGCCGTCCTCGTCCCATCAGAACTGTGTCAGTCGAGCAGGCGGCGCGGTCCGGAACTGTGCGTCTCTTGCACATGTCGTATACCGCGGGTATGCGTGGTGCGTCAATGGAAGCAAGCCGGCCGGTAAAGTGACATTGAATGGGGCGTATCGCGGTCATTTTTGATCTGGACGGGACGATCACCCGACCGTTCCTCGACTTCGACGCCATTCGGCGTGAGATGGGGTTGCCGAAAGGGCTGCCGATCCTGGAGGCCATGGGCACGCTGGACGCGCCGGCGAGGGCCGCCGCGGAGGCCGTCCTGGACCGGCACGAGCAGGCGGCCGCCGAGCAATCCACCACACACGACGGCGCCCGCGAGGCCATTGAGCGCCTGCGCGGCCACGACCACCCGGTCGCAATCCTGACGCGTAACACGCGGAAGTGGACGACCTTCGTGCTGGACAAGCACGGAATTGTCGTGGATGCCATCCGCTGCCGGGAGGATGGGGCGGTCAAGCCGTCACCGCAGCCGGTGCTCGAGCTGTGCCATGTGTTGGGGGCCGATCCGGCCGCAAGCTGGATGGTTGGGGATCACCGATTCGATCTGGAATCGGGTCGCGATGCCGGCAGCCGGACGATTCTCATGCTGGGTGACCGGGAAGACATGCCGACATGGGCGGAACTAGCCGATCACATCGTCCGGTCTTTTGCCGAGATTCCTCCGCTGATTCTGCCCAGTTGAGAGGGGACGGTCAGGATTCCTTCGGAACAAGAAAGCTCAGATGATGCGCCGCGTGCTTAAGGTGCAGCGTCCGAGCCTCGTCCGGGGTGATCGGTCCGAACATCGGGGACGGGTGCAATTCGCCCGTGTGCGTTTCAAGCCGTTCGAGCAGTTTGCGCGCCTCGGCGATGGCCTCTGTCTCAACCGTGTTCTCGGGCGGCCGGGAGGCAGGGATGGTCTGCCTGCCGGGCGGCATCGGCGCGTCGGACAGGATTTTTTTGAGCATCCGCCGACCGATCAGCTTCCGGATGATCCACGGCAGCATAAACGGGTAGCCCTCCAGCGAGCCGCGCATGTAGTACGACAGGTGCCGGCAAATCTGCCCCAGGGTCCACTGTCCGGTTTGCTCATAGCCATTGGCCGCCAGCCGATCGATCTCGTCGATCACATCGGCGTACGTGCGGAATTTCAACTCACGGTGCGACATGGGATTGACCTTCCGGTGAAACGAACCCCGCTTGGTTCGCCTTTGGGGCCGCTGCACACTGCCAGGATTCGCCGTCCGCCGATTGAAGAACCACGCTGCCCCGGCGGTCTGCGCGGGTGACAGACCGCCCGTTGACGACGATCTCCAGCGTTGACGGTGCATCCGCCGGCAGCGCATCCAAGTTGATCTCGAGTTGGCGGACGGAATCGACATGAACGTTCAACCGGCCGTCGGCGTCCAGCCGGGCATCCACGGAGCCGGGGGCCTTTTCGTCGGTGGGTTTCATCGCGGCAATCCAGTACGCCCGCGAGGGGTCGCCCGCCGCCGCCACGAACGTGACGCGGCCGGGCCGTTGCACCCGGGGATGCGCGTTGAACCACTCCAGCAGCCGAGGCAGGTTCGCGCCGATCAGGGCGCTTCGGTGGCCGAAACCGCTCTCCTCCCGATACTGGAAGGATATGCCCAGCTCCGCCAGCCGACCGGCCGGCCCGCGCGATTGCGAAACGGGAACGACGTCATCATCCGTATCGTGGATGACGAACGGAGCGAGGTGCCGGGCGTTGGGCATCCGCTCCAGCGGCGGAGTGAGGCCGGCCATGGGAGCGATGGCCGCGAACCGGTCCGGGTGCCGCAGCCCGAGATACCACGTTCCCCAGCCGCCCATGGAATGCCCGGTCAGATACACGCGGTCGGCGTCGATGGCACAGCGGTAGAGCACGTCGTCGATCACGTCCAGCACGTCCTGTTCGCCCGGGCCGTCGTAGTAGCGATCACCACGGCCGTTGGGCGCGGCGACCACGTAGCCAAAGCGATCGGCCACGTCCTTGACGGGAGTGAGGTCGAACCACGCATTGTGATCGACTCCCTTGCCATGCAGGACGACCAAAAGCGGCATCGGCCCGCCCTGCCGCGCCGCCTTGGGAACGAAAAGCCGATACGGCTGCGCCGAGCCGTCGGCGCGACTGACCACGGTCAGCACGTGATCACCCGGTTCCGGCCGTTCATTTGCCATAGAACTCCTCACCAGGCCGGTTGCCAGCAGGCCGGACAAGATCCCCACGAGTATATGCATTTCAGCCTCCGTGGTCGGGGCCGGTGCGAAGGATGTGGCAAACGGCCTCCGCGAGGCGCTCGTACTCCCAGGGCTCGT
>JAFGJQ010000040.1 GCA_016929015.1 Phycisphaerae bacterium | reverse complement strand
TTGGCCAGGATCACCGTCTCCGCATCGACGTCTCCCACGCGCACCATCGGCCACTCCGGACCTCTCTCGCCGGCAAGGCGGGAAAAAGGAAGTCGATCTTGCGTACGCCGCCGCGCACGACGACGTCGCTCCGAATCGTATAGTCTCCCTTGGGAAAATAGACGACCGGTTTACCCGAATCGATCGCGGCCTGGATCCCCGGCGCGTCGTCGTCGCGGTCGTCGTTCACCGTGGCGCCGAACGCGGTCACGTTGGCCCACTGGTCGAGATCGCTGTTGTGGTATTCGGGCGTCATCTTGATCGGCAGGCGCAGCGAGGCGGTTTCGGGCGTCTGGTAAGGCGCGTCGTGCGTCCACCATTCGTCGAGTGTGGGGTCGGTCACGTCCGGCTTGAGCGCCCCGTCGCCCGTTTCGATGGTTTTGTCGTATCCCCGGGCGGCGAGATCCCGCACGTGCAGGAAGGACGGTTCCATCATCCGGACGGCGCTTCCTTCCCCGGGTCCCTGCAGCACGGCGTCGATCAGGATCGTGGCCGTGTACGGCAGCGCCGTCCGCAGGGCGGGGACGTCGTTCGTGCTGCGCAGGCGGTGGACCTGGATGTTCTTGCCCCGGTTGAACAGGCCGGCCTCGCGCTGGCCGGAGAGTGTGATGTTCTCGAAGGCGATGTTGTTGACGCCGACGTCGCCCGTCCCCAGGAAGATGCCGTAATCGAAGCCCTCGACCTCGAGGTTCTTGACCAGGCCCGCCCCCGCGATGTTGTAAAACGCCAGGCCCGCCCAACCGGCGCGGGCGGGATCGGAGCTGACGATCCGCACGTGATCGATGCTCCCCATGTTGGCCACGTCGAACTGGATGCCCACGGCGCCCGGGTTACCGCGGCCGACGTCGATCGTCAGGTGCTGCACATAGTTGCCGAATCCGGAGTTCGCCTTCGCCCCGAAGGCATTGCCGGTCTGGACGACGTTTTTCGGGCGCCCGGGACGGCCGTACCCGGGCGTTTCGTCCGCGAGCCGGATGACGGTGCGGCCGACGCCGGCGCCGATCAGGCGCACGGTGGACTGGCTCATGGCGGGATCGTATGGGTCGCGCGGGATCAGCGTGTCGGAGACCCGGTAGGTCCCCTCCGGCAGGTACACGGTCCACGCCTCCCCGGGCCGGCCGCTCGCGGAGTTTTTCCGGATCCGCTCGCCGGTCTCGGGGTCCTCAACAAAGGT
The DNA here is from genome assembly GCA_016929015.1 of Phycisphaerae bacterium. GTDB lineage: Bacteria > Planctomycetota > Phycisphaerae > UBA1845 > UBA1845 > JAFGJQ01. The sequence goes on along the minus strand of JAFGJQ010000040.1, from coordinate 1,906 downwards.
GACGTTGCCCTCAAAGGTTCCGAGATTATGATCGCGCAAAGCCGCGTTGATGGCCGCCGTGTCGTCCGCGCTGCCGTCTCCCCTGGCGTTGTAGGGCGGCCGGGTCACGTTGATGACGTTGGCATCGTCCGGGAAGACGATGGGAGGCCGCTCGGCGCGTGCAGGGCCATACCCGGCGAGCAGGAGGGTCAGGATGGCGTAGATGTAACGGCGTGATGTCAGCGACGCCCGGCGGAGCAGCCGGCGGCCGGGATCCCTCGCTACGCTCGGGATGACAGTGGCTTCGGTTGTGTACGGCATGGTTGTGGTTACTTGGGTGTGAGTCCCTTCGGCTTGCGGGTCAGGGCGATGTCGCCCCGCACGATGCACGCATCCAGTTCCTTCACGATCTTCTCGTACCCGGGCTCCCCGGCGAGGTTTTCGTAGCACTGCGGATCCTTGCGATAGTTGTAGAGTTTGGCGGGGTGCCGCGGGTGGTCCCACTTCACATAATGATAATCGCCCTTGATGAGGCCCCGGCCGACGGAGTTTCCACGGATATGCGTGATCTGCGCGAAATGATCCCATGCGCGCGACGGATCCTCCAGCAGCGGACGAAGGCTTCGCCCCTCGAGGACCGGCTCCGCCGGCAAGCCGCACAGGTCGAGCAGCGTGGGAAGAAGGTCGATGTACTCGACCACGCGGGAACAGGCCTGTCCCGCGTTTTTCATGCCGGGAGAGCGAATGATCAGGGCCACGTGGCTGCCCTGTCGCAAGACATTCCCCTTGCCCGGATTCCACGGATTGGTACTCTGACCGTGGTCGGCTATGAAGACGACGATGGTGTTGTCACAGAGTCCCTGCGTCTCCAGCTCCTCCAGAATATCGCCGATCAGATCGTCCATGTGGCTGATGGAGGCATAGTACCCGTGCAGACTGCGGCGCATGAGTTCCGCGTTGATCCCCCGTGGATTGCCCCGTCCCAGCGAGGTGGCCAGCTCTTTTTTCTGCTCCTCGGTCGGAAACTCGGGCACGGTCAGGTCCGCCCGCGTATACCGGTCCCTGTACCGGCGCGGTACATAGGCGCCCCTGTGCGCGGCGCGAAACCCGATGTGCATGTAAAACGGCTTCTCGGACGCGGCAAACTCGCGGAGTTTATCTTTCGCGATCTCCGCCTTCTTTTGGTCCGGCAGAAGGTCGTCGGGGCCGGTGTAAAGGAAGTAGCCGTCATGACCTTCCCCGACGAACTCCGCGTGCGGCTGAATGAGCTCCTGGTTGTACTGCGGTCCGATGGGGGCGCTGTAGTCGAGTCCTTTGCCGCTGAACGACACATGGAAACACATCTGCGCCATCTTGCCGATTCCGGCCGTGACGTAGCCGGCCCGGTTGAAGTAGCGATGCGTGAACTGGATGTCCTTGAGGTAGAAATCCGGCGGAATCCTGTTGTCGACGACGCCGGTTGTTTCCGGACGCAGGCCGCTGAGGAAGGACGTACGCGACGGGTTGCAGAGCGGAGCCTGGCAATGGGCATTCGCGAAACGGACGCCGTGGGCGGCCAGGGCGTCGAGGTTCGGGGTGATCACGTCGGGGTTGCCGTAGCAGCCGATATCGCCCGCGGAGATATCGTCCCCGCACAGGACGAGGACATTGGGTTTCGGCCCGGCGGGCGCCGCTCCTAACATGGCGGGCGCGCAGGCGAGGCCGGTGACTGCAAGGCCCGTGCGGAGCAGGAAGTCGCGGCGGGACACGTTGTGGGCTCGTGTTACGGAATTTATTCTCATATTTTCAAACTTCCATAGTTCATGTGTGATGTCAAATCCACATCTCTCTTCCATCGCCGAACCGAGGTATAACCGAAAGTTGTGGATGAGATAAAGAAGAGCGTACCCTTTTGATTAACAAGATCAAAACACCCGGTGGTAGCCGG
>JAFGJQ010000476.1 GCA_016929015.1 Phycisphaerae bacterium | reverse complement strand
GCGAAGCGCCGGTGGCGGTTGGTTCTGACTTCACCCCGTCACGATGCCGGAATCACCACCGGCCGGCCCCAAAGTGCCAAACTCCAGTGGTGGGCATAGCCCACCCTACATTGCCCCTCGGCCCCTTGTCTGCTCAATCCTCAATCCCCAATCCTCCACGTGCCTCCTCCCGCAGTCGCCGGCGGATCGGCCGGAGAAAGTATTCAACAACAATGCAATAGCCGAGAGCGCTGCCCTTTGCAGGCAACGCCCCCGGCCACCTGTTTTATCCTGTTGCGGTAGCCGCGTGACGCAGCTCACGTGGCCGATAGAGAAACGCCGCAAAAACTAGCACTCAGACCAAATCCCATCGGCGCCCATGCAGAAGTGATAGTCGATGCGCGACCAGCCGTCCGGCGCTATGCTGACAATAACCTCGACGACGTCGCCGTCATCGATCTCGCCGTCGCCGTCCCAGTCGGTGAAGCCAAGCCAAACACTGATGGCTTCCACGTCAGAACCCGTGATCTCGAATGTTGTCTCCGAGATCACGATCTGGTTCTCATCGGAGCCCACCAGATCTTCGAAGACAATCGTTACATCCCCGTCCTCGTCCTTGACGACTGTGACCTCGCGCTCTGGGTCGTCGGGGTCACGCGGCAATGGTGCTTCGAAATGCTGGGAGGGATACGGGTCCCCCGGAAACACGTCGTGGTGCGGCTGGCTGGGCCAAGGAATTTGCGGAGGCATGATCGCCGGCGGATCGCTCACGAGGTCGGGCCAAGCGTCGAAGTACACGTCGGCTGATTCCGGGTCGTCCGGGTCCTGCTCCACCGGCTCTTCGGTCGGTTCCGTCTGGCCCGGCTCGAGTTGCCCCGGCTCGAGTTGCCCCGGCTCCGGATCACCAATACCCCCGTTAAAAGAATCCCCTGCCGAGGTTACCACCAGTGCCAGCAACAACACCATCGCCAATCCCGCGACTCTCATGGCTTTTCCTTTCATGTTCTGATTGTTTGACCCAATGGAAACAACGACGAACACAGATTTGTGGTGTGGGACTGCCCAAAACTTTCCAGCACATAAGTTCACACCGGCCACCGTCGCCAAAAGTATGACTCAGACCATATCGAATGTCAAGCTTTTAATGTTATATTATCCCTGAATCCGTGACGCATGGGCGATGATATCGTCGAATTGGGCGGACGGGAAGCTTTGCATGGGTTCGACCGCGCTCCCAAGGCACGACGAGACGGGTCTATAGGGTGGGAATGGGTGCCGCAGCGTGGCACTTGCGTTCACAGGCCGGTCTCGGCGCGCAATGTCCCCCTTCCGGAAACACGCTCTGTGATTGTACTGCACAGGGGACGGTCAGCGCGGGACCGACGCGGGAAGCAGACCCGACCGGCCGGGGGCCAGAAAACGCTCGTACACCCGCTGCCAGACCGGACGCTACGGATTGTTCTTCCAAAACGCCAGACGCCAGCGCCCGGCGTGCCGCATTGACTGTGCTGCGTGCCCGGCCGCAACTGGTTGTTGACCATGTAGCCCTCCTGGCCCAGGTAGGCCAGGTTCGGCGCGTAGCCGTCCGTTCCCTTGTAGGTGTAGCCCACGCCCTCTTTGCGGCTGTTGCTGTTGTCCATCGGCGACACGTCGACGTCCAGGGGAATCCAGTCCTTCCAGCACGGCGTCAGCTTCGGCGCGTGCCGGCGTACCATCTCGGCCGACTCCTCCAGCAGGATCGTCCGCACCGGGGGTTCGGACTCGCCGGCCGCGGCGTCTTCGGCGCCGAGCCGGTCCAGACGTTGCCGCAGCGTGGCCTCGGAAGGGACGCGCTTCAGGCCCAGGGCCAGACGGAAGAACTGGTTGGACTCATCTTCGAACGCGCGGACCGCCTCGAAATCGCTCTTGCCCATGCACAGCAGGCCGATCATGGCCAGCAGGTTGTCGGCGTCTGCGATGGCGGGCGGGCTCCCCTCGCGCTTCCGGCGATTCAGGCGTTGCCGAATCCTTGTTCCCTGCAGCAACGTGCCCGCCAGGGCCAGGCCGGAATGAGAAACGAGTATTTCCTTTGTGCCGATGATATGGAACTTCATGGGTCTCCTCACCTCACCCCGCGGGTGAATCTTTCTCGAGACCCATCATGCACGAATGCGGCGGTAAAACAAGCGCCAAATGGCGATTTGACGGAACACGGCGTCACGGATTCAGGAAGACCTCAACCCCGGCGACGCCCTGGGCGACCCCGAGCCGCCTGAGGCCGGGTCTCTGGCCCCCGAACCCTCCGGAACGCCCTACGTGGCCTTCACGTACGACGCGTTGGGCCGGCGGATCGAGAAGATTGTGGATTCGGGCGGGGCGCAGGTGGAGGTTACGCGGTATTATTATGACGGGCAGAATGTGGTGCTCGAAACCGACGCCGACGAAGCTCCGCGCCGGAGCTTCGTGCACGGCAGCCAGTATGTTGATGAGAGGGTGCTCATGCGGCTGCCGAACGGCGCGGAGTACTATTACCTCCCGAGGGAACTGTACAGCGTGGCCGCGTTGACGGATGAGACCGGCACGATTGTCGAAGCCGCGACGTACGACACGTACGGCAAGGTAGCGGTGTACGACGGTTCTGCCCAGACGGTCGAGGAATCGCCCGTCGGCAACCCGTACTACTTCACCGGCCGACGCTTGGACCTACTGCCTACAGTCTCAAGTCCACAGCCTGCCGCCAAGCAACTCTACCACTACCGGGCCCGGGCCTACGGTCCCGGGAATGGGAGGTTCTTGCAGCGCGATCCGGCCGCAGCATTTCAGAGTCCCAACTCTTACGAATATTCTGGCTGCTCACCTGCAGTGAGCGTCGACCCGCTCGGCCTATTCTGGGGAGATGTCTTGGATGCTATTGTAGGCCTTAACCGACTGGATCTCGCACTCAAACAGTACTTCAGCGATCCCCAGAGGGACTTGCCGGGGTTGATAGGGGACTGGAAGGAAGATGAATGGGCCGTAGAAGTAATGCAAATGGACGCTTTCCAAAAATCTCTTATCCCAGACTTGACTGACAAGATCGAAAACGCGGGAGATAAAGCGCTTGGTGACCAACCATGCGGAGCCACCGTGGCGGTCGATAGCATCGTACATCATCAAGCAGCGTCCTCGTACGACAAACTGTCATTGATGGTACTGGGGACGTCCTCAATTAGGGCCGATGCCCACTGCCTGTTTACGAAGAAGTGCCCTGGAGGATGCGCATGCACGTCCTACCACTGCTCCGTTGACTACCTAGTGCACGATCGCTTCGATTTCAACGAAACGACGGCGCTTGCCCAACTCTTTGACCTTGTCATACATCGTGGCCCGTTTGTCGACCCGCATGCCGGGAGAGTGAATGAGTTTTGGATCGACATTGACTGGTGGGGAGTCATAGACGGCGACAATTGCCCTAAAGAAGGATGAGCGGAAGTGAAACCAGTGGTGCTGAAGACGATCACCGCGCAAATGTTGTTGTTTACACCTTCGGTCGTTTTCTTGGGGGGGGGCATAGTGTTGTTATGGCTTGCCATGCTCGAACCGAAACCTGGAAGACACGCTTGGTTCCTGAGCCTGGCTGGTGATGCGACCACGGCCTTGGGGGACACAGGTTATGAGATCGGGTGGCAACCCGATGGCAGCGCGTATTACTCCATTACCACCTTTCGGCGTCGTTCACGGAACGGTGAGGGCAGCAAGTCCATTATGGTGGATGTGGTACGAGATGTCATTGCCTGTGCCTTTGAGGATGGGTGGATTCTCGCCGAGACACCAGGTGTTTGGATGTGGATCGACACACGTTCAGGTGAGTCTCACGAAACCACGAAGGATCCATCGTCGGCACCGGTGGATGAGAATTTGGCAGGCCGACTCTTGCGTGCACTCGGACCGCCACGGTTGTCGCACCGTTATTCGTTACTGGTTCTCGCGGTGTTATCGCTGCTGATGGGAGCGATGGCCCTCGTTGTGTGCATTCGCCCGAAGCGACATCCATCCAGCTTCTGGGTCCGGGGAGCGAAGAAGACGGGATCGCGCCAAGCAACCTGAGAAAGGGGGACATGAATGAGCTGAAGCACTGAAGCCTTTCGATGAGACCCTGCGAACTGGGGATATCGCGGAGCTTCACCCATTACGAGTGAAAGTGACACGCTTCTGGCACTAGCGTTTTGGGGTCGGACGGCCCGGGGATGGGAGGCGCGGCCGGCTTCAGCCGGGCGGACAGTGCCCTCGGCTTCAGCCGAGGGAATGCGGGCCCCTCGTTCTCTTTCCTCTCTCGCGGCCGGCTTCAGCCGGCTTTCTCCGGCGACCGCGACCTACAGAGAGCGCTCGGGAAGCCGGCTGAAGCCGGCTCGCGTAGAAGACTGGCACCTCGTGCGGCGGCCGCGGGCGGACGACGCGCTTGGGTCCCCCCCAACCGGCCCGGCCATCGGCGAGGTTTTTCCGTTCCTGCACGTGGTGATCATTCACGAACTGGAAACACTGCGAAACGACATCGACCGCGTCCGCCAGATCGGCACGCCTTCCTACCGGTGCGGATACTGGTAACATCAGGGCCGCGCGTGGCCGAGACGCCCTGTTCATGCGCAGGCGTGGATGAATCCATGGGATGCGCGGGCCAGGCAGCCCGACGGTGTCTGTATGTGCAGCGAAGCCGCTCCGATCAACGACCGCCGCACCCTCTTCGGCTGGTGCGTGTACGACTGGGCCGACTCGGCGTATGCCACGACGGTGCTGGCGGGTCTGCTGCCGGCGTATTTCGCGAAGGCCGTGGTCGGCCCCGACGGGGTGTTCATCGCCGGTCAGCATTTCCGCGCGAGCACGCTGTGGGCGCTGGCCGTTGCGGCGTCGGCCATCGTGGTTTTCCTGACGGCGCCGGTGCTGGGGGCGGTGGCCGACTTCACGGCCGCGAAGAAGCGGTTCCTGCTGATGTTCGCCTACCTGGGCAGCCTGTTCACGACGCTGCTGTGCTTCTGCGGCTCGGGCGACGTGGGGCTGACGCTGGCGTTCTTTGTGCTGGCTCAGGTGGGGTTCGTCGGCGCCAGCGTGTTTTACGATGCGTTCCTGCCGCAGATTGCGGGCCCCGATCGGATGGACCGTGTCTCCGGCTGGGGTTACGCAGCCGGGTACGTCGGGGGCGGCGTGCAGTTTTCCCTGGCCCTGCTGCTGATCCTGTTTCATGAGAAGCTGGGTATCGGGGAGGGTTTGGCCGCCCGGTTGGGCCTGGCCATGGCTGGCCTGTGGTGGGCGGGTTTCACGATCATTACCGCGCTGACCCTGCGCGAAGCGCCGGCGACGCAGTCATTGCCGGATCGGTATCGGAACTGGCCACGGACAGCGGCGGTGGCGGTGACGGGGCTGCGTCGGACACTGGACACGGTGCGACGGGTCCGGCAATACCGGCCGCTCGTGCTCTTTCTTGTTGCGTTCATGCTTTACAACGACGGCATCCAGACGGTCATCGCCATGGCCACCATTTTCGGCAGGGAAGAGTTGAAGCTGTCTACCGGCGACCTGATGCTCACGCTACTGGTGATCCAGGGGGTAGCGATGGCGGGTGCGTTGGCGTTTGGCCGGCTGGCCGGCTGGATCGGCGCGAAGCGGGCGGTGATTGTTGCGCTTGTGCTGTGGTCCGGTGTGGTGATCTACGCCTATTTCATCACAACGAGAATCGAGTATTTCGCGTTGGGCGGCGTGGTGGGCATCGTCCTGGGCGGGTCGCAGGCCCTGAGCCGGTCGTTGTACGGGTCCATGATCCCGCCGGAGGGCAGCGCGGAGTTTTTCGGGTTTTACACGGTGTTCAGCAAGTTTTCCGCGATCTGGGGGCCGCTGGCGATGGCGACCATCAACCACCTGACCGGCTCGCTGCGCCTGTCGATCGTGTCCGTCGTCGTGTTCTTCGTGTTCGGGCTGATTTTGCTGGCCTTTGTAGACGAGCAGAAGGCCCGGCAGATGCGCACCGTTGAGGCCCACGCCGATTGACATGCGCGGCGTTCCAATGACCCCATATCGCTCGCGACCGCCGGCATTCCTTCAGTTGTGTTCAGCAGTGCTGTAATCCGCATGAACATGAATGGCACGGCATCGCCCTTGCTGGGCGGGGCGGCGGCCCCTAGGCGAACCCGTCGCGGCGGGTATACTTTTGCGGTTCGCATGGTCGGTGGGCGGGGGGGCACTCATTCCAACAGCATGCCGCACCCCCGGAGCAGTCTCGGGCAATGTGCCGCGAGCGCGGGGAAACGCAGGGCATCAGCAAAAGGAAACAGACAAATGAGACAAGAGACGCTGCGGGCCGCATTGGCCGGTTTGTTCGTGGTGGGCCTGGCGGCCCAACTGAACGCCGCCTCGCTGGAAGAGATCGAAAAGCAGATTGTCACGGCGGCGGAGAAGATCCAGTCGTACACGGCTGACACGACCATGACCACGGACATGGATCAGCCGGGAATGTCGGTGAAGAGCATCGGAAAGGGCATCATGGAATACATGCGTAAAGGCGACAAGGCCTTGATGCGCATCGAAAACGAATCCACCACAACCACGAAGCTCGGGGAGCAGGAGCAGAAGATGGAGCGTAAGGAACTCACCGTCATGGACGGGGAGTTCTCCTACACGTTCACCGATGATGGCACACGGAAATCCGCCACCAAGATGAAGCTGGACCCCGCGCACCGGCAGGTTGCCTCGAAGGAAATGTTCGAGGTGCTGAAGAAAGACGCCGACGTAAAGGCGCTGGACGACGAGAAGATCGACGGCACAGACTGCTACGTGCTGGAGATCACGCCCAAGCAGAAGGTTGCAGCCGGCGGCAAGACCAAACAGTGGTACGCCAAGGAGACCGGCATCCTGATCAAGACGATCACCATGACTCCGGACGGCAAACCCATGCACACGATGATCGTGAGCAATATCAAGCTGAACCCCAAGATTGACGCCGAGCGGTTCACGTTCAAGGCTCCGGAGGGTGTCGAGGTCGTCGACATCAGCGCCATGGACCAGCCCCGGCCGGCGGGAAGGCCGCAGACAACGGACCAGCCCAAGGAAGAGGAGGAGGACAAGGAATAGCCTTCAAGATGCACCAGTCCGGGCCGGTTCGCGCATGGGGTGCGGACCGGCCCTGCTGTTGCGTGGACGAGGTGTCAGTCACCCACCGGAGTGTCTGTGCCGAGCAGTCTGGCCCTCGTCTGCGGGCTGAACTGCCAGTTGCGGTCAAAGACCGCTCCACGGGCAGGGACCGGGTCGGCCATCGAACGCCAGCGGTCAGGATCAACCGGCGGCACGGAGGCCAGCGGGAACTCCTTGTCCATTGTGACCACCACCAGGTCCTCCCGCGGAGCACGGGACAGGAACGGCGGCTGTAGCACGCCGGCCGCCAGCGCTGCTGTCATGCCCGGTTCGCCGGAACACATCACCACGTACCGGTCGGGGTTCTTCGGGTTCGGATAGATCATGACCAGAGCCGCCACGTTCTCCGGCCCCGGCTCGCCGCCCACCCTGAGCCGCCCGCCCGACCACGTTACGGGCAACGCCTCTGACACGTCCCGCATCCACGGATCATCCTGCGGGTCGCCGAAGCAGACTAGATTCAGACTCTGCATCAACTCCGGCGTGATCGCATCGCTGGAGACGACGCGGACGTTCTTGAAGACAAGCCGCTCCGTCCAGCTCAACGCCCGTCCGGCCGCCTCCCGCCAGACCGTTGCATCCCTGGACGACCCGGTCGGCACAACCACCACAAACGGATCGTAGAACACGTCCTGGATCGGCCCGGACACGCCGGGCCGCTTCTGCGGGGCCGGCCCTTCGTCGCCGGCGATGTCCACGACCCATCCGCCGTCCACCCGGCGGCCCATGGCCGGCTGGTTGTTCACGAAGAAGGCCGGTTTGGTTTCCGGGGGCACCAACGATGCCGGGGGAGACAGCGTCAGCCGGCCGACGTTCTCGGCGTGGATCAGAATCTGTCCGGGCTCCGGCACAAAAGCGTCCACCGATGCCGCCTGTGCGGGGTCCAGCACCGCGTCAATCGACACCCAGTATGCGCGATGGTGCCGCAGGAACTCCGTTCGATAGCTCACGCGCCGTGGATCGGCCACGCGCACCTGCCGGGCCATCCATTCGTACAAATCAGCCCCGGAATACGGTCCCCGCCAGCATGTGTGGCCCACATCCACCATTTCCGTGTACGCCGGCTCAATCCCGGCCGCCCGCAGCGCTTCGACCATTCGCCGGGACTCGCGGATATTCACGTTCTTATCGGCCGTTCCGTGGTACACGCGAACGGGCAGGTTGCGGAGGTTGCCGGCCAGTTCCGGCTCTCCCCCGCCGCAAAACAGACTGACGCTGGCAAACCGGTCCGGGTACCGGGAGGCGATCCGCCAACCCGCGAACCCGCCCAGCGAGATTCCCGTCAGGTGAATGCGGTCCGGGTCAATGGAGGTCCGGCCACAGGCGTCGTCGATCGTTTCCAGTATGTCCAGCTCGGCCAGGCCGCTGATCGACCACGTTCCCCGCATCAGGGGATAAATGACCACGAACGGCAGGTCCGCCTTCGCCCCACGGACCGGGATACTGGCCCCGTCGGCGGTGGGAGCGCTCCAGGATCCGCCCTCGGCGGAACCGTGCAGGAAGACAATCGCCGGCCAGCGGCGGGCCGGGTCATAGCCCGGCGGCAACCAGAGCGCGTACTCGACCTCGGCCCCGTCCAGCCGCGAAACCAAGTGGCATCGCTGGAACTGCCCTGCGGCGGATGGACCGCTGGTCGGCTCCGCCGCCGCTGCCGTGACGATCAGGGAAATCACAGCCAGGCATTGGAGCTCTGCGTTTCTGAACACCACGGCCGCACTCCTTTCTCGCCGTCGGGTGGGTCCCCACGCGTACGGCGTTTCGGGCCCGACTTCGAGGCGACGGTCACCATACCACGAACGTTTCGCGCGGAAAAACATCCCCACGGCGCAACGTCCTGCGGGATTGCCTTGACCAGGAACGAGACTCGAATTACTCTATAGTGAGAGGAGAGTCCTGGCGCGGTTTGATTCCTGCCGGTGACGGGCGATTTGCCTCTCCCATTCTGACGTTCGGCCGGCGCCACACACGCCCCAGTTCGAGGCGACGCAAGCGGGGGTTCAAGTTCCATGCGAAAAGACGTGAAGATCGGTCTGGTGCTTTCGCTGGTGGCTGTTGTTCTTGCCGGTTGGTACTTCATCGGCAACGGCAAGGACAAGACTGTTCCGATGAACGACAAGGTGGCGTCCGCCGAGGGCAAAACGCCCGCCCCGGCAGATGCCAAGCCCGCGCCTCATCGCGACACGGACCGCACGCGCAGGCCCGCGGTGAGCAGCGGAAACCGTCCGCCGGTCCGCAATCGGCCGACCACGCCCGCGGTGTCGGATCGGTCGCCCGCTTCGGATAGGATCGGAGCAACCACGCTGCCGCCGCGAACCGATCGTCCGGAAAGCCCGATTCTGCTTTCCGACGTGGTGGCCGGCGACGGAGCCAAGCCGACCACACCTGCGGGGCCGCCGGTGGAGAGTGAGCCCTCCGACAGTATCGGAGCAGACAAGGCGGTCGGCGGGAGCGTCACGCCTGACGTCACCCCTGCAAAGGCTGAAACACCCGAACCGCCCGCGGCGCCCCCGGCCATCAACGGCCCAAAGCCGACCGGACCCGATACACGCGGGCCGCTGCCGCTTGTCGGCCGTACGCCGCGGCCTGCCGCCGGCGAGCAGCCGGGGAAGGTCCGAACCCACCGCATCGGCAAAGGAGACACGCTTGCCATTCTGGCCGAGTTGTTCTACGGCAAGCAGGAATACGCGGAGTACCTCATCCGGGTGAACCCGGGTCTGGACCCTCGGAGGCTTGTTGTTGGACAGGAGATCGTCGTTCCGGAAGTGCCGGGCGACCTGAGCGCGGCGAATCTGGCGGCCAAGCCGCAGCCGGCCGCAACGGACAAACCCGCTGCGGCCCCGGCACCAGGCGGGCGCACGTACACTGTGAAATCCGGCGACTCGTTCTGGAGAATCGCCGACCGCGAGTTGGGCGACGGTAATCGCTGGCGAGAGGTCTACGAACTCAACAAGGATCAGGTCTCCACGCCCGACCGATTGAAGGTCGGCCAGGTGATTCAGTTGCCGCAGAAGTAATCCGCCAGGACAATTTCCAGACCATGCACAGCCGGTTGACCCGCTTCCCCGAGTCAACCGGCTTTTCTTAGGCGCCCCGCGTTGTTTGTGGGACCGCTCCGGTGGATCGGGTTGCGATGGACGGTTGCCCGTTTGCCGCCGCACCGCGTGGAACAGGAGCGTCATCCTCACCCGTGCCCGCCACGCGCAGCGACCTGCCCCGATACGCCGCGATGACGAATCGAGATGCCGTGCTCGTGGCGACCGCAATCGACACGCCCACCGAACACCGAATCTTCATGATCGGCACAGACGCTGCAACGCAGATACCAGCGGAGGAGCGGGCCTCAATGGTGACGGAAGGCCACCTTCACGGGGTGGGTCGCGGCTCGGCGGGTCAGTGTCGCGAAAGCGGTCCGGTATTCGCGAAGCGGGAACGTGTGGGTCAGCAGGCCGTCGGTCCGGAGCCGTCCGGACGCGATCAGGTCGAAGACCAGTTCGTACGTGTGCCGTGGCGGTCCGTTCGCCTGCTCCATCTGTCGCCCGTAACCGCCCAGGACGGTCAGTTCGCTGAGCCATAGCGGCGTCGTATCCACAATGCTGATCTGCGAGGTGCCCAACTCGACAACCGTGCCGCGGCCCCGGGCGAACTTCATGGCGTCAGTGAGGCTGCGACCGGTGCCGATGCAGTCGTACACGACGTCGTAACCGCCCAGAAGCATCTGGTTGCCAAACGCGGCCGGGATGCGCCGGCCTCCCACCCGGGCGGCGATATCATCGTAGCGACGGGCGTCGCCGACAGACCGCGGCCAGAGAAGCACGTCGTCGGCACCGCGGTCGAGGGCAAGTGTCTCCTGGTAGCGATGGCGCAAGGCGATGGTCACATGGCAGGCCGCCGGGCGGGTGCGGATGCAACTCAGCGCGGTCAGTCCGATGATCCCGCCGCCGACAATCAGGACTCGCTCGCCGGATTCCGGCGGGCGCCGCAGGACGCCGTGCAGGGCGCTCGCGATGGGATCGACCAGAACGGCCTGTTCGTCGGTAAGGGTTTCCGGCACGGCGTGAAGCTGTGATTTGTGCGCGACAAAGTACGGGGCCCACGAGCCGGAGGTCTGCCGGTTCGTGCCGATCATCAGGCCCGGGGCCAGGCGGCCGTCCGGAAAACGCTCACACAGACAGAAGAGTCCCTCACGGCATTGACGGCAGGGCGGGTCGATTCCACGCGGGATGCACGACAGGGACGATTCAACGCACACTCGTCGGCCGACGGGCCATTCCGACGCCTCCGGGCCGACAGCGTCAACCACGGCCACGTTCTCGTGCCCGAGCACGGCCGGGAAGCTGTTCAGGGATCGCAGGATGGTGGCCGGATGGTGTCGAAGGAATACCAGGGCCAGATCCGTGCCGCAGATGCCGCCAAGTCGGGTGCGCACACGGACCCAGTCGGGGCCGGGCAGTTCGGGCACGGGCAGGTCGCGCAGCTTCAGGCCGGCCGGTCCGCTCCAATAGGCCGCGGGTGTAAACCGGCCGAGGGCCTTGCAGGCCAGCCAGCGAACGGGACCGATGTCAAAGGCAAGTGCTTCCACAGCAGCAGAGCACCCTATCGGGGCGCGACGGCAAACGCCAGCAGATTGTATGCGATGTGGAGCCCGGCGGCCGGGCCGTACCCGCGGTACACGAAGACCGTTCCAAGGTACACGCCGGCCATGGTCCGGAAGGCGAACCCGGACCAGACGAATGGGTCGCTGCCGATGGGGGCGTAATGATGGGCGGCGAACAGCCCGGCGGCCAGGAGGACGGCGGCCCAGATGGTCGTTCGGTTGGGGAGTCGGAGGAGGTCGGCTGCGATGATGACCAGGACCGAGATGAGAACCAGGCGAAAGAGCAGCTCTTCGAAGATGCCGGCGCCGATGTACAGGGTGATCTCGGTGATCCAGGGGTAGCGCGCGGTCTGCGTGGTGGCGGCGAACGGGTGGGAGCCCTGGATGAGCAGGCTCAGGAGCACGAGGGGCATGGCGAGCACGACGGACTCGACGTACATCCACGCGACGGCACGGCGGTCAACCTTCCACGGCTCTTGCGAGGCCACGTGCGTGCACAGGAGGATCACCACGATCGCCAGGCCGGGCATGATGACGGCGGTCGTGCCGAAAAGCTCGAAGAACAGCATCAGCAGATCGATGGCGACCACCTGGTCGCGCCCGGGCACTGCCGCGCGGGGCGGCAGCACGAGGAGGGCGATCTGGTAGAAGAGGATCCAGGGCAGCAAGAAGACCAGGGTGTCCAGCGGACGGGCAAGGGCGCCGCGGTCGCTGGCGGCAGCAGTGGCCTTGCGCGGTCGGCGCGGCCCCCGGCTGGACGGCTTGGTGCGTTGGGATGGTTGTTGCCTTCCCATGGGGCTCGTATGGTGACGACTTTTGGGGCCCGTGCAAGCGGGGAAGGACAGAGCGACCCGCCGCGGCGGGCGGGCTCCACGATGGAGCGACGAAGAAGAGGAGTTTCGGTGGTTCCGGCCCGGGAGCCTGAGCGAGGCGCGAGGGAATCAATGCCAAGCGGGTCGCGGTATTCATTGACGCGTCTGTACAACGTGCTCTGGGAGGCGTATGGGCCGCAGGGATGGTGGCCCGCCCGCACACCGACGGAGGTGGCCATTGGGGCGGTGCTGACGCAGAACACATCGTGGCGGAACGTGGAGCGTGCGATCGCGGCGTTGGAGACGGCGGACCTGCTGGATTTTCGGCGGTTGCACGAGGTGGAGGAGGCAGCGCTGGCCGAGTGCATCCGGCCGGCGGGAACGTTCCGCGTGAAGGCCCGTCGATTGAAGGCCCTGGCGGCGTGGGTCTGGCATCGGGGCAGCGGGTCGCTGGAGGCGGCCTTGCGGGGTGATGGCCGGGTCATTCGGGCGGATCTGCTGTATGTGCCGGGCATCGGGCCGGAGACGGCGGATGCGATTCTGCTGTATGCCGGCAAGCACGCCCGGTTCGTGGTGGATGCCTATACCCGGCGCATCCTCATCCGGCACGGATGGATCGGGCCGGACGCGACGTACGAGGCGATCCAGGACCGCTTCGAGCGACGCCTTCCGCCGGACGCAGGAATGTTCAACGAGTACCACGCCCTGCTGGTGGAACTGGGCAAGCGGCATTGCCGGGCACGGGCGCGATGCAAAGGCTGCCCGCTGGAATCGTGGCCCCACGACGCCGACGCGTCATAAGCGGCGTGTCGGGCTTCCGTTTCTCCCATGCCTTCACGACAACCGTGCGACAAGGGTGAGACAGGCGGGGCGCAGAATCCCAGCGGACAGCCCCCGATGACGAGCATCGGCTGTCCGGATGGGATCAGCCTCCCTGCTGTTTCTTCTTGATGATGATGAGGATGACCACAACTGCAGCCAGAATACCCCAGATCCAATACCAGTAGGGTTGCATCGTTTAGTCTCCAACCTGACTTCTATACATGCGACGGGAACGCCTTCGCCGCGTCGCTCGTTCCATGCAGCGGCACCAACGTCGGGCATCACAGGCGAATCACAAACCCTTTGCCGCGCCAGAAATGGAGAATACCCCAACCGGAATCCGGACGCAAGAAATCCGTCAGCAAGTGCGGCAAGAGAAAAGTTCGGTGTTCGTCCGGGTCAAACCGCTGACGCCGGAACGGTCAGCGGCGTGCGAACCGGCTGCCCGGAAGACGGCGGACCGCCCCCTTGAGTTGAAGATGCATGACGGCGGTGGTGACCCGCGGCACGGGGAGCCGGCAGACGGTGGCCAGGGAGTCCAGGTCACGCTCTTCACCGGCCAGGGCGTCCAGGACGGCCTGCTCATCCGGCGGCAGGTCGAACAATGCGGGGGCGGGCGGCGGGTCAGCGGGTTGTGACCGGGCGTCCGGGGGAAGGGATCGTCGTTCGACCGCAGTGAGTTCCTCCAGAATGTCCTCCAGGCAGGTGACCAGACGGGCGCCGTCTCGGATCAACTGGTTTGTGCCGGTCGCCTGCGGCGTGTCGACGCGGCCGGGCAATGCGAAAACCTCACGGTTGTAGTCCACTGCCTGGGCGGCGGTGATCAGGGCGCCGCTTCGCCGGGGGGCTTCGACGACCAGAACGCCGACACTCAAACCAATGACGATCCGGTTGCGGCGCGGGAAGTTTCCCGTCTCCGGCGCGGCACAGAAGGGGACCTCACTGAGGACAGCTCCGGCGTCGGACTCGACGATCTGGTCGGCCAGTGACTGGTGTTCCGGCGGGTAGACCTCATGCAGGCCGTTGCCCAGCACGGCGATGGTGCGGCCCCGGGCCTGCATGGCGCCTTCATGCGCCTGGGCATCGATGCCCCGCGCCAGGCCGGAGACCACGGTGAAACCGGCGCCGGCGACCAACGCGGCGAAGCGTCGGGCCTGCTCGGCCCCATAGTGGGTGCAGCGGCGAGTGCCGACGATGGCCAGGGCGGCCGTGTCCTGGGGGTTCAACCGGCCCCGCACGTACAGGCAGGTCGGCGGATCGGGGATGCCGGCGAGGCGTGCGGGATAGTCCGCGTCGGTGAGGCCGAGGATGCGGATGCGGAGGCGTTCGGCGTGTTCCAGTTCTCGCTCGGCTCGTTCATCCGTTCGGGCGTCGAGGATTGCCTGGGCGATGGCGGGTCCGACGCCCTCCACTCGCTGCAGCGAGTTGCGGGCTGCACTCAGAACGTCATCGACCGTGCCGAAATGCGCGAGCAGCCGGGCGAGCCGGATCGGCCCCACACCGTCGGCCAAGTGCAGGCGCAACAGTTTGCGGGCGGCCGGCGAGGCGACGGGATCGTCGATCAGAGTCATGGGCTGTCGCTCCGGTTCGTCGGATTGCCCTGCCGGGCGAACGACTCAATCTGCTGGGCCATTCCCATCAGAATCCGGGCCTCGGCGTTCGTCAATGCCGCACGGCCGAGCACGGCCCGCAGGGGGAAAAGAAGGTGCTCCGGATTCTCCGGATGCAGGTAGCCGATTTTCAGCAGGGCCGACCGATACTTGCCCATGAGGCGGTCCAGGGTCGCGGCGTCGGCCGCGTCCACGGGCGCGTCGGGTGGGACCGGGTGTTCCGTGCCGATCGCGGCGAGGAATAGCTCATAGGCGACGATCAGGACGGCCTGGGCGAGGTTCAGCGAGGCGTAATCGCGGCTGCTGGGAATTCGAACGACGGCATCACAATTCACAAGGTCTTCATTGGTGAGCCCGCTGTCCTCGGGACCGAAGAGGACGGCGGCCTGGCTGATCCGGGCCCGGGCGAGGATACGGGCGGCCATGTCGCGTGGTGTGACTTCGATCTGCGTGCGGTAGAGTCCGCCTCGGCAACTCGTCCCGACGGTGTAGGTCACGGATTCCAGCGCGTCACGGACTGATTCGACGGTGCGTGTGGTTTGAAGGATCGCTCCCGCCCGGGCACCGGGCTTGCGTGCATCCGGGGAGAGTGGATCGCACAGGGGGCTCACGAGGTAGAGTTGCCGGAGATCCGTATTTGCCATCGCCCGGGCGACGGCGCCGACGTTGCCGGCAAACTTGGGCCGAACGAGAATGATGCGGATGTTGCCCAGCGGGTCGACCATGGACGTCGATCGTACCTTCCCGCAGAGGATCGGGAAACGGAAGGGCCGGCGGCCGGCGAAGCGAAGGGTCTCTGAATAAGCCCAATCGGACGGGGACGCTCGGTCAGGCGGATCGTTGATTCCCTTGAAGCGTCGCGTTATTCTTTCCGGGGCCGCCGGGCGCGGGGTGGCGAAGCTGAGCGGGTTGGAATGTGCGCGCCGCGTGCAGGAGGAACTAACGATGAAACGAACGCTCGTCGTTCTGTGTGTAGTGTTTGCGGTTTCCGCATCGGCCTCCGGGCAACCGGCCGAGCCGGCAAAGCCGGCAGAGCCGCCTGCGACGGAACCGGCCGCTCCGACCACTCCGCCGGTCGAGGCAAAGGTCCCGGCCAGCCAGCCGGCGAGCCAGCCGGCGACGAACCCCCGCGTGCTCGTGGAGACCACGCTGGGCGGGATCGTCCTGGAACTGGACGCGAAGAAGGCCCCGGTCACGGTGGAAAACTTCCTGAAGTACGTGAACGACGGATACTACGTCGGCACCATCTTCCACCGCGTAATCCCCGATTTCATGATTCAGGGCGGCGGATACACCGCCGAGATGGACATCAAGAAGGAGGGTCTGCGGCCGCCGATCAAGATCGAGTCAAACAACGGTTTGAAGAACGTGCGCGGCACGATTTCGATGGCGCGGACGCCTGACCCGAACTCCGCCACGTCTCAGTTCTTCATCAACGTGGTGGACAACACAAAGAAGCTGGACTATCGACAGGGACCGGGGCGGGAAGGGTATACCGTCTTCGGCAAGGTGGCGCAGGGCATTGAGGTCGTGGAGTTGATCCGGACGACCAAAACGCTCATGCATCCGAAGTACGACTCGAAGCAGGGCGAGGTTACGCCGGTCGTACCGGTTGTCATCAAGAGCATCCGGCTGATGAAGGAAGGGGAAGAATACAAGCCGCCGGCCCCCGAGACGAAGCCCGCTCCGCCGCCGGCCAAACCGATCGGGACAACCCCGCCGCCACCGGAACCCAAGCCGGCTCCTCCGGCGCCGGCGCCGGCCCCTCCACCCCCACCGCCTCCGCCTCCTCCACCCGTCGAGGAGCCTGAACCGGCGGAAGAGCCGCTTGAGCCTGCGGACCCCGAAGCCGACCAGGAGGAAGAAGAGGAAGGCATCGAAGAGGATGATGCCGACGCGGAGGACGCGGAGGACGCAGAAGACGCGGAGGACCAGGAGGGCGACGAAGAGGAGGAAGCCGAGGATCTGGAGGAAGAGGACGAAGAGGAAGATGTCGGCGAGGAGGCGGACGAAGACGCCTTCGGTTGACCGGGGTCGTTCCGTATACAACCCGAGAGTGTCCCCTGCAGGACCGGCTCGTGCGTCGCGCCCGCGGCGACGGGCCGGTCCTCAGTCTTTTCTGCCGTAACCGGGGCCGGTCGGACCGAGTGCGTTGACCGGCGGACACGGTTGGGATACCACTTCGGCATGGCCGTCCGGTTTGTCATTGGCCGGGCGGGGGCGGGCAAGACGGCGCACTGCCTGGCTTCCGTACGGCAGCACCTGGAAACGTCCGCGGAATCGGACGAGCGTCTGATTCTGCTTGTGCCGGAGCAGGCCAGCCTCCAGACGGAGCGGGCCCTCCTGGCCCATCCGGGCGTGGGAGCCACACATCGGGCCGAGGTCCTGAGCTTCCAGCGGCTGGCATTTCGAATCTTGCAGCGGGGCGGGGTGGCCCGGCGGCGGGTGCTTTCCTCTGTCGGACGCGCGCTGGTGCTGCGACACCTGCTGGGAGAGCTGCATGGCCACCTGACCCTCTACCGGCGGACGGACCGGTGTCCGGGCTTGGTGCAGGAGCTGGCCCGGACGGTGGGCGAGTTTCTGGCGGAGGCCGTGGAGCCCGATGGACTCGACGGGTCCCGTGCGATCGATGCCCGCGATCCGCTGCTGCGACACAAGCTGGACGATCTCCGGATTCTCTACGCGGCGTACCTGGCGTTTCTGGGCGATGACAAGCTGGACCCGTCTCTTTCGCCGGCCCTGGCCCGGGAGCATCTTGACCGGTGGCCGGAGCTGTCTGCCGCACGCGTGTGGGTGGACGGTTTCGCGGGCTTCACCGGCCAGCAGCGGCGTTTCCTGGTGGAGCTGGGCTGCCGGGTCCGGAGCATGGAAGTTACGGTCATGGCCGACCCGGAGTATGCGGTCCGGGCCGGGGATGCCGTGCCGATCGAACCGACAGACCTGTTCGGCAAAATCCAGCGCATGCACCTGGAATTGCGGGCGGATTTCGCGGCGGCGGGCGTGGAAGTGACCTCGCCGCTTCTGTTGCGGCCCGATCCGCTGCCGCGATTCGTCCGCCGGCCGGCGCTGGCCCATCTGGCGCGATCGTTGTTTGCGGAGGGCAAGTCGGCTCTGTCCGGCGCGTCGGACGGCATCACGCTGGTGGCCGCGTCCGATCGGCGGGCGGAAGCGGACTACGTGGTGTCATTAATCTGTCACCTGGTGCGGGAGGGGCGCGGAGCGGTCCGGTATCGGGACATTGCCGTCATCCTGCGGGACATGGGACCCTACCACGACCTGCTGTCGGCCCTGCTGGCCGAGCGGAGAATCCCCTTTTTCATTGATCGTCGCCGCCCGACGTCGCACCACCCTGTGGTGGAGCTTCTGCGTGGGCTGATCGCGATGGTCGAGCGGCCGTTCCGGCTGTCCGCGATGCGGCTGCTGCTCAAGACGGGGATGCTGGGGATTGACGATGCCGCCGCGGACGCCCTGGAGAACTACCTGCTGGCCTGCGGGCTGGAGGGCCCGGAGATCTGGCGGCAGGCTCAGTCCTGGCACGCTCCGAACACGTCGCCGCTGGACCGGCCGGACGACGCATTGTCGCCCGCCGCGGCGGAACGGCTGAATCGGATTGACCGGGCTCGGCGAGCCGTCGTGGAGAGGCTGTCGGCATGGTATGACGCGGCCGCCTCGGGCCCATGCACGGGTGCGGAGTGGGCTCGTCGGCTGAAGGACGCGTTGGATTCGCTGGGGGCGGCGGATCGACTCGCCCAGTGGGCGGACCAGGCGGAAGCGGACGGCAACCTGGACCTGGCGGAAGAGCATCGGCAGATCACCCGTGACATCGCGGGTTTTCTGGATGACCTGTGCGTTTCGCTGGGTGACGAGCGGATGGACGTGTCGCGGCTGGGGGAGGTGGTGGAGGCCGGGCTCAGCGAGCTGACGTTGGGGCTGGCCCCGCCAATGCTTGACCAGGTGCTGGTGGGGTCGATCGAGCGGAGCCGGCATCCGGAGATCCGGATTGCCATCGTCATGGGGTTCAACGAAGGCTCGTTTCCACACGTTGGCTCCGAAGACGCCATTCTGAACGACGAGGATCGCGATTGGCTGCGGGAGCAAGGTGTGCAGGTGGGTGTCACGCGGCGGCAGCGGGCCCTGGAGGAGTCATTACTGGCGTACACGGCGCTGACGCGAGCGTCGGAGCGAGCGTACGTCACCTATGCCCTGGCGGACGCAGACGGGCAGGCGCTGCGGCCGTCGCCGTACGTGGCGGCGCTGCGCCAGGCGTGTCCGGACCTGCGCGAGCTGCGCGTGGATGACGGGTTCCGCAGCCGCCGGACGTGGAACGTGTGGACGTCACGCGACCTGGCCGGCCGGCTCGCCTTTGAGTTCCGCCATCGGCCGGCCGTGGCCGCGGAGGCCGATGCGGACACCCGCGAGCTGTGGAACGACGTCTACGAAGCGGTCCGGCGGGCGGAGGACCTGCAACGCCCGCTGGCGAAGGTCCTCGCCGCGCTGGTGTATCGCAACGACGCCCGGCTCAGCGGTGCCGTGGTGCGGTGCCTGGTGAAGGAGCCGCTCCTGGCAAGCGTGTCTCGGCTGGAGATGTTCGCCACTTGTCCGTTCCAGCATTTTGCCTCGTACGGCCTGCGTCTGGAGGAGCGAAAAGAGGCGGCGCTGGCCGCCGTGGACGTGGGCACCATTCACCACGCGATCCTGGAAGAGTTCGTGCGGGAGGTGGCCTCGCGCGGGCAGTCGCTGGGCGCCCTGGACGACGCAACGATGTGGGACCTGCTGGAGTCCGGCCGGGCCACGGTGGAGGCGACCGTGCGCGAGGCCGGGACGGAACTGGGCCCGCGCGACCTGTACATGCTCCGTCGCAGCGCGGCGGACCTCCGGCGCGTGCTGGGGGGCCAGCGACGGGCCGCCCGGGCGGGCCGGTTCCGTCCGCGGGCGGCGGAGCTGGCGTTCGGGCTGGACGAACCGGGCAGCCTGCCCGCGCTGGACATTGTCACGCCGAAGGGTCGCAAGGCGCGTCTGCGCGGGTTCATCGACCGGGTGGACCTCGCGGAGCTGGCGGACGAAACGCTCGGCGTCGTGATTGACTACAAGCGGACGCGGGACAAGCGGCTGGATTTGTCGAGCGTGTACCACGGGCTGTCGCTGCAGTTGCCGGGCTACCTGCTGGTGCTGGCGGGTCGGGGTCGGACGCCAGGCGGTCGGGCGATCCAGCCGGTGGCCGCGTTCTACGTGAGCCTGATCGAGACGTATCGGGCGATGGACCATCCGTCCGACGCGGAGGATGCGGACGCGGACGCGGCGGGCGTGTTCGCCCCGCGGGGCGTGCTGAACATGGACCGCATGGAGGCGCTGGACGCGGGCTTCGCCGAATCGGGCCGGTCGGAGGTGTATCACGCGGCGCGGAAGAGGGACGGCGGCATCGCGCGTATTGATGCGTCCGATGCGGCGGAGGCGGAAGACTTCCGACGTCTGCTGGAGCACACGCGGCGCCGGCTGGGCGAATGGGCGGACGGCGTGCTGGACGGAGAGGTCGCGGTGCGACCATACCGGATGGGAGACTTCTCGCCGTGCGGGTGGTGCAAGTATGCGGCGGTGTGCCGGTTCGAGTCGGGCCGCACTCCCGTGCGCGACCTGCCGGCGCTGAAGCGATCGGAGGTGTTCGATCGGCTGCGGGCCGCCGAGGCGCCCGCGGGGCAGGGGTAACGAAGGCGTGGGTCGCGTAACGTTCACAGGCGAGCAGCGGCAGGCGGTGGAGACGATCGACCGCAGCGTCGTCGTGACCGCGGCGGCCGGCTCCGGCAAAACGGCCGTCCTGACCGGCCGGTGCGAGTACCTGCTGTGCGACGCCCCGCCGCCGCAGCGGTGCTCGGTGGACTCGCTGCTGGTGGTGACCTTCACGGAGGCGGCGGCGGCGGAGATGCGGTCGCGCATCCACGCGGCCATCCGCGGCCGGCTGGCCGACCGCCCGCACGATGGCCGGCTGCGGACCCAGCTCGGGCTGATCGAAACGGCCCAGATTTCCACCATCCACGCATTCTGCCTCTGGGTCATACGAAGATGGTTTCACCTGGCGGGGGTGGACGCGGCGGCCGTCGTGCTGGACGAGGACGAGTCGCGACTGCTCCAACAAGGCGTCATCGAGGGCCTGTTCGCGGAACTGTACGAGTCGGACAAACCGCTGGGCGAAGGCTTCCGTCAACTGGTCGAGCTGTACGGCCTGGGACGCGACGGGGCGCTTGCCATTCTCGTGCGGAAATTGGCGGCGTACGTGGGCAGCCAGCCGGAACCGGAGGAATGGCTGAAGGCGGCCGTCTGGGGGGTTCGCGAGGGCGCGGAGGAGACCATTGACATTCTGCGCGAGCACCTGGGCGCGGAGATCGTCTGGCAGATCGCCGAATGCGAGAAGCTTGCCTGCCGAATCGGCGAATCGCCGAGCGCCGCGGCGTTCTACGGCGGCCTGATCGCCGGCTACCAGCAGGCGCTCATCGAATGGCGTGATGCGCTGGATGAAGGCGCGGCCTTCGACGAGGTGCAGGCAGCCATCAACGCCTTCGCCCTGAGCTCCAAGGGCGCGCCGGCACTGCGCAAAGACGCCGATCCGGACGTGCTGGCGGCGCGCGACCGGGCCCGCGACCACTTCACGTTCGCGAAGGAGAAGCTGTTTGAGCGGCGGCTGCGGAAGCGATTTGCCCGATTCACGTCAGACGAGCTGGTGGAAGGGCTGCACGCGGTGGCCCCGCACGTGGAAACGCTCGTCACGCTGGTGCGGCTGTTCGTCGCGCGGTACGCGGCGGAGAAGCGCCTGGCCGGCGCCCTGGACTTCGCCGATCTGGAACGGCACGCATACCGCCTGCTCTGCCGGCCGGACGAGAGCGTCAGCCGCGTGCTGCGCGAGCGATTCCGGCACGTGTTGGTGGACGAGTACCAGGACATCAACCCGCTCCAGGATGCCATACTCAAGCGAGTCAGTCGGGAAGGTCAGCCCGGCGCGGCCGGCAATCTCTTCGCGGTCGGCGACGTGAAGCAGAGCATCTACCGATTCCGACTGGCCGAGCCGGAGCTTCTGCTGCAACGGGAAATCGATTTCGACGCGCCGGGCGCGGCCGGTCTCTGCGTGCGGCTCCAGCGAAACTACCGCAGCCGGGCCACGATCTTGAAGGCGGTCAACCTGCTCTTCCGGCCGATCATGCGCAAGGCGGTGGGGGGCATCGCATACGACGACCGGGCGGCGTTGCGGTCGGGCGACGATGCGCGGCAGTCCGGCGGCAAGCCCGTGGAGATGCACGTGCTCGACCGGATGGCCGCGGCGCCGAACGAGGAAGCGGAAGACGCCGACAAGACCACGCCGCCGCGCTTCGTGGACGTGGCCGATCCAAGCACATGGAGAGACGCGGAGCGGGAAGCCCATCTCATTGGCCGGCGGATCCAGGCCGTTGTGAGCAGCGGCGAGTTCCGCTACGCGGACGTGGCGATTCTGCTGCGCTCGGCGGCGTATACCGCGTCGGTGATGGTGGAGTTCCTGGCCAAGATGGGGATACCGGCCTATGCCGAGGGGCGGGGGGCGCTGTTCGAGACCCTCGAGGTGCGCGAGGTTCTGTCTCTGCTGCAAGTGCTCGACAACCCGCAGCAGGACATCCCGCTGGCGTCCGTTTTGCGTGCAGGCGTGCTGGGCGACCGTTTCAATGAAGATGAACTGGCGACGATCCGCCTGCATGATCGTGCCGTGCCTTTCCACGAGGTGGCGGCCCGCTACGCGCGAGACGGCACAAACGTGTCACTGGCAGACCGCCTGCGCGCCATGTGGCAGGCGATCTACCGGTACCGGCAGGACGCCCGGCAGCGGCCACTGGCGGACGTCCTGTGGCGGATCCTGCAGGAAACCGGATACCTGGCCTACGTCGGAGGACTTCGGGGCGGGGCGCAGCGGCGGGCGAACCTGCTCCGTCTGCACGAGCGGGCACGGCAGTTCGGCACGTTCCAGCGGCAGGGGCTGCACCGGTTCCTGGCGTTCATCGAATCGCTGCGCGAGGAGGATGGGGACTTTGGCTTGGCGTCCGCGCTGGGCGAGTCGGAGAACGTCGTCCGCATCATGACCGTTCACGCAAGCAAGGGGCTGGAGTTCCCCGTCGTTTTCCTGGCCGGTCTGGGCAGGGCGTTCAACCTCCAGGACGCCCGCGGACGAATGCTGTACGACCGGCAGGCCGGCATCGGCCTGAAGGTCATCG
>JAFGJQ010000475.1 GCA_016929015.1 Phycisphaerae bacterium | reverse complement strand
CCAACGGCACTGGACGAAACGCGTGACGGTCCGCCAACGAATGCGCCGTTTCTTCTTCGTCGCGCGTTCAGCATTGCGGGGTTGCGTCGATGCAGCGATGCAGTTGAGATTGATCTTCTTTATCACGCCGTCGGGGCGGCGACGCGATGGATGTCCGGTCTCGGCACGCGCGACCCCATCAGCGTGATGGGTCCGCTGGGCAATGGTTTTTCCGCACCGCCCTCGGGAAAAGCCGTCTGGATCGTCGGGGGAGGCATCGGCCTGCCACCGGTGCTCTGGCTCGCAGGAACCCTCACCGGCGCGGGCCAGTACGTCCTTCTGTTTGCAGGGGCGCGCAGCGCCCGCTTCATGCCGCTCGCACTCGAAGGGGGTTGCGCCGTGTGCGAGGACGGGACCACGCCGACGCCGTGCGTGGCTGGTTTTCCTGCCGACAAACTCGCCGCCATCCTCAGCACGGACGACGGCTCGCTGGGATACCAGGGGACCGTTCTCCATGCGGTTCAGCGGTGCTTCGCTGCGCGCGGGATGCAAAGTCAGGCCGTTGTGATCTACGCATGCGGCCCGGAGCCGCTGCTGCGAGCACTCGGCCAGTGGGCCACGGAACGTGGTGTGGAATGCTACCTCTGCACCGAGCGCACGATGGCTTGCGGCATGGGAACGTGCCAGTCTTGCGTGATTCCCGTACGATCCGATACCGAACCTGACGGCTGGCACTACCGGCTGTGCTGTACGGACGGGCCAGTGTTTGCGGCCAAGGATGTGCTTTGGAAACCGCCCGGATAGCGAAGCACCCGAGTTGCAGTAAGGCTGTAACTTTGCGATTCGACGCGCGGATGCCGTGCCGAGGCCGGGCCCTGGCGAGACTTTGCCGAAAAAAGCAGTTGCATCCGGCCGGTCCTGATATACAATTAGGGTGCAATAACTTAGCCCATCCCAGCGCATGGGCCGCCTAGCTGTTACGTCACGTGACACGGGTGGCCCAGCTTTTTTGCGCCGGGAGGCCGTGTCGGCTCTTTTGGGCGCGGGCGATGGGCCCGACGGCGACCGTTCGGACTCCACGAAGGCGAGGGCGAGGTCCGCATGGGGTGGTGGCGAGCATTCCACAAGCAGAGTTGGTGGGTTCGCTGGCCGATCAAGTCCGGTGTTCTGGCGTTGACGGTCCTGCTTGTCGCGTATCCCTATCCCACCCGGCTTCTGACCCACATGCGTCGATGGGAGAACCCGACAGCGTTGGTCAATCCGGATTCTGCCGCGTTGGCGCCGCTGATCGACGAGTTGCGTGGGCGGATTCCGAGCGACCTGCCCGCCCGGAAGAAGCTTCGGCTGGTCGAGGCGTACGTGTACGAGAAGCTTCCTTATGCCTGGGACTGGGACACGTGGGGCGTAGCCGACTACATTCCCACCGTGGAAGAGGCCCTCGAGCAGGGTCGGGAGGATTGTGACGGCCGTGCGGTGGTGGCGGCCTCGATTCTGCGAGCCTTTGGGCACAAGGCCGAGATTGTCTCCGACTATGCGCACGTCTGGGTCAAGACGGAAGCCGGCGAGACGATGAGTCCGGGCAAGCGGAAGAGCATCGTTGCCTCCGAGAGGGGCGTAGAGGTTCACTGGCGCAACCTGTCGGATTTGTTCCGGGCGACGCTCTTCGGCTGGGCGGTCTTTCCTCTGCATCGTGAGTTGATTGTTTTGCTGGTGCTCTGGCTGCTGCTCGTGGCACCGGGGACGAGCTGGCGGTGGCGCGCGTTGATTGTGTTGCTGCTGGCGGACGCCCTTCTGCGTCTGCGGGCGGGCGGCCGGGATGCGCGTGACCCGATCGTCTGGCTACAGGTGCTGGCGCTGCTGGAGGCGGGCGTGGCCCTGGTACTTGCCAACGTCGCAGCGCGGCGGGCGGGTCGGTCTTCGGGCGCTGCTCAGGGTGCTGAGACTATTGCATAGCCGCTGCGTGCGGTGGGTACCCCGTCACCGACGGTAGGCATCTGTAACGACTTGTGGCGGCCCGCGTGCTCGCCCTGCACCGTACGAATTTCCGTGTTACACTTGCGAAGGTAGCGCAGGAAAAGACCTGCAAACCGCGATACGCGAAAAGGAGGAACACGCGAATATGACACGCACTCGACGATTCCTTGCGGCCTGCCTGTTGATGACCCTGGCCGCGTCCGTTGTGTCTGCGCAGATCCCCGGGCTCACCACCGTTGCGGAGCCTGCGAAGATCGTGCATTTCCGGATTTCCGGCCCCATGCCGGAACGACCCACCGGGGAGTCACTTTCCCTGAGCATGCAGCAGCCCGTCAGCCTGCACGAGTTGACGGAGCGCATGAGTAAGGCCCGCTTTGACGACTCCGTGAAGGCCGTTGTCCTCACGTTTGAATCGCCGTCTATGGGGCTCGCGCAGTTGGAGGAGCTGCGCAAGGCCATCGAACTCTTCCGCGCCGTGGACAAGGATGTGTACATCCACGCCGACGCGCTGAGCACGGGGCTTTACGCGCTGGCCTGCTCGGCGTCCCACGTCAGCGTTGTGCCCACGGGCGACGTCTGGCTGACCGGTCTCTATGCCGAGTCCCCGTACTTGCGCGGCCTGCTCGACAAGATCGGTGTGCTGCCCGAATTCATCCAAATGGGCGACTACAAGAGCGCCGGCGAAACCCTGACCCGCACCGGCCCGAGCGAGCCGGCGAAGGAGATGATGAACTGGCTCTACGGCGGCCTCTACGAAAGCCTGGTCGACATGATCGCCCAGTCGCGTCAGATGCCGGTGGACAAGGTGAAGGAGATCATCGACAACGGGCCGTACACCGCCGAAGAGGCCAAGGCCGTGGGCCTGATCGACTCCGTCCAACATGCGGAGGACTTTACCGCGGACCTGCAGAAGCGATACGGCATGTCCGCCAAGCTCGTCCGCGACTACGGCAAGAAGAAGGGGCCAAGCATCGACTTCTCCAATCCGTTCTCCGCATTCATGGGCCTGCTCGACGAAATCACCAAATCCTCACGAGAATCCACCGGGACCGCGGTGGCCGTCGTCTACGTGGAAGGCACGATCATGACCGGGTCGGAGCAGCCCAGCCCGTTCGGCGGGTCGGCCGGGGCATTCAGCTCCACCATCCGGCGGGCGTTGGACAAGGCGGAAGAGGATCCGTCGATCAAGGCGGTGGTCCTGCGGGTGGATTCGCCCGGCGGGTCAGCGTTGGCCAGCGAGATCATCTGGAACGCCACCCAGCGGGTGAAGGCGAAGAAGCCGCTGGTCGTGTCGATGGGCAACGTGGCGGGCAGCGGCGGATACTACGTGGCCTGCGGGGCCGACCGGATTTTCGCCGACGCCACGACGATAACGGCCTCCATCGGCGTGATCGGAGGCAAGCTGGTCACGACGGACATGTGGGGGAAGCTGGGCATCACGTGGTACCCGCATCAGTACGGCGCCAACGCGAACCTTCTGAACAGCGCCCACCCGTTCACTCCCAAGGAACGGGAAATCATCACGAAGTACATGGAGGAGATATACGGCGTCTTTCGGAATCGGGTGACGGAAGGACGGGGTGACAAGCTGAAGAAGCCGATCGACGAGTTGGCAGGCGGACGTGTATTCACGGGCGATCAGGCGAAGGATCTCGGCCTGGTTGATGAGATCGGCACGCTCAGCGACGCCATTAAACATGCCGCCGCCCAGGCGAGCATCTCCGAATATGACATTCGCGTGCTGCCCGAGCCCAAGAACATCATGGACGTGCTGTTGGAGGCCTTCAGCGGCAAGTCGGACGATGACGGCTTCCGGATCGACTCCGGGCACGCCGCACCTTCGCTGATCGGCCCCGCGACGCCGCTGGCCGACCTTGTGCTGCCCGTATTGCGGGACCTCGACCCCGCGCGGGCACAGGCACTCATGACAGCCCTGAGCCGGCTGCAACTGGTCCATCAGGAGCGAGTGATTCTGATGATGCCGGTGGATTTCGTGATCCGCTGAAGCATACAATTCAGGGCCTCCTGAAGAGTGGTCTGATGAACCGCCCCCGCGTTTCTTGCATGGAACGCGGGGGCATCCCTTTGGGCCGCTGCTCGCATACACACGGGTGCCGTGTCCGGCAACCGGCCTCGTCGGCGCTTGCCAATTGCGTCCGGCGTGAATAGATTGCGCAGAGTTGAAGGCTCTGTTTCGCTCCGGTCGCCGCCGGAGCGACGACGTGGCGCAGGGAAGCGCCGCCAGGTTGGACATCGGCCGGGAGAAGGATCTATGACACCGCAACCCAAACACGCGCCGGCCCTGTTGGGCCTGCTGACGGCCTTCGGTCTGGGTCTGGCCGCTATCGCCGTTGCCCAGAGCACCCCACCCGACGGTGACAAGGGGCAGCAAGCGACGCCGCCTGCGGAGGCATCGCCAACTCCCGAACCGGAATCGGACCCCGACGCCGACTCAGAAGCACCACCGCCGGGCGAGTCCGAGCAACCCCAGACCAAGCCGGCCGATCAGCCACCGGGGCCGCCGACTCAGGAGGAGGTGCTTCGCGCGTTCGAGCAGGACCGGCCGAAAAACGCGCCGCTGGCGCCCGTGGACGTCTCCGTAGCCACGCCTGGCGCGAAGGAGGATCCTGCAGCCAAGCGCCCCCGCGCTCGCTACCCCGACGGGTACATGCTGACCGATCGGGCCGGTCGCATCACGCGCGACGGACAGTGGTACGTCTTTTCGTTTGAGTCCACCAGCACGGCTTTCGAGGAACCCCCGGTCAAGCTTCTGCCGAACCTCATGCTGGAGCGAGCGGCCTTCGAGATACAAGGCTCACCCAACCTCGTGTTCGTCGTATCCGGCGAGATCACAGACTTCAACGGCGAGAACTACATGCTGATGCGTAAGTTAATGCGCCGCAAAGACTTAGGGAACATCCGGAAGTAGGCGGACACCCCCGCAGGAGCATCCCGCATCGGAGAAGCCCCGATGGAATTGCGAATCGATCACAGCGGTCCGGTCCCCACAGCCACCCTCAGCGGCGAGATTCGCTCGGAGGACGCCATCACCTTCCTGGAGGAGCTGCATCCTCTGGTGGCCGAGCCGGACTCGCGGCTGGCCATTGACCTACGGCAAGTGGAGTTCATCGATTCCAGCGGGCTGACGTCGCTGATCAACGTGGTGACGCGGGCGAGGCTGGCCAAGGGGCGGGCGATCCTGGTGGGTCCGACTCCGTTCGTGTCGGGCGTGTTCGAGGTCACGAATCTGAACAAGTGGTTTGAGATCGTGGACACGCTGGACGAGGTGCGCAAGGCATTCAGTCCATCCCCGTGACTCGTCCTGCGGATCACGGTTGTTCAAGGAGCGTACGCATGAGTCTGGCAGTCTCGATCTTTGTCGGCGCCTTCCTCTGGATGTTCTTCATCCTCGCTTCGGGTTCACCCGTCTGAGAATCCCCGGCGTGGCCCGCAGGTTACGCGGTCCGTGCTGAACGGGCGGTCCGGTCGCGCAGCATGGCCAGCACCTGGGCGCAGGTGCGGGGCAGGTCTCCGGCGACCAGGCGGTAGCAGGCCGCCGACCGAACCAGCGAGGCGACCATGTCGACGCCTGGCCGGGTGCATCGCAGCAGATTGAAGCACGCAGGCAGAAGGGAAAACGCCGCCTCGGCGCGAGAGATCGGCAAGAGTGCGGGATCCGCGCCAGGCGTGTACCTGGGGAAGATGATGAATCGCACGGGCGCTGGCCGGCCGATCGCGTCCGGGCTGACGGAGAGGGGGTCCAGGAAGCCCACCGTGCCCTTGGTCGACTTCACGTGGCGCCGCCGGCCGTGCAGCCGCAGCCCCATGTCCCGAATCACGGGGTGCGCGGCTTTTTTGATGCAGAGTGCCCGGGGATAGGGCTGGAGCAGCCCGGTCCGCGTATCCAGCAGGGCGAATTCGTCGCAGAGGTACCGGGCCCCGCCGGCCAGCAGCCCGGCCGTCAGCGTGGATTTGCCGACGCCCGATTCGCCCGGCAGGATCACGCCCTGCCCGTCGATTTCCACGGCCGACGCGTGGAACTGCAAGCAATCGGGCAGCAGATTCGGCACGTGCCAGTTGAGCGTCCACTCCACGTACGGAAGCACTTCTTCCAAGCGACTCGGCTCGAACCGGAGCTGCCCATTCGCGGACACGCGGTAGCGCCGGCGGCGTTTGAGCGAGAGAGAAGACCGGGATACTTCGAGCTGGATAGCGGCAGGATCGGCCTCCGCCGTCGTGTACGCACGGTACAGCGATGCGTATTCGTCCATCAGCGGGCGAATGGAGGTCGTCAGCGAGATGGGAACCACGCCGATGCGGAAGTGCCTTGTCGGGACGTGCGGCGGCGCCTTCATCGCACATATCTGATTCGTGGCGGCGTCATTCATCAGTGACGAGGAGTCCGCGTTCGTCAAAATCCTGCACGATGCGTCGGACATGGTCGCGTGCCTCATCTTCACTCACTTCGTAAGCCTGCGCCAGTGCGGCGGCGATTCCGGCCACGCCATGCGACCCGTCGCAGCGATTCCAGATGAACAGTGCGGTTTCGTTCAGACGATGCGTATCGCCCGTGCCCGGGTCAAAGATCAGCGCTTCTCCGTCCAGTTCGTGTACGTTGACGGTGTCCACCCGAACCGGCCGCTGCTCCAAAGCGTCGCGGTCCGCAGACAGGATACTGCTCAGCGGGTCCATGCCATGCTCTCCGAAGAGGGAATTGCCGCCGATTCGATCGGCCGGCGACGACTGCTGCCCCGACCGAAGCTCCGCAGGCGGACCCACCAATTCCGCCTCCGAGGGCTCGTCCACCGGTATAGAGAATTCGACCTGCGGCGCGGCCTCCGGAAGGTCATCTTCGGTCATGTCACCTTCGTCGGTCTGGTCCGGCTGCTCGTCTGTCGGAGGGCCGCTGAGGAAGGTTGGAGTAGCTGCGGGGATCCGTGTCCGGCTCCATACGTCAGCGGCATCGGCCGCCACCGCGGTCCAGAACACCGGGCTGTTCACGCAGAGGTCGGGCACGCGGCGGCTGTTGAGAAACACGGCCGGCGCCTCTGTCAAATCGAGTTGCCGGGCAACCATCACATCCTCCTGCACGGTCCGCCGCACGGCATCGCTGTCCATGTCGGCGAGAAAACGGCTCACGTCCAGCCCTGCCTCGCGTGCGAGCTGCGCGTAGTCGCGACCGGGTTGGTCATGCCGATGCTCAAACAGCAACCGATGCATCCGTGCAAAGGCCGTGTCGCCACCCTGGAGTCGCGCCGCCTCCGCCGCCAGGGCCGCCCGGGACACGGGCAGGTCCGGCACGGTGGAGGCACTGGTGTCCGTGCGAGCTTCCTGGGGCCGTGCCAACGGCAGGTGACGGACTTCGACGGTAAGGTCCTGACCGAAGGCCTCGCGGAACACCCGGTCTCTGCGGCGTTCAAAACACGCACAGCCGCCGCAGTCGTAATCCACGAACATCACGATCTGCGCCGCATCCGCGCTGTCGTGCGTCGATCGCGAGGGGGCCCCGGCGGATCGTGGTGGAATGAAGACGGCCGGCTGCGCGTAGTACTCGCGCAACACGAAGCCGCGATCCTCCTGAAGGGCCGCCATGGCCTGGCTCATCCCGAACACCTTGCGCCATTGGCGGCGAGCCTCGCTGACCGCGTCGAAGTAGGACCAGATGGCCAGGCAGGCCAGACAGCAGGTCCCGAACGCGGCGGCGGAAAGACGTCGTTGGATGCGGGCGACCACCGGCGGGTCGGTCAGCCCGCCCGCCGTGCGTCTGACCGTTCGCGAGCGTGAGACTCGGCGCAGGGTGACGAGCGCAAGGAAGATGCCCACGTTCAGAGCGTGCGCCAGGGCGCACAAGGGACACCAGCCGCCGACCACAAACACCATCGCGATGAAAAACAGCACCGAAACCACCACTGAACACAGCGACACGAGCAGCACAAACCGCCAAAGCCGCCGGGACCAGGCGGGCACCCGGCCGACCATCGTGAACCAGATGGCCACGGACACGAACCAGCCCAATCCGATCAGCGAGGTCGGCACGGTGACGACGCGCGAGCCGACGTGAAAGTCAAAAGACCCCCACCGGCTGCCCACCACGTCCGCGCAACTGGCACTGGGCACCGTCTGCGACTCGCAGAGCCGCAACAGAAAGCCGGTGCCCCCCGCGGCAGCCTGCCAGCCGCCGTCATGCTGCGTGGCGAGGGTGCCCATCACCCACGCCCCGCCGGCGGCCAGAACCACGATGAGAAATACGAGCAATCGAACCATGTTTTCGTCCTGCCTCGCGGGCCGTACGGCGTGCGGAAGCCCTGGCGTCTCTCTACATGCAGGTCTTCGTCGGCTCCACCCCCTCGCACGTCAGCCCCGGGCAGCACTCCTCGTTGTGGCCCACGCCGCAGGCGTGTCCCGCCGGATAACAACTGTGCCGGCTGCCGGCCGCGAAGGCGTCATGGGCAAAGAAGGTGCTCAGCACCGGGGCAACGAACACCAGCTTCGCGCCCTTACGCATCAGCTCGCGGCGACTGACGTGCGAGGACGGGTGCGGCTCAGGCAACGGTGCGAGTTTGCCGGCTCTCTCCAACTCGGGTCTCATGCACACCCCCGGGGAGACATATCGCTCCCCCTTTCACGATTTCTATCGGACTGTGCCGGGGCGAAATGAAGCCGGTTCGGGGTGCGTGTTCGCCGATCCGCCCGCCCGATCGGCAGAATCTGCCGATGGCCCCCCTTCCAGTGCCGTCCGGCCACGCCCCCTGCCGCAGCCGAAGTCGGCTCAGCCGGCCGGGTGACCGATAACACCTGTATGGGCCCACCGCCGAATCTCATGACCCGGCTCGCTCGCTGTCTCGTGGACGCCGGACTTTCCAGCCCTGAGCCGCAGGCCTGGTTCAGGCTCGCGGAGGCTGCCGGACGCGAAGGACTGGCCGGCCTTCTGCTGGAATCGGCCGACCGTCGCCGCGTCGGCCTGCCGCTGCCGGCACACCTTCGCCTGCGTGAACAGGCTACGCACATTGCGTCGGGAACGGCCCATCGTCTGCGCGGCTTCGCCCCGATCGCCCGGGCCTTTGCGGACGCAGGCATGCCCCTTCTGCTTCTCAAGGGCGCGGCGCTGCACTTGACCCTTTACTGCCGTCCCGAACTGCGGCCGATGTCGGACGTGGATTGCATGGTCCCGCTGGAACGAGCCGAAGAAGCGTGCGCCCTGCTCGATCGGCTCGGCTGCCGCCGCGGCCCCGGCCTCGTCCGCCCGGATTTCTTCCCGACCTTCCACAACGAGTTGGAGTATCTCACACCGCATCCGGACCATCCCGTACGGTTGGACGTGCATGCCCGGCCCTTCCGGCCCTTGCGGTACGCACAGTCGGTGCCGCCTCGTGCCTTCTGGGAAGACGCCACTTCCATGAAGCTGTACGGAGCATCGGTCCTGGTGCCCGGGGCGGCGGACATGCTGATCCACCTGGCCGTCCATGCCGCCATCCACGGTGCGGACCGCCTTCTGTGGCTCTATGACATCTACCGATTCGCCGCGGAGAATTCAGACCAACTGGATTGGTCCCTTGTGATGGCGCGGGCGCGGGCATGGGGCCTGCTGCACCCTCTGCGCGTGGGCCTGCATCGAACCGCAAGCGTGTTTGGATCATTCCTGCCCGCCGAGGCCCGCGCGGGGTTGAATCGCGCCCATTCGGGCGTCCTGGACCGGTTGGCTCTGTGGCATGCGCCTCGCGACGAGGCACACCCGTTGGGCCACGTGGCCGTCAATGTGCTCTCCATCCGCGGGTGGCGACCGCGGCTTCGTTACCTCGCCGCGGTCCTGCGTCCCGCCCGCGAGCACCTGGGCGGCCTGTACCCCTGGCGTCACCCGGGCTGGACGGTCTGTGCCCACGCCTGGCGTGTCTTGCGGGCCGTCGGCCGCGGCGTGGGAATGCGCCGGCTCACCCACGCCTGATTGCCTCCGGATTGGCAGGCCGTGGGTACGGCCGTATCATGTCCCCCCATGGCTCGGCTCGACTATCGCACAGCGGGTGAATCGCACGGACAGGCGCTCATTGCCCTGGTGGAGGGAATGCCGGCCGGCGTGCCCATAAACCTCGACCGGGTGAATGCGGAAATGCACCGCCGTCAGGGCGGCTATGGCCGGGGCGGGCGGCAGAAGATCGAGCAAGACGACGTCACCCTGCTTTCCGGCGTTCGACAGAGCGTTACCCTTGGCTCGCCCATCGCCATCCAGATCGCCAACAAGGATTTCCGCATCGACGAGGCCCCGCCGGTTCACCGTCCGCGGCCGGGTCATGCCGATCTGGCGGGCAGCCTGAAGTGGCTGACGACGGATTGCCGTGGGACGCTGGAGCGGGCGTCGGCCCGCGAGACGGCCGCCCGCGTGGCCGCTGGCGCAGTGGCCCGGTGCCTGCTGGACACATTCGGTATCGAGATCGTCGGCTTCGTGGTCCGGATCGGGAAGGTGCAGGCCGAGGTGGATCCGACGGCCGGCGCCGCCGCGCTGCGAGCCGCCCGTGATGCCAACGACGTGTACTGCGCCGACCCGTCCGCGGTGGAACCGATGATCGAGCAGATCAAGGCGGCCCAACTCGCCCGTGACACGGTGGGTGGCATTGTGGAGGTCCAGGTACACGGCCTGTGCCCTGGCGTGGGCTCGTGCCTGCGCTGGCAGGATCGGCTGGACGGTCGGCTCATGCACGCCGTCGGGGCGATTCAAGCGTTTAAGGGCGTGGAGATCGGGCTGGGTTTTTCCGCGGCGGAGCGGCCGGGCAGCGAAGTCCATGACGAGATCGACTTTGACCCCGTGCTGCGCGATGCACCGTGCCTGGGGTTCCGGCGTCGCTCCAATCACGCCGGAGGTCTGGAGGGGGGGATGTCCAACGGCCAGCCGATCATCGTGCGGGGTGTGATGAAGCCGATCAGCACGCTGTTGCAGGGGCGGGCGAGTGTCAGCTTGGTCACACGGCGCCCGGAGCGGTCGGACTACGAGCGCAGCGACGTCTGCGCGGTTCCCGCGGCCAGCGTGGTGGCGGAGGCCGTGGTTGCGTTTGAGATCGCCCGGGCCTTCCTGGAGAAGTTCGGCGGGGACACGCTGTGCGAGGTCCGCACGGCGTACGAGCAGTACCTAGCTGCGGCGCGAGCGTTGGGAGAACGAGCGGGCGGGTGAAGTGCGTCATGCTGCGTCATCGAATCGCTCTTCTGGTGTTCTGTGTGCTGCTGGTGACGGGCTCTTTCTCGAGCACGCTGGCGTACGCTCTGCACCTGCGCAGCGCCGCATACCGTGAATCCGCGGAGAGGCGTCTTTCCGTCCTGTTGAACATGCCGGTCGACATCGGCCGGATTCGGCCGCTGTCGTTCTCCAGCAGCCGGTTCGAGAACATCCGGACGTGGTTGCCCGGACGGAGCCTGCAGGTCTTTGCGTGCGACCACGCCCTGTGGCGTCAGACGGGCCGAGAGGCCGACGCCACGTACGCGCTGGATCTGCGTGACGGGTGGCTTCTCGTCGGGACCGGCTCCTGGGGCCGCTCCGAATACAATGCGATCCTGGCTTCCGGCCTGGGGCATGATTTCGCGTCACTGCGTCTGCGGGAGATCCACCTGGAGAACCTGGATTTCCGCTGGGACCACCCTTCGTTCCAGCTTTCCGCCCGAGGCGCCGGGGGCGTCATTCTCCTCGACGACGACGGCATCGGAACGGCCGCGCTCCGCTCGCGGCAGTTGAACGACCACTCGTCATCCGAGCCGATTCACATCCACGCGCGGTTTGTGCCCGGCGCCGGCGTGCACTTCGAGGAGGTGGTGCTGGACGTTCCGCGGATTCCGCTCAGCTCGCTGGGCCTCGATACCCTGCTGCGTGGCCCCGTCACGGCGGGCACGTTTGCCGGCCGCGTGACCTACCGACAGGCGGACGAGCAGCGACTCTCGCTGACCGGAGACGTCTCGGGCGGACGGCTGGATGAACTGACCCGGCAGGTCATCGGTGGGCCGTTTGGCGGCCGCATGGACGTGACCCTGGACGAGGCGTCCTTCGTGGGACGGCGTCTGGCTGCGCTGCGTTTCCACGGTCGCCTGGAAGACGTGTGCCTTCACGACCTGATCCCCGCCTTTCGGGCGAATGGCGGGACCGGCCGGCTACGGCTCGACGTGGCGCAGTGCGAATACGTCGACGGGCAGATCCGGCGCTTCTCCGCCGGCGGAGAGGCGGAAGGCCTGCCGCTGGCCGCCATTACGGACTACCTGGGGTACGGGCGTGTCACCGGCAGCGTGGATCTGCGCATCCACTCCCTGCTGGTCGACAACGACCACCTCCGTGCCGCCGACATCGATTTG
>JAFGJQ010000474.1 GCA_016929015.1 Phycisphaerae bacterium | reverse complement strand
GCCAATCGTCCAGCATGGGGGGCAGGCAGGTCTCTCCGTCGCCGATGCAGACGGCGTCGGCGTGGCCCAGCGCTTCTTCCGGCATCACGGACGGGTGGATTCCGCCCATCAGCACGGTGACGCCGAGTGCCCGGTATGCGTCGGCCAGGGCGTAGGCTCGCCGGGCCTGCGTGGTCATGGCGGAAATGCCGACGATGTCGACGTCGGCGGTGGGGCGGTGCGGTTGCTCGAGGATGCACTCGTCGACGATCTCAACGTCCCACTCGCGAGGCACGGCCGCCGCGCAGACGGCCACGCCCACCGGCATGAACACCCCCCTGCGCGAGACCGTCATGCGCCGGATGAGTCCGGGCATGGTCACGGTCGACAGCGGGTTGTTCGGGTTGATCAGCCGGATCTTCGGCCGCACCCGCGGCGTCGCAAACTCCAAGGCCAGCCCTCCATGCGGCTGCGCATGGTACGCGGCGCCCGTCTCATTGCAACGGGTGTGCCGTGCCTCGCTGGACGCGGGTGCCATGCCCGTAGGCTTCAGCCTCGGGCATGTTCCCCCGCTGGGCCGAGAATCCCCTCTCGGCCCCACCCGAAACACAGCAGCCTCGTGCGAATCAGCGTTTGGTCTTCAGGATGTCGCGAATCTCGGCCAGCAACTGCTCCTGGGTCGGTCCGGCGGGTGCGGGCGCCGGCTCCTGGGCCTCCAGCCGTCTGCGGGCGGTGTTGATCGTCTTCACAAGAAGGAACACGGCCAACGCAACAATCAGGAAGTTGATGAAGACGCTGATGAAATCGCCGTAACCGAGGTCCACGGCCGGCTGGACGACCTTGCCGTCCTGCATGACGGCGTCTTTGAGCCGAATCTTGTATTCCGTGAAATCCAGGCCGCCGATCAGAAGGCCCAGGGGCGGCATCAGGACCTTGTCGACGAGCGATTTCACGAGCCCGCCGAACGCGCCGCCGATGATGATGCCCACCGCCATGTCGACCATGCTTCCCTTGAATGCGAACTCCTTGAACTCCTTGATCATTCCCATGAAATGCCTCCTGTGCATCCGGCGAAATGAGAACCTGCTCGCAACCGCGCAGCGACAGGCTCCGTCCGGCACGCATTCTACCGGAGCCCCGGCCGAACACCAGCGGAATCGTGCGTAGTCCCGCGTACGGGTCGCCCGAACGTGCCACGGTGTCCACGTGGGATTTCTCGATTCATCCGGGTGGGCAAATGCCTGATTTGTTCAACGGACGGTTCGCCTGTCCACGTCCGTTCATACGGCGCGGGCCGCGGCTGCCCGTCGAGCGGATGCCTGAAGACCGCGCTTTTCGCCGTGCTCGAATGATCGGGCGGCAGGCAGGACAGAGCCTGTCTGTGACGGCGCCCGGGTGGTGTGCCGATTATCGGGCCGGTGTCCACATCGCCTGACCCGGCGAAGACAAGTCACCCTCGTACGGTGCCGATATGCGCGCGGGCGCGCCCGAGACTGGCGGATGCCGGACTCACTCGACAAGGGAGATCTGTCTCATGCTGCGTGTAGGTGTGGTCGGCTGCGGTGACTGGGGCCCGAACCTGATTCGTGCGTTCAACGATTGCGATGATGCCGAGGTCCGAGCCGTCTGCGATCGCCAGGGATCGCGGGTTAAGAGAATTCTTAAGCGCTATCCCGCGGTGGAAGGCTACATCGACGGTCGCGAACTGATCGACCGGGACGATATTGACCTGGTCGTCGTGGCCACGCCGGTAGACTCGCATTTTTCCTTCGTCCGGGCCGCCGTTGAATCGGGCAAACACGTGCTGGTCGAGGGCCCGTTCACGGAAACCACCGCCGAGGGCGAGGAACTCCTGGATCGGGCCGGCGGCAACGGCGTCCTGATCGCCGTGGACCACACGTCGCTGTTTACGCCCGCGGTCGAGAAGATTCGCGACCTGATTGAGGCGGGTGAACTCGGCCCCATCCGCTACGTCGATTCGGTGTGCATGGATCCGGGCCGGTCTCACGAAGAGAACAACGTGATCTGGGATCTGGCCCCGGACGTTTTGTCCGTCGTCGATGCCGTGTTGGGGTGGGTTCCCCGCCGGGTGACGGCCACGGGCTCGTGCCACACCGCCGGTGCGCGGGCGGATGTCGCCTGTATGCATCTGGACTGCGGCGACGGGCGGGCGGCCGTCTTCCACCTGAACCGGCTCAGCCCGGTGAGGTTCCGCCGCACGGTTTTCGGCGGCGATCAAAAGACGCTCGTCTTCGACGACCGCGCCGGCGCGGCGGAGATTCACCTGTATGACGTCGGTGTCGCGTCCATCGTCCATCCGAACGACGCAACCGGCGAACCGGCGAACCGCCCGGGTTCCTCCACGAGTGCCGTCTGGAACCTGCACATCTCGGTGCAGGAGGTGCTGAGCACCGAGGTCCGGCATCTGATCGATGCCGTCGAACGCGGCCGGCCCCTCCGAGTGGACGGCCAGGCGGGGCTGCGCGTGGTACGCATTCTGGAGGCGTGCGACCGGAGCCTGCGGCAGGAGACGGCCTCCGTGACTCCGGGGCCGGAACGGACCACTCACCGCGAGCCGGCCCTGGCCGTTGCATGACGGCTCAGAGCGCCGGCCCTCCGCCGGCGTCTGCGTGCCGCGCCCAATCAGAAGAACGCCGGTCCTGCGCCAAGCTGGTAGAGCATGCTGACAATGGCCGTCACAATCGTGCCGAAAATGGCCAGGAACATAAGAACACCCTCGTCTTTCTGAAACTCGTCCGGCTACGCACGGACCGAGACGACCCGTGTCGCCCCGGTCGCGGTTCCGTCCGCGAAGGGGATATCGGCGCCCGCCGACGAGGGCATGAACAACCGGTGCCGCGCAACGGCCCGGCGGGTCCGAGAATCGAATGCCCTGCGACGGCCCTGCGGCCCCATCCCTGATCTGCAACACAATCCCGGCGGAAAAGAAACGAAGCGGAATCTACGCCGAACCGATGCCGCCGGCCAATGATCGCCGGACGGCCGTCACCACGTCGCCCAGCGCGACGGTCTCCTGCGAGCGAGTGGACATGTCACGCAGGACCGCGCTGCCGGACTTCAGCTCCTCCGGGGCGAGGAACACCACTCGACGGGCGGCCCGCCGGTCCGCGTACTTGAACAGGCTCTTCGGACCCTCCGCGCCCAATGCGAGATCCACGCAGAAGCCCTCGCGCCGCAGGTCGCTCGCGACTTCCATCGCCTCCGGCCAATTCGCCGCCTCAAACACGCCCACGCAGACATCCACGCCCGGACCGCCCTGCGGCGAAAGACCCTTGGCTTCCAGGACTTCGCGAATGACCACGTCGCCGAATCCGAACCCGACGGCCGGCAGCGGCGGCTCGCCCAGCGATTCAAACAATCGATCGTACCGACCCCCGCCGAGAATTGCCCGGAACTGCCGCCGCGCGTCAAACGCTTCAAACACGATGCCCGTGTAGTACGCCAGCCCGCGCACCACCGCGATGTCAAACGCCAGAAACGATGCCACGCCCGCCTTTTCGGCCAGCGTGAAAAGCTGCCGCAATTCAGCCACGGCCGGCGAGTCGGCCGGCACCTGCCGGGCGGCGTCGTCCAGGCTGCTGACTTCAAAGATGCCCATGATCCGTGCGGCCAGATCGGCGGCGATTCCCGCGTCCCGGAGCATCTCCGCCAAAACCTCGTCCGAGACCTTGCCCCGCTTGTCCAACACCATCAGCACGCCGAGTTGCTGATCATCGGGCACGCCCAGCGCCGTCAGCATGGCGGCCACCAGCTTGCGGCTGCCGATCCGGAGCGAGACGTCCTCGGCGGACAGCCCTAGGGCCCGCAGGGCGTCGACGGCCGTGGCCATCACCTCCAGGTCGGTGGTGATGTCCGCCGCGCCGATGATGTCGAGGTTCCACTGGAAGTGTTCGCGCTTGCGGCCCTTGCTCATCCGCTCGTACCGGAAGCACTGAGCGATCGTGAACCACTTGGCCGGCAGGACAATCTGCGTCCGCCGGGCCGCCACCAGGCGCACGAGGGACGGCGTGACCTCCGGGCGCAGGGCAAGCTGGCGTCCGGACTTGTCTTCGAACGCGTAAATCTGGTCGACGATTTCCTCGCCGGCCTTGCGGGTGAGCAGGTCCAGGTGCTCGACGACCGGCGCGTCGTATTGCTCAAAGCCGTGGCGGCGGGCCGTGGCCGTCCATGTGTCAAAGAGCCACGTGCGCCAGATCATGTCTTCGGGGTAAAAATCCCGCATGCCCCGCGGGGCCTGAAAACTCATCGCTGCGCCTCGATGCCCTGGGCTGCACATTCATCGCAGCCGTGCGCCACGGCGGCCACGGCCGGGCAGGGGTGGCCGAATGGCCCGCGCCCCGCGCCCTGACCTTCGGACCCTTCCTGCGGGATCACTTTCCCGCCATTGTCGTCCCGGTGCTCTTGAGGTCCGCGCACGCCTGCACGACGCGCTTCGCCATGCCTTGTTCGGCCGCCTTCAGGTAGCTTCGCGGGTCGTAGACTTTCTTGTTGCCCACTTCGCCGTCGATGCGCAGCACGCCGTCGTAGTTCTTCATCACGTGGTCGACGATCGGCCGGGTGAACGTGTACTGCGTGTCGGTGTCGATGTTCATCTTCACCACGCCGTAGCTGATGGCCTCGTGAATGTCCTTGATGTCCGAGCCGGACCCGCCGTGGAACACCAGGTCAAACCGGCCTTCCTTGCCGAACTCCTTCTCCACCGCGGCCTGCCCGTCGCGCAGAATGCTCGGTTTGAGCAGCACGTCGCCCGGCTTGTACACGCCGTGTACGTTGCCAAAACATGCGGCAAACATGAACCGGGCGCCCGCCACGCTTCGCATCTCCCTCGCCACCTGCAGCATGTCCTGCGGCGTCGTGTAGAGCTTCTCCGACTTCTCGTGGGCCACGCCGTCCTCCTCGCCGCCCACCACGCCGGCCTCGATCTCCAGGATGATCTCGTTCTCGTGGCAAAGGGCCAGCAGCTCCTTGGCGATCCGAAGGTTCTCGGCCAGCGGCAGGTTCCCGCCGTCGAACATGTGCGAGCTGAACAGGTTCGGCTGGCCGGCCTTACGCCGCTTGGCGGTCTCGGCAATCAGCGGCTTGACAAACTTGTCCAGCTTGTCCGACGTGCAGTGGTCGGTGTGCAGCGCGATGAACACGTTGTACTTCTGGGCCATCAGGTGTACGTGCTGGGCGATGGACATGGCTCCCATCACCATATCCTTCACCGCCGTGCCTGATGCGTGCTCGCCGCCGCCCGTCGAAACTTGGATGATCCCGTCCGACTTGGCCTCCGCGAAGCCGGCCAGGGCCGCATTGGCGGTGTTGGTGGACGTTACGTTGATGGCCGGATAGGCAAATCCGCCCTTCCGGGCGTTGTCCAGCATGCGGCAATAGGTTTTGTAGTCGGCAATGGGCATGGGGAAGTCTCCTGCACAATACGGGGCGTTCCAAGGCGGCCGCGTCCGGCGGCTCCACGCCAAAGGCGGCGTATCATATCGCCTGCCCGGCGCGTTGGCCAGAACCCCCGGCCTGCATGGACCGCGGCATATGCTTCCCGAAACCGGCGGCCGGGCCGGCCGGGCCGCGCCCTACTGCGGCGGCACGACCAGTTGCACCGGCAACGGCTGGTCCGGGCCGATCAGGACGTTCGTGACCTTGTAGCTCATCCCCTCCGCGGGCATGGTTGTCGGCACACGCAGGCGAACCATGGTGCCGGACCGGGCCGGCAGGCGCAGCGTCTTCGGCCCCGCGGTGCCCGTCCGCTCGAGTTCGAGGTCCAGTTCGCAGGCGTTGTCGATCCGGAACGAGATGTGCTCCTTCGTGCGATGGTGCGGCGGACGAACGCGGACGGACGCCGCGAACAGCGCCGCCAACTCCGGCTCCCGGCCGTACAGGCGGTTCTGGCACCACACGGCCGTTCGTCCATCCACGAGGGCGGCCTGGATCGCGTCGAGCGAGCGCTGCGGCGCAAATACCATCGTCAGCGTCCGGTGGTCCTCCGGCTTCCACGGCGTGGTGGGCGACGGCCCGTGGATGTCGGAGTTGCCGAGCAACGTGAGCTTCTTCTCCGCGGCCCACCGATGGGCCTCGGGGTAGTAGTACTCCTCGTTGCAGATCTCGATCCCCTTGAGCCAGCCTTTCTCGAAGAGGTGGGTCTGCTCCTCGCCCCAGCGGCCCCGCTCCGGCCCCTTCCAGCCGGGATGGTTTCAGAAGACGAAGCCGCCCTGGTTAGCCGCCTGCTCCACCTGTGCGTACAGGTCCGGCGTGTTCAGCGGCGTGACGTCGTTCAGGAAGATCGCGTTGAAGTGACCCGGCGGCGTGTCGTGCGTGATCTCGGCGCCGCGGATCAGGAGGATGTCCTGCTGTTTGGCCCGCTCCACCACCAGTTCATGGGGGCGGTTCAGGTTGTCGCTGACGTCGTCTTTGTGCGGCCGGTACTCAATGTGGTCCGTGATTGCGATGGCGTCGAGCCCCTCGCGCCAGGCTTCGTCGATACGCAGGGTAGGCCACACGTTGCCGTCGGAAAACATGGTGTGCGTGTGGAAATCGCACATCAGCGTCTGGTAGCCGGGTATGTCCGGAAACGCGATTTCGCGCCGCGCATCCGCCGCCCGGGCGGTGAGCGCACACGTCAGGACCAGGATTGCCGCAAGAGACTTCCGATACGCCAGCATGACAGCTTCTCCTTTCGATGAGCTCCACCCGGCACACCTTGCACCGGCGCGGCCGGCTCCGGACTCGGCTCCCAAGTATAACAGCCTCTCGATGCGTGTCTGCCCGCCGGGTGTCGCCGGGCCCTGCCTCGCGGCGGCGTCCTGCGACATACCCACAACGCTTGTCACGCCTCGTGTTGGTTGCCCCCGACTGGGTGGACGAGGCCGGGCTTTTACTCACGGCAGGTGGGGGGGGCGTGCCGGCGCGGCCGTGGATTTCCGGCTGCACTTCCGATTCTTGGGGCTCAGAAAACCGGTCAGGGCTAGGCGCGGGGGGGTGGGGATGTGGTAAAGTGGGGGCCTACAGCCCAGCGGTGTCCAGGGGCGAGGACCGAGGCATAGCGACGGCTGTTGTGCCCT
The DNA here is from genome assembly GCA_016929015.1 of Phycisphaerae bacterium. Taxonomy (GTDB): domain Bacteria; phylum Planctomycetota; class Phycisphaerae; order UBA1845; family UBA1845; genus JAFGJQ01. The sequence continues at coordinate 7,448 of JAFGJQ010000474.1, read as the reverse complement.
CCATCGACTGGATGGAGCCACGGAGACATGCCCGCCGGACACGCGGCTGCGAGGAGGGACAGCGTGAACCTATTCAGACGACCTCTGTTGATCGGCATGTTCGCGGGACTGCTCGCGCCCACCGCCAGCACAGCGGTGAACGTCGAAACCGTGCCTGTGGGCAACCCGGGTAACCTGGGAGAGCTTTCGGGACAGGGTGCCGGTGGCTACGGTTCCGACCGCATCTGCGGGGGGGTGGATTACGTGTATAGCATCGGCAAACATGAGGTGACGGCAGGTCAGTATTGCGAGTTTCTCAACGCCGTGGCTGCGATTGACACACACGGTCTGTATCACGCCTACATGGACTACGATGCCCATTCCAATGGACGGGGGTGCAATATCAAGCGCACCGGCTCCTCCGGGAATTACACTTACAGCGTGGCGGCCGACTGGAGCAACCGGCCGGTTAACTACGTGGATTGGGGTGACGCGGCCCGATTCGCCAACTGGCTGCACAACGGCCAGCCGACGGGCGTGCAGGGTCTGGGTACGACGGAAGACGGTGCGTACTTCCTCAACGGGGCGACGAGCGACGCCGAGCTCATGGCCGTCATGCGTGAGCCGGGTGCCGTCTGGGCGCTTCCGTCGGAGGACGAGTGGTACAAAGCGGCGTATTACAGGAGCGGTTCTGGCGTGCCGGGCAGTGACTACTGGGATTACCCAACGAGCAGTGACAGCGTGCCGGGCAACTTGGCGACGAATCCGGACCCGGGCAACAATGCGAACTTCGACCAGGATGGCCCTGCCATTGGCGCCCCGTATTGGCGGACCGAAGCGGGCGAGTTCGAGAACTCCGACAGTCCGTACGGCACATTCGACCAAGGCGGCAACGTGTGGGAGTGGAATGAGGCGATTCTGGATGGGTCGTATCGCGGCTTGAGGGGCGGCTCGTTCGCCTACGACGGTGACAGTTTGCGCGCGTCCGACCGGTACCTAGGCGGCTCGCCTTGGATTGACTCCAACGACGTCGGGTTTCGCGTCGTCCAGGTTCCCGAACCCCTAACAATCATGCTGCTGGCTCTGGCCGGTGGGGGGATGCTCCGAAGAAGCAGATCGTAGGACATTGCCTTCTGTCCTTTGATGCTCGGGCATATTCCGAGGAATCGGCCAAGACCGCCCGCTCGCCCCGCGTGGCCGGGGGCGGCTAGCCGGTGATGCTGGACGAGAGCCGCTCGGGATCCTCACAGAGCGGCGGTGTTCCATCATACGACGTCAATTCCTCCCTGTGTTATCGGTTCTTGGGGCCCAGAATACGGGTCAGGGCTAGGCGCGGGGGGGTGGGTATGCGGTACAATACTTACTTACGGCCCAGCGGTGTCTGGGGGCGGGTAGAGAGGCGTAGCGACAACAGGTGAGCCCCCCATCGGCCGGGGCGAACCCGGCACGAACCAGCGGTGGGCAGGGGGCAGTCGGGAGGGAAAGGACGCGCACGCCTGCAATGTCCTTGACTCAGACAGTCGCTGTAGCGTGGAAGTGACTTGGCGTCGTTCGCACCGCCCGTGACCGGCCCCAAGGAACCGTCGGCCGTCTGCAACGGATGGAGGTATCCGAATGAAGCGTTTCATCATGCTGACACTCCTGGTGTCGATTCTGAGCGTGCCGACGGCCCTGGCTGATTCGTGGCCGATGAAGCACCGCGATATGCACAACACGGGACGGGCCGACTTCATCATCCCGGCGTCCCGCCTCAACGACACGCTCTTCGACGTGCTGCGATGGCAGAAGGAGGCGCCCGGCTCGCCGGAAGAAGGCGGGCTCAGCAGCAGCAGCATGGTGTTCTTTGATGGCGTGGGGCCGGCCGGCGCCGACATCGTCGTCTCCGGCTACCACTGGCCCAAGGGCGTGCAGGGCATGGACCGCTACACCGGCAAACGCTTCTGGTACGGCAATCCCTTCGGCGGCGAGAGCATCGGCGCATTCACTCCGGCGTTCTCCAACACCGGCCAAACCATCTACGTCGGAAACGACGCCACCGGCGAGCCCGGGCACCCCCTCATGGCCTTCCTCGCGACCACGGGGCCCGGCACCTACTGGCACAACGGCGGCGATCCGAACCCCGCGCAGATGAGCCAGGGCTCGCCCGTCATCGCCCCAGACGGACGCATCTTCCGGTTCTGCTGGGGAGATCGGCCCTACGGCGCCATGGACAACGGCAGCACCATCACGCACACCTGGGCGGCCGAATCCGCAGGCGGGACCTGCTTCAGCGGCCCCGCCCTCATCGACACCAACGGCCTGAAGGTCATCACCGCCGGGCGGTGGGGACAGGTCCAGTGCTTCGACGGAACCAACGGCGATGAGCTGTGGTCCGTGCCGACCCAGTTCGTCGACGGATCGGTCACCGTCGATCCGGAAACCGGCAACATCTACGCACCCGCCGGCGGCGGCGATGTCTGGGTCATCGGTCTGGACGGCAGCGGCAATCCCCTGTGGGGGACCGAACCCTACAGGCTGGTCTACGACTGGATCGACGGCGTGAACAACCCCCAACTCGCCGCCTCCACCGGCTGCTTGAGCCACAACGGACACACTTTCTACTTCCAGACAGTCAGCCAGCAGGGCGACGGGCGGCTCTACGCCGTCAACACCCGCACCGGCCGGCTCAAGTGGAGCTACCCGACGGGTAGCAGCGGCTGGGACGGCCATCGCGCCTCGCCGATTATCGCGCAAAACATGGTCAACACGAACGGCATCGTCTTCGTCGGCAACAACGACGGCGGCGCCTACTACGCGATCCAGGATAACAGCACGTATGGCGAGGTGCTGGACGTGCTGTCGGTCCAGCCCAACCGAAACGGCGTGGCGCATTCCACGCCGACCCTGTCGGCGGACGGCCTGCTCTACATCCCGACGCGAATCCAGTGGATCGTCAGCAACGGCGACGGCGATACGCCGACGTTCGACTACGCCAACCTCTTCAACGCCTTTGACCTGAACGAGGGCGCGACCATGTCGTTGCCCCCGCCGGGCTCTCAGGCGGCCGTCGCCCTGAACCACGCCGTGGCGCTCTCCTGGAAGCCCGTCATCGACCCGACCGGACAGTTTGACCATTACGCCGTGTATCGATCTACCAGCCCGTTCTCGAACGTCAGCGCCATGACGCCGATCGCCACCGTCCCCGGCGGCGTGTCGGCGGACGAGTACACGGACGCCACGGCCCTCAACGGAACGGCCTATTACTACGCCGTCACCAGCATCTCCATCGGCGGCGCCGAGGTGGACGCGGTCCAATCCGTCGGGCCGCGCACGCCCCGAAACGAAACCGACCTGCAGATCGCCAGTCTGGCACGCTGGCCGCAATATCCGCGCTACCTGCCGGAATACACCTACTACAACGTGACCGAGCCGTCGGGCTATGGGCCGTACTGGTTCTCCGCCGCCACCGGCCTCGGCGGCGGCCAGACCGGCGACACCCAGCGATGGCCCGACCTCGGCGACACCGTGACCTACACGGCCACGCTCCGCAACCGCGGCACGAACACCATTGCCGGCCCGATCGCCGGGACGTGGCGGTACGACGACGCGGTGGTCGGCACCGTCAGCATCGCCGGGCCGATCGCACCCGGCGCAACGGTCACCCGCTCCCTCAGCCGCACCTGGGACGGCACGTCGCACGAGGTGAAGTTCACCATCGACACGGCCGACGCCCGCCTCGGCAACAACGAGCTGGCGATCGACACGATGTCCGTGCCCTTCCTGACGTACGTGGACGTCAGCTTCATAGAGGATTTCCGGGAAAAGAGCACGCCGGGCTACCCGCAGGCCGTCACCGACGACATGATCGACTGGCTCCAGCACCACGCCGCCCGGATGAACCAGATGTTCGCCGACGCCTCGTGCCTCAAGCGAATCCATTACAACGTGCTGGACGTCCTGACGGACGGCGACCCTGAGCCCGGCATCGACCGCACGCCCTACGCCATCTTCCCGCTACGCTACTACGCGGACGAGTACTCCGATCCCCGCTCGCCGGGCTACTACCACGCCGACGTGGACATCGACTACGGCCTGCTGCATGAAATGGGGCACCAGCTCGGGTTGATCGATCTCTACCGGCTGGACATGAGCGCCGAGTACAACCACGTGAGCGGGCAGGGCTACTCCGGGCCGGCCTGCCTCATGCTGGGGTGCAGCCCGTTCTTCTCCACGCATTCCGCCCTGGCCTTGAATCACTGGTACGACAAGGCCCACGGCTACTACGGGCAGTACCTGTACTCCATGCCCAACACGGTGCGGATGCGGTTCAAGGGCGTGGACGGACAGCCGCTGACCGGCGCCACCATCAAGATGTACCAGAAGGCCGAACGCAGCGGCCAGGGCGAGGTGATCACCACCCAGATCAAGGCGCAGGGCGTCACGGACGCCAACGGGGAGTGGGAGCTTCCCAACGTGCCCATCGACACGGGCATGGTGCCCACGACCTACGCCGGCGACACCCTCCGGCCAAACCCGTTCGGGTACGTGGCCGTCATCGCCACGAACGGCCTGCTCCACTTCCGCATTGAGAAGGACGGCGGCGTGGACTACGCCTGGCTCGACATCACCGAGGTCAACATCGCCTACTGGCAGGGCCAGACCGACGTGGCGGTGTTTGAACGAAACGTGGCCGTCGGCGGACCGATCCAGTTCGCCCCGCCGCCCGACATGACGGAGCTGAACGCCTACGACTGGACCGCCTGGGCCCAGGGCTCCGATGCGCTCCACACGTACGTCGTGGACGAAACCGGCGCGGGCTATCACCCCGTCGGGGCCGGTTCCATCAAGTTCGTCACGGACGGCGGCGCCGATACGGCCATCCGTTACCCGCGCACAAAGACCGCGCATTGGGACCTATCCGCCGCAACGCACCTCAACGTGCGGTTCCGCACGGTGAACCCCAACGGCGGTTTTCAGAACGGCAGCCCGTGGATTCGCTTGCTGGACAGCGAGAACAACTACTACCAGTACCAGTGGTACTCGGGCAGCAACCCCGTCGACAAGCTGAACGAAACGATCGGCACGTGGCGGACCTACTCGATCCCGCTGAACGCGCCGGCGCCCCCGACGACGGGTTGGGCAAGGACGGTCAGCGGCACGCCCAGCCTCAGCAACATCCAGTACGTCGAGATCCACGCGGACACGTGGGGCGGCGGGTTCATCCTGTGGGTGGACGGGCTCGGCTTCACACCGCAGCCGTACTGCCTCGGCGACGGAAACTACGACTCGTATTCGGATCTGGAGGATTTTGCGCTGTTTCAGCAGTGTCATTCAGGTTCCGGCGTCTGCGCTGCGGCGGGCTGCGAGCCGTTCGACTGGAACGGCGATTGCGATGTGGACGCAGACGACCTGGCCTCGTTCGCACCGGCCATGACCGGCCCCGACGACCCGATGGCCGAGTGCAATTGACCGTGTGCACCGGCCACCCGGGCGGTGCTGCCACGCGACGAACCGCCAGATTCCGCTGGGCCGAGATGTCCGCGGGTGCCATGCCCGTAGGCTTCAGCCTCGGGCATGTGTCCGCTGGCCCCAGATCCGCTCGGACTCTCCGCCCATCAGAGACCCGATCCGCCCCGCCCCACTGGACATTTGCCATTTGTCATTTGACATTCGTCATTCTCTTCCCCCGCCCCCTGCATTCAAGGTTGCCTTCGACTGACGCAACTTGGTAGAATCACGCTATGGCGCGGATGGGCCACGCCAGGGACGGGCTTTCTGCCCGTACCGTCAGCGACAGCAGCCAAGGAGGAGAAACGAGCATGGCAACACCAAAGCGTACGAGCTTGCTGACCGTTTTTGCCGTCATGTCGCTCATCGCAGGTTTCACCCCCGCCGCCGCCCAGACGGTCATCTTCGTCGACGCCTCCGCCACGGGCGCCGGCAACGGCAGCAGTTGGGCCGACGCGTACACGAGTGTGCAGCCGGCCCTGAACGCCGCCCAGCCCGGCGACCAGGTTTGGGTGGCCGCCGGCACCTACGTGGAGAACATCACCCTTGCGCTGGGGGTTGGGCTCTACGGGGGCTTCGTCGGCGACGAGAATCCGGCCACCTTCGACCTTGCCGACCGGGACTTCCCGGTCAATGAGACAATCCTCGACGGCAACCAAGGCGGCAGCGTCGTCACTGCGCCTTCGGGGGCGACCGAAACCACCCGAATCGACGGCTTCACGATTCGCAATGGATACGGTGATTACGGCGGCGGGATATCTCTTACCGACTCATCGCCGACCATCGCGAACAACGTCATCACCGGTAATACGTCCTGCGGGATCGAGACATATCCGAATTATGACGAGAGAAGAGCCTGCGGGGGTGGAATCAACTCTTCGGGCGGCAATCCCGTCATCATCGGCAACTTGGTTATGGATAACCGAACTCACGCTTATGTTTGGGAGTCCTGGAGTGAGGATTGCGTGGAATGGGATCCCGAAACCGACGAATGCATCCGGTGGGAGTGGCATGCGAACCAGCAGACTGAGGGTGGCTGCGGCGGAGGCGTCTACTGCTCATACGGTTCACCGACGATCGGCAATAACACGATCATGGGCAACAGTGCCTTCGATGGCTGCGGGGGCGGGATTCACGCCTCCGGTTCCCCGACGATTGCCAACAACACGATCGTGAGCAACAGTGCATGGACCTTTGGCGGCGGGATCGACAGCGGTTCCGGTTCCCCGACGATCGCCAACAACACGATCACGGGAAACAGTGGCTCGCACGGCGGCGGGATCTACAGCAGCTCCGGTTCTCCGACGATCGCCAACAACACGATCGTGAGCAACAGTGCATTGAACTCCGGCGGCGGGATCTACACCTACTCCGGGTCCCCGACGATCGCCAACACGATCGTCGCATTCAACTCGTCGGGCATCGGCAAGGCAGGATCGGGCACACCGATCCTGCACTACAACTGCGTGTACGGCAACACGGCGTACAACTACTCGGGAGTAACGGATCCGACGGGTACGGACGGCAACATCTCGGCCGATCCAAAACTGGCCGACACTGCGTTTGGCAACATGCACATCCAGTCGGATTCGCCGTGTGTCGGCGCCGGCAACAACGCCTACGCGTTCGGCGACGCGGATATGGATGGTCAGCCCAGGATTCAACCGCTCGGCGGAACGGTAGACATCGGCGCGGATGAATCCGATGGAACTACTTGGGCCGAGGGACCTTACGCGGTTGTTCGGGTGGCGCCCGACGGCGACGATGGCAACGACGGCTCCTCATGGGCCCTGGCCAAGCGGACGGTGCAGGCGGGCGTCAATGCCGCGTCGGCACTGGGCGGCGAGGTCTGGGTGGAATCGGGGACCTACCTGGAACGGATCACCTTGTTGCCTTACGCCCACGTCTACGGCGGCTTCGCGGGCACGGAGACGCAGTTGTCTGAGCGCGACTGGGTCGCCAACGTGACGATTCTGGACGGT
>JAFGJQ010000473.1 GCA_016929015.1 Phycisphaerae bacterium | reverse complement strand
CCGCGGACTGCCCGCCACGGTCGTGGCCGCCGCGGACGACCTGGACCTCGCGGAATTGGTGCAGCGTTCGTTCTCCACGGAGACGTTCCGCGTCTACACGAACAACGACCGCATCGGCGTGGAGTTGGCCGGTGCCACGAAAAACGTGATTGCCCTGGCGGCCGGCATCATCGACGGCATCGGGGCGGGCGACAACGCCAAGGCCGCGCTGCTCACACGCGGGCTGGTGGAGATTACGCGGCTGGGGGCGGCCATGGGCGCGCAGCCCAGCACGTTCAAGGGATTGGCCGGCATCGGCGACCTGGTGACCACGTGCATTTCCCCCATCGGCCGCAACCGCAGCGCCGGCGAGAAGATCGGCCGCGGAATGAGCGTGCAGGAGGTGATAGACTCCACCCCGTCCGTCATCGAGGGCATCCCCACCACCGAGGCCGTTCTGGAGCTGGCCCTGCGTCACAACATCGAGATGCCGATCACGCACGCGGTGTTTTCCGTCCTTCACGGCCACCGCTCCCCCCGCGAAGCCATCCACGAGCTGATGACCCGGCAACTGAAGCCGGAGTAGGCCGGGCCGGACTGTGATTCCGTGATTTCGTTCACGGCACGCCCGGACTCGCCTCAAAGGCCTGCTGGAACAGGCTTAAGTCGGCGAGGTCGGCGATGCCGTCGGTGTTCAGGTCGGCCGCCTCGCAGCCGGGCGGGTAGGGCGTTCCCGGATCGGCCAGGCACGCCGCCAGGAGAAGGAAGTCGTTCAGGTCCACGTGGCCGTCGGCGTCGAGGTCGCCGCGCTGCGGCGCGCAGGCGAGATCGTAGATGACGGCTTCGCCGGGTATGTCATTCGTGGACGCATTGAGGCAACCACCTGCGAGAATGCGGTCATGGCTCAGGGCGACCGAGCGGAAGAGCACGCGGCCCGTCGGCAGCGATGCAAGCGTGATCCCGCCCTGGTATGCCCAGGCACCGTCGGCTCGGACGAAGACGTGGGCCCGTGACGAACTGCCCATGGCAACGGCCGTGTCACCGGCAAGAGCAGTGTAATAGCCAACGGACAGCCCACCATCCAATGAACCGGCCAGCGTCTGCTGCGTCCATCCCGGCGCGCCGGGACCGGAGCGAGTGAACATATGAATCACGCCGGTGCCGGCCTGACCGGGAAGGGCTTCTCCGGGGGACCCGATCATGGCCGTATCGCCGCTGAGCGCGACCGACATGCCGAAACCTGCGGAGTCGGGCTCACCTGGCGCGGTCAGTTTGGCCTGCTCGGTCCAGGCACCACCGGACCGCGTGAACACGTATGCGGCGCCTGGATGGGTCCCGTCAGGAAGGCCGGCCCAGGACGCCCCAACGATGGCCGTGTCTCCTTCCAGGGCGACGGAAAGCCCGAATCCGTCTTCCAGGGAACCGTCAGATGCCGTAAGCACACCCTGCATCGTCCAAACGCCCGCCGAGCGCACGTACACGACGGCCAGACCGGGATCTGTCTCCGCCATGAACCTCGCGGGGGCACCCACAACCATCGTATCCCCATCGATGGCCACCGCATGGCCGAATTCAATGGTCGGTCCCATTCCGATCTCCAGCGTGGCTTCGTGTTGCCAGAGCCCCCCTGAACGGGTGAACACGCAGGCGGATGGAGACAATTCGGCTGTGCTGCCGGGGGCGCCGATGACAAGCGTGTCACCGTCAATATCGACGGAGTCAGCGAAGCGGTTCTCGGTGACACCCGATGGCGCCGTGATGATCTGCTTGTACACCCAGACGCCGTTTTCCTCCGCGAAGACGTACGCACGGCCGTACAAAGGCCAGCGAGGTGAGGTCCCGACAACCGCAGAGGTGCCGTCCAATGCCACCGAATAGCCGAAGCCGGGGTGTGAGGTCGAGGCCACGTCCGACAATCGAACCGATTCGACGGCAACACCGCAGTAGTCACACGGATCCCCCACGCCGTCGCCGTCGCTGTCGGTCTGGTCCGGGTCGCTGACCGTCGGACAGTTGTCCACGTCGTTGCAGACGCCGTCGGCGTCGGGGTCGTTCTCGGGGTCGTACGGGCAGGGGTCGCAGGCGTCGGCCATGCCGTCGCCGTCGGTGTCTTCCTGGCCGGGGTTGTAGTCATACGGGCAGTTGTCGCACAGGTCGCCCAAGCCGTCGGTATCCACGTCCGACTGGTCGGGGTTGGAGACAAGCGGGCAGTTGTCCGTGTCGTCCGGCGTGCCGTCGTCGTCGTCGTCCGGATCGCAGCCCAGGTACACCAGGTACGCCGCGCCCGCATCCGCCGCACCTCCGACATCGGCCAGGTGCGACCCGAGCACCGCCACGTCCCGGTCCAGCGCCAGCGCACTCCCGAACGCATCGCCCGTGCCCGCATCCGACGCCGCCAGGCGAACCTGTTCGAGCCACGCCGGGCCGGATCGAGTGAACACGTACACCGACCCGGCGGTACTGGCGCCGGCGTGGCTGTCGTGCGGAGTGCCGATCAGGATCGCATCTTCACGAATGCACACGGCCGAGCCAAATGCGTCGTAGTCTTCCGGATCGGAGGCCGTCAGTTGTACCGGCCCGGACCACACGCCGGCGGAGCGGACGAACACATAGGCTGAACCCGCGTTGGTCCGTCCCGAATGATCGTCCGTCGACGCGCCGATCACCGCCGTGTCGCCGTCGATCGCCAACGCACCGCCGAAATTGTCCACCGCCTCCGCGTCCGGCGCGATCAGCTTGGCCTGCTGGGCCCAACTGCTCCCGGCGCCGACGAAGACGTACGCCGAGCCGGCATTCGCGCCGACCGCATGCTCATCGAGTCGAGCCCCAATCAACGCAGTGTCCGCGTCGAGAGCCACGCGGTCGCCGAAGCGATCGTCCGCGTCCGCATCCGCCGCGCTGAGCCTCGCCTGCTGCGTCCATACCGGCTCGCCGGGACCGGAGCGAGTGAACACGTATACGGAGCCGGCGTTGCTGCCGCCCGCGTGATCGTCCAGCGGCGCCCCGATGACCGCCGTATCGCCATGAAGTGCCACTGCATAGCCAAATTGATCCGCCATGGCCGGATCGGAGGCGGTCAGTTTGGCCTGCCGTGACCAGATCCCGCCGGAGCGCGTGAACACGTACGCCGCGCCCGCGCCCGTGAAGCCGGAATGGCTGTTCCAGAACGCTCCGATGACCGCCGTGTCCCCGTGCAAGGCCACAGCGCTGCCGAAGAGGCTGAGCGTCGCGCCGTCGGACGCCGTCAGCTTGGCCTGCTCGACCCACTCGTCGCCCGAACGCACGAATACGTATGCCGCCCCGGCGTTCGTGAGGTCGGACGGGTCGTTGTAAGCCGCCCCGACGATCGCGGTGTCGCCGTCGATCGCCACGGCCCCGGCGAAGCGGTCATCCGCCGCTCCATCGGAGTCGATGAGCTTGGCGAGGTCTTGCGGATTGCACTGGGCCAAGGTCGACGCCGCGTTGAGAAACGCGACTGCCGCACACGCGATCAGGCAGGCCGTGGTGGTGCGCATTGGGAATCCCCTCGCTGTAAGGGCCACAGGGGGTGGCCGTCGGCCGCATGGAAGCTCCTGCAGTGGATCCGGCGCCGGCGGGCCCCGGCGGTCGGCCGGTGCGGGGGCTTCATGCAGTGTATCCGGCCACAGGCCCGCGATGCAATCACAAATGCCGCGAAATGCGGCAACTCAAGCCGGAATGGGCGCGTGGGCCCCCGATCCCGTCGCAAACCTCGGGGCACTTCCCCATCGGTCGTAAAGACCTGTTGCAACAGACCGCAGTAGGCGACCCGGCGAGCGTTCCTGTCTGAGTCAAATGGGCAGGGGTTACGAACACCGAAGAAGGGTCAGCATCAGGGCAGCCCCACGAGGTTCAGCCCAAGCCTTTCGGCTTCTGCTCGGATGCGGGCGGACACATCCTCTGGCGTGTCGAGATGCGCCAGTTCATCCGATTCCGAGCGTTTGACGGCTGACACAACAAGAGACTTACCGCGGGGCAGACGAGCCAGCAGGTCGTGAAGAGCATCGAGGCCCGCTACGCTGATGCAGGGCAAGTCACCGTCCCGCTGGCCGACAGGTACGAAGATCTCGCTGGCGAGCTTGTTGCGATTCGTACCGGGCAACAGCGTGAATCGGAGCTGGCCATTCTCGCGCCAACAGTAGAGCTCGTACCCCTTGAGATTGCGGGGCAATCGATCTGCGGGCCGTGAAGAAGGCGATGCAGAGCCACTCGACTCACTCGCCGCCCACCACTGAGCCCACGCCTGGGGGTCTTCTCCAAAGGTCTGGCCGGTGAGAGTACGCAAGGATGGTGAGATGCGTTCCCGAACCTCTTCATCGCTCGATTGGTATTTGGCCCACATTGGATGCGTCGTCTGGAACCGCGTGATCAGGTCAGGCACCATCTCACGCCAACCGGCCCGGGCCGCCGCCTCGGCAATATTCGTTTCGTATAATTGGTACTCGTCGTCATTCAGCAGCGCGCGCAGGACGGGGATTGCCCGGTTGTCGGCGATCTGCGAGAGGGCGCGTGCGCTGACTTCGACAAAGCTGTTCTCATGCACGTCCAGGACTTCCATATCATATACGCCCGTCATGGAGTGATAGGCGCCGTCGTCACCTCGCTGCTTCACCAATTCGAGGAGGAGCGGAAGCGCCTCAACGGCTCGAAGATTGCCGAGCGAGTAAATAGCGTTGCATCGAGCGATGTGATCAGTGTCACGCTTCGCGATGTCGAGGAGAACCGGGATGGCGCGCGCGTCACCGAGGTAGCCGAGACCAGCAATGGCCGCACACCGCACGGGCCCTGGATCGCCGGTCACGTAATGCAGGATCCGGTCGTACACCTCGCTGTCGCCGCAGCGGCCCATCGCCCACAAAAGCGCATCATCCGGAGCATCACCCGCCTGTGCGAGTGCATCCAGCAGCAGGGGCATCGATTCTCTGCACCGCCGTGCCGCAAGGCTGAGATAGCAGGCGCGCCGATTCCGGGCCGGCCCCGTTCGCAGCTCGCTCTCAATGACGGAGCATACGCTGGCATCCTCAATATCGCCCAGCACGCCAATCAGTTGCCAACGCCTCTCTTGTCGAAGCGAGGGCAACCGTCTTGCGATCTGCCTCACGATCGGCGCACCAATATCCTGCGCCGCCTTTTTGTAGGCCAGGTGAAGCTCCACGTTCGTCCAGATCGACGTATGCGCCAGGCCATCAACGAGCAGTTGTCGCGCGTCGTCCGTTGGGATGTGGGCGATGGCATCGACCGCCCATGTGCGGTGATGAACATCCGGGTGTTGCAGTAGGGGCTTCAACTCCGGGAGCAGCGCGGGAGTAATGTTCGGATAGCGGGCCTGGAGGGCATCGTGAGCGGCCTTCCGGGCCTTCGGCGACCTCGCATGACTCATAGCGTCGAAGATGGCGGTGGTGTCGAACACGAACACCGTCTTGCTGCCGGTCGTGTCGCTGATCGTATCGATTCTGTCAAAATGCCTGCCCTGGTGCTCGCCGGCATACTGCCTTTCGATGCGATAGCTCTCACCCCTTTTCTTGAAGTGTTCTTGAATGTGATCGTATTCTTCTGGCACGGAATTGACGTTGATCCACTCTTCAACAGACGGCAGATCGTCCGCACTCCGTGATGTCTGCCCCGCGGTGGTCGCCAGGCCGGCCAGACAAAACAAGGCAGGAACAGTCCAGAGTGCCTGTTTTTGCGCCATCGGTCTACTCCCTGGTTGGCTGTGGCCTCAGTCAGTCCTCGATTTGAGTATAGTCCCAATCGAAGAGACCGGCCAGATGAAAGGATGACCTGCGGGGGACAAAGGGGTCAGGAATCTTTTCTTGACGTTGGGGGAGGCGTTTGGGGTAGGCTGAGGGTCATGCCGAGGCCGTTGCGGACCAGCGTGGGGGGCGTGGCGTATCACGTGCTCAACAGGGCGAACGCCCGAGCCGGCCTGTTTGACTCCGACGACGACTACCAGGCGTTCGAGTGCGTCCTGGCCCAGGCGTACGAACGCATCGGCGTTCCGGTGGCCGCCTACTGCATCATGCCGAACCACTTCCACCTGGTTCTGTGCCCGCGGGAGGACGGCCAGCTCTCGGCCTTCATGCAGTGG
>JAFGJQ010000005.1 GCA_016929015.1 Phycisphaerae bacterium | reverse complement strand
GGGTGGACAGTCCAAGAAGGAGGCAGGGTTTATGAAAAAGGGTACGTTGCTGATGGTGGCAGTGGGCGCGTGGCTGTTGGCAGGCGCCCTGGTGATGGCGCAGGAGCAGACGCCGATCGATCCGTCGCCGGCTGCCGCCCGCGCGTTGGAGCAGATGCAGGAGGCGCTTCCGGCCGCCCGGGTGCATCGGGAAGGGGGCCGGATCAGCCGCATCTTCGGCCAACCTCTCTCGTTCGGAGCCACGCCGGAGGCCTCGGCCGACGCCTTCGTGGCCCGTCATGCCGAGGTGCTCGGGGTTACGCAGGAGGAGCTGGCCCCGGCCGTCGGGCTGCGCGGGGAACGGTTCGTGCAGCCGGTGATGTACGACCGGCAGACGGACACGTACAAGTTCTCTCTGATTCAGTACCAGCAGCAACGCGACGGGATTCCGGTCTTTCGGGCGGCCCTGCGGCTGCTGGTTCGTAATGACGCGGACTACCCGATGGTGCTGGCGGCTGCCGATGTGAAGAGCCTGGGCGACTTCCAGCCGAACCTGGCAAAGGCCGTTTTTCGGACGGAGCAGGCGGAGGCCGCGTTCGGCACGCGGACCCGCTACGATGCGGCCGGTCGCGAGCTGCCGTCTTTCCCCGGCGGCGTGATAACCACTTCGGAACCGGAGATGGTGATCTGGGCGGGCACGGAGAAGCGGGAGGAGCCGCGCCTGGCCTTCACCTTCACGGCGCAGAACAACCGGACGGACGCCGGCTACGAGTCCTGGCGGTTCGTGACGGATGCGGAAACCGGGAAGGTGCTCTACCAGGAAGACATGATCCGCTTCACGGACGTCGTTGGGACCGTGCAGGGGATGGCCACGGAAGGGGCCAAGAGCGCCGAGTGCAACCCGGAGGTGCTGGTGCCGTATCCGTGGGCGCGCGTGGACATCAGCGGAGGGTCGAGCGTCTATACGGACGCCAACGGCAACTTCACCATTCCCAATGCGGGCAGTTCCGCGGTGACGGTGCGGTCGTATGTGGACGGGCTTTATTTCACGGTGGACAACCTGTCCGGCTCTGAGGAGACCCTGAGCCAGAGCGTGACTCCGCCGGGGCCGGTCGACTTCATCCATAACCAGGCGAACACCAGCGAGCACATCCGGGCCCAGGTAAACGCGTACGTGTCGGCGAACGCCGTGCGGGACTGGGTGCTGGCTCAGAATCCCTCGTTTCCCGGAATTCCCTCGGAGACCGGCTCGCCGATCTACGTGAACAGCACGCACTGGTATTACTGCCCGGGGAACGCCTGGTCAGACTCGGGTGACGGCTCCATCAACTTCTGCGTGGCGGGGTCGGACGGAACGTACAACTACCCGAACACCGCCTGGCAGAGCGTGGTGAACCACGAGTATGGGCATCACGTGATCGACCAGACATCCAGCGGACAGGGCCAGTACGGCGAAGGCATGAGCGACTGCTTCAGCATGCTCCCGGTGGACGACCCGGTGTTGGGTTACGGCTTCTTCGGCGACTGCAACGGCGGCCTGCGGAACGCGGACAACAACATTCAGTACCCATGCACGGACTCCGATATCCATTATTGCGGACAATTGCTCTCCGGCGCCGTGTGGAGCACGCGGAACGAGCTGGTGATCACGGAGCCGGCGGACTACCTCGACATCCTGTCGAACCTGACCGTTAACTCGATCATTCTGCACACCGGCGAGTCGATCACGCCGCAAATCGCCATCGACTTCCTCACACTGGACGACAACGACGCCAACCTCGACAACGGAACGCCGCATTACAGCGAAATCTGCGCCGGGTTCGGGGACCACAACCTGGACTGCCCGCCCCTGGCCACCGGGCTGAGCGTGTCACCCGGCACCGGCTTCGTGAGCGAAGGCCCCGGCGGAGGTCCGTTCACACCCGCCAGTGCGAATTACACCGTGCAGAACCTCGGGCCGGGCGGCATCAACTACAGCGTGACGACGTCCGCGACGTGGCTGACCATCACCAACGGCTCCGGTTCTCTGCCCTCGGCGGGCAACTCGGCGGTCGTGACGGTGGCGGTGAACGCCGGTGCGGCCGGCCTGCCGCAGGGTCAGTACACGACCACGCTCAACTTCGTCAACACCACCGACCACGTGGGCGACACCACGCGACCGGTCACGCTGACCGTCGGCGTTCCCCAGGTGGTGTACGAGTGGAACATGAACACCAACCCCGGCTGGACCACGCAGGGCCAGTGGGCCTGGGGCCAGCCGACGGGCGACGGCGGGGAATATGGCGGCCCGGACCCCACCAGCGGGCATACCGGCACGAACGTGTATGGCTACAACTTGAATGGTGACTACACGGATTCTATGTCGGAGATGCACCTGACCACGACGGCCATCGACTGCACCGGGCTCTCCATGGTGACTCTGAGGTTCTGGCGCTGGCTGGGCGTGGAGCGCAGCCTGTACGACCACGCGTACGTGCGAGTGAGCAACAACGGATCGAACTGGACAGCCATCTGGCAGAACCCGGACTCGGCCACAGCAGACAGTTCGTGGGTGCTGCAGGAGTTCGATATTTCCGCGATTGCGGACGATCAGCCGACGGTCTACCTGCGCTGGACCATGGGCTCAACCGACAGCGGCTGGACCTATTGCGGCTGGAACATCGATGACGTGACGATCAGCGCCCTGGCGGAAGGGGGCGACGGCGACATGGACGAAGACGGCGACGTGGACCTGGCCGATTTCGCCGCCTTCCAGGAGTGCTTCGGAAGCGATCCGGCGAGTGCCGCCTGCGAACCGGGCGACATGAACGCCGACGACGCGGTGAACACGGCCGATGTGCCGGCGTTCCTGGCCGCCCTGGAGGCATCGGGGCCGCAGTGACCGCCTCGGGCCCGAATCCCGGTTTGTGAAGCCGTCGCCCGGTCCTGATCGGCCGGGCGACGGTTCTTTGGGGTTGCGGCGGTGTTCGGGCGGGTCGCGGCGCTCGATCTTCTGCATCCACGCCCTGCTTGCCGTCCACTTTACGCGCCCGCGGTCGTCGAGTATAGGAAACGGCGGGCACGGCAATGGGGGCAGGAGTGATGGAGTGCGCTGACATCCTTGGGCCGGGAGGGCTGATTGCCCGGCGCCTGCCGAACTACGAACACCGCCGCGAACAACTCGAGATGGCCGAAGCGGTGACCCGGGCATTTGAGCAGCCGGAGCACCTGCTGGTGGAGGCGGGCACGGGGGTGGGTAAGAGCTTTGCCTACCTGGTGCCGGCCATTGAGCGGGTGGCTCATCACAAGCAACGTGTGGTCGTCAGCACGCACACGATCGCGCTTCAGGAACAGCTCATCAACAGGGACATTCCGTTTCTGCAGTCCGTGCTGCCGATGGAGTTTTCGGCCGTGCTGATGAAGGGCCGGGGCAACTACATCGGGCTGCGCCGCCTGGCCCGGGCCAGCCAGCGGCAGGAACTGCTGTTTGATTCTCGCTCTGCCCGCGAGGAGTTGTGGCGGATCGAAGACTGGGCGTACCGCACGCGGGACGGGTCCCTGTCGGACCTGTCGGTGCAGCCGGCGCCGGCCGTCTGGGAGAAGGTCCGTAGCGAACAGGGCAACTGCATGGGCCGGCGCTGCCCGCACTACGAGCGGTGCTTCTATCAGCAGGCGCGCCGGCGTGCGGAAAACGCGAACCTGCTGATTGTGAACCACGCGCTGTTCTTCTCCGATCTGGCGGTTCGGGCCCAGGGCGCGGGCATCCTGCCGGACTACGACCTGGCCATCCTGGACGAGGCCCACACCATTGAAGACGTCGCCGGCAGTCACTTCGGGCTGAGCGTGTCGGACGGGCAGATTCGCCACCTGCTCAATTTGCTCTACAACGAGCGGACGAAGCACGGGTTCCTGGCCGGCTTTCACGCGGATGTTCCGATCCGAGCGGTGCTCAAGACGCGGGGCGTGCTCACGCGGTTCACGGACGAGTTGGCCTCGTGGCAGACGGCGCACGGGCGGTCAAACGGCCGGCTGATCGTGCCGCCGCCGGTGAAGAACACCATCAGCGACGCGCTGCGCGACCTGCATCAAAAGCTCCGCTCCGTGCGTGACCTGGCCACCGACGAAGGCGACCGCTTTGAACTCAACCTGCTCATGGAGCGGACCATCGGCCTGGCGGAGACCACGGAGGAACTGCTGAGCCAGGAGCACGAGGACTGGGTGTATTGGATCGAGAGCACGCCGGATCGAGCGAACCGGTTGACGGTGACCGGCCGGCCGGTGGACATCGGACCGAATTTGCGGGATTCGCTCTTCGGCCTGATCCCCAGTGTGGTGCTGACCAGTGCCACGCTGACCACGGGCGGGGGCGACGACGGATTCGCGTACATCCGCAGCCGGTTGAATCTTCCGGAGGCGCGGGCGCAGACCCTGGGCTCACCGTTTGACTACGCCAGCCAGGTAACGGTCTACGTAGAGACCGGACTGCCCGATCCGAACCAGGCGGAGGCATTCATCCCGCCCGCGTGTGCGGCCATCGAGAAATACGTTCGGCAGACGCAGGGGCGGGCCTTCGTGCTGTTCACCAGCTACTCACTGATGAACCGCTGCGCCGAGGTGCTGGCGGACCGGCTGGCCGCGGCGGAATTGGAGCTGCTCGTGCAGGGACGCGACCTCACCCGGACCCAGATGCTCGACCGCTTCAAGCAGGACCAGCAGTGCGTGCTGTTTGGCACGGACAGCTTCTGGGGCGGCGTGGACGTGCCGGGCCCGGCCCTTTCGAACGTCATCATCGTCAAGCTGCCGTTTGCGGTGCCGGACCATCCGGCCATCGAGGCCCGGGTGGAGCAGATCCGCCGGCAGGGCGGCAACCCGTTCGCCGCGTTTCAGTTGCCCGAGGCCGTCCTGCGGTTCAAGCAGGGGTTTGGCCGGCTGGTGCGGACGAAGGACGATTGCGGCATCGTCGTGATCCTGGACCCCCGCGTCAGCAGCAAGTCGTACGGCCGTGCATTCCTGGAAGCCCTGCCGGAATGCCGGCTTGTCATCCACAGAGGCACGGACGATGAAGGTCCGTGACGTCGTTACCAGGAGTCGTTTCCATGAACGCGCATTTCATTGCCCTCTTTGCCTCCGTTTGGTTCTCGATCACGCCGACTTCGCAGGACACGCTTCAGTGGCCGGCGGTGCTGCCGGCGGATGAGGCGTACTTGCGCGGCGTTGCGGCGGAGACGTGGGCGTGCATCGGCCACTTTGTCGAGCCGAAGACGGGGCTGCCGTACGATTCCAGCGAGCGTGCGGAGCACACGTCCGTCACGAACATCGGCTATTACGCCGCCTGCACCGCCGTGGCGGCCGAGATGAAACTGGTGCCGCGTGACGAGGCCGTCGTCCGCGTCCGCCGCGTGGTGGACGCCTACAGCCGCTTCAAGCACTGGCACGGGTTCTCGCAATCGTGGAACAACGTTCACACGCTGGCGCCCTCGCCCAGCGACACGATGATCTCCCTGCTGGACTCGGGCAACATGGTGGCCGGCCTGGTGGTCGCGCGGCAGCTCATGCCGGAGGTCCGCGACGCGATCGATGCCGTTCTGGCCGCGATGGACTGGAAGCCCTTCTATGACGCCGCGGACGGCCGGCTTTTCGGCGGCTATGACATGGCCCGCGACCGCATCGACCCCGGCTGGCACATCGGCGACTACGCCGGCGACGGCCGGATGGCCGCGTTCTGGGCCATCGCGGTGGGTGCGGCGCCGCCCGAGTCGTGGGACAAGCTCAACCGCGAGACGGAGACGCACTATGGGTTGACCATCTTCAAGCCGGCGTGGCTGGGCGGCGGGCTGTTCATGCAGACGCAGGATGCGCTTTTCCTCGACGAGTGGAACACGCTGGCCGGCAAGTCCGCCGCCGATTTCGCGTATGCCCAGATGCTGTACGCCCAGGATCTGAAGCTGCCGGCTTGGGGCTGGTCCGCCTGCTCCGCTCCGGACGGGCAATACCTGGGCTGGGGCGGGCTGAAGGTGTCCGTGGTGACGCCGCACGCCGCCGGCATGGCCGCCCAGTGGTATCCCCACCAGGCGGCCGAATGCCTTCGCAAGCTGGAAGCGCTCGGGGCACGGGCGCCGTTCGAGGAGCGCGGCGAGGAGTACAAGCTCGGCTTCCGCGACTCCGTAGACCTGAGCACCAAGGCGGTTTGCGCGCGGTACCTGCCGCCGCTCGACCAGGCCATGATGTTTCTGGCGCTGGCGAACGTGCTGGAAAACCGCGTCGTGCAGCGCGCGTTCATGGAGAACCCGACCGTGCAGCAAGGTCGCGCCCGGATCGCGGAATACCAGCGCCCGCCCGATCCGGCCTGGCTGGCCGAGTTGCGGCGCCGCGATCGCGAGCCGCTGCGCCTGCCGCCGCGCTCCGCGGCGACCGGACCGTCGCGCGTTCTCATTGACGACTTCGAGGGCGACACGCCGGACCGCAACCGCCTGGGCGACGTGAGCGACGCCTGGACGCGCGACGCGAAGGACGACACGGTCTCCGTGCGAATGAGCCTCGCGGACGCGCCCGGATCGGGCCACCCGGGCAAGTGCCTGCGCGTCGATTACGACGTGGACTCGCCGAACCCGGCATATGGCGGCGTTACGCTGAACCTGAAACGCGTGAGCGCCGGCGGCTGCAACGCCCTGGCGATGCGCGTGCGCGGCGCGCCCGGCCAGTTCAAGGTCGAGTTGCACGGCCGCGGCGGCAGCGGCTCCATCTACGTGCGCGGCGTGAAGTCGGACGAATGGCAAACGGTGCAGATTCCCTTCATCGACTTCGGCGGCATGATCACCGACTGGGGCGAAATGCACCGGCTCGTACTCGTCGTGGAAGACCGCCTGGCCGATCCGAAGACCGGCACGCTGTGGCTGGATGACGTGGAGTTGATTGCGCGCCCGGCCCGTGATTGAAGGGCGGCCGGCGCCACGCGGCGTCGATTCGCTAGGCCGAGTGGCCGGCAAGATCGACGTGCAAGGGCCGGAACCGATTCCGGACCACCCGTCCGGCGCGCAACCGCATATTCGTGCAGGCACCGCCTCAGAGACGCCGCCACACGCCTACGCCGCCGCCGATACCGAACTGCACGGGCGGCGCGGATTCCCTGCGGGCGGGCTCGGGCTTGTAGCGTGGGAAAGCCCGCTTGTTCTCCGCCCACCATGCGGTCGCCGCGTCCGGGTCATCAAACGACTGGTGCGTGAGGCGGTTGAAGGAAGCCATCGCAATCCGCTGGACGGTGGGGTCGGCGTCCTCCAGGGCCGCGGCCGCAAACGCGGCGTGCCGACGGTCGCCGAACCAGCCGAGTGCGTACAGGGCTTCGCGGCGCTGCGGTGAATCCACGCCGCGAACCAGGTCCTCCACGAAGTTCGCCTTGCCGTTTTCGTAGGCTGATTCTTCGAGATGACGCGGCGGAGGCCCCAGCTCGTCCCGGCTGTGCTGGTACATCACACGAGCCTGCTGCATCGACTGCTCATACCGCGACGGGCCGGAACTGCACGCACCCGGAAGAAGCAATCCCGGCGCCGCCAGCCACACACACGCATGCCGCTTCAACCAGGCCATGGCCACATCACCCCTCACGCAACAGGTCATCCACGCTCACGTCCGCCAGGCTCGGGGCCAGGCGGATCAGGCCGGGCAGACGATCGGGCGTGCCGATGCCGAAGACGGCCATGCCCGCCCGGCGCGCGGCATCCACGCCCGCGGCCGCGTCCTCAACCACCAGGCACTGCGCCGGCGGCACGCCCAGGCGTTTGGCCGCCAGCACAAAGACCTCCGGGTGCGGCTTGGAGTGCTGAATGTCGTTCCCATCCACTACCGCGTCAAACCGGTCGGACCAGCCGAGCTTTTCCAGAATCAGTGACGCGTTCCGGCTTGAGGAGCCGACCGCGGTCTTTACGCCTCGCGCCTGCAATGCCGACAGCATCGCATCCGCCCCCGGCAGGGCATCAGCCGGCGTCAGCGTCGAAAGGAGGTCGCGGTACGCGGCGTTCTTCGCGTCCGCCATCGCGGCCTTCCGCTCGGGCGAGTACGAGCGCGCGGCCCGCTCCAGGATGATCTCCAGGCTCTGCATTCGGCTGACGCCGCGCAGCCGGTGATTGATCGCCCGGTCAAACTGGATGCCCTCGGCGTCCGCAAGTTGCTTCCACGCCCGGTAGTGCAGGTCGTCTGTCGAGACCAGCACGCCGTCCAGGTCAAAGATCACTGCGCGGATCACGCCGGGACCTCCCAACGCTGCTGCCCGCCGGCGGGGATCTCGTGCGTTCGGCCGTAGACCGTCACGGCCAGCGGCTCCGGCCCACGATTGGCCACCGTCACGCCCTTGTGGTTCGCGTCGACGTAGGCGGGGCACCCTTTCCAGACAATCGGAAACGCCAGCCGCGTCCACGCCTCGGGCAGCCGCGGCCGCAAGGTCAGCACGTCGCTCTGCATGGCCGTCCGCATTCCCGCGAAGCCCTGCACCGCCATCTGCCAGACGGCCGCCGCGTTGGCGATGTGGATGCCCTCCGCCGCGCCGCCATGGGTCACGTCCAGGTCCAGCGCCCGGCCGGCCACCCAGAACCGCCACGCATCGCCCATCCGACCCAGCCGCACCGCGACAATCGCGTGTGCCCCCGGCGACAGCGACGAATCGTGGGTGGTGTACGGCAGATAGTAGTCCCAGGCCCGCCGCACTTGCTGATCGGTGAACTCGTCGGGGAAGAGCGTCATCAGCATGAGAACGTCGGCCTGCTTGAGGCACTTGCTGCGGTACAGCCGCTCCTGCGACACCTGGGAGGCGAACGGCTTGCTCCGATCCTTCCAAAGCTCGTCAAACCGCGGCTCGGCCAGCCGTTCGAATTCCTCGCACTGAAGCACCAGTTCGCCGTCCGCCGCCCGCAGAATGTCCAACTGCTGCGACGCCTCCGCAAACGCGGTCCGCTCGCTCGGGGAGGCCCCGCCCGCCTCACCCACTTCCGCGGCCAGGGCCAGCGCGAAGGACGCCAGGCGGTTCGTGTAGCTGTTGTTGCTGGAGATGGGCACGTATTCATCGGGCCCCATGACGGCCAGCAGGCTCAGACCCTCGTCTCCCGGCCGGCGATCGACGCGCTGGAGCCAGTACCGCGCGGTTTCGACGACCACTTCCGCAGCCGGGCCGCGCAGATACTCGTCCGCGCCCGTCGCCCGAGCGAAGTGACTCAGGCCGTAGACGACGTCGGCCGTCACGTGGATTTCGTGATCGGCGTATTGCCAGTTCGGGCAGCACTCGTTGCCCTGGCTGTCGGACTCCCACGGGTACCGCGCGCCGTCGTACCCATAGCGGCGGGCGTTCGCCCGTGCCCCGTCCAGGCTCTGCACGCGGAACTCCGCCAGCGTGCGGGCCCGCGGCGGGTCGGTGTAGAGGTAGAACGGCAGCAGGTACATCTCCGTGTCCCAGAAGAACCGTCCCCAATATGCGTCGCCCGAGTAGCCCTTCGCGTCGATGGCCACGCGTGAATCGCCCGGCACGTGCGCCCGCAGCAGATGGAACAGGGCCGTCCGCATCGCGCGTTGCGAATCCGGATCACCCTCGATGATCACGTCGCACGCTGCCCACCGCGATCGCCACACCGCCGCGTGTTCGGCGTGGAGTTCCTCGAACGACATCGGTTGGACCTGGGTCAGGCAGGTGACCAGATCCCACGGGTCCAGGTCTCGCGTGGTCTGCACGGCCGTGCGTTTCTCGAGAGTCCAGGTCTTTCCCTGCGGCAGGTCCAGTTCCGCCCGCAAGGTGGCCGTTCGGCCGTCGGGCTTGTGCTTCCAGACAATGCGCGGGGCCGTGGCCTGCGTCACGATGCCCACCTGGTCATGCGCGTCCGTGTGGACGAAGCACGCCAGAGCGCTGCCCCCGGCGCGGCCCGTTTCCACGTGGATGAAGTGGTCATAGCCGTTTGTGCGCACGTTCGCGTCGATGCCGACCTCCACGTCCACCTGCATCGCTTCACCCGGCGTGAGCGTCATGCGCTGCACGCAGAGGTATGGCCGGACGGCGGATACGAATCGCTCGAAGCACACGTCAACGGTCTTGTTGGACGCCGTTCGCCAGCGAAGGGTCCGCACGAGAGTGGCGGTATCCATGCGCAGTTCGCGGCGGTAGTCCTCGACGGTGCACTGCTCCAGGTCCAGGCGCTGTCCGTCCACGCGGGGAACGATGCCCAGAAACCAGGGCAGGTTGATCATTTCGCTGTTGAGCAGGGGGTGGCGTCCGAAGATGCCGGCCACGTAGGTCCCCCATTTGGCCTTGGTCGCGGGGAATTTCTCGCTGGTCACGTTGGCGGGCAGCCGGGTGTACGAGAGGTCCTGCGGCGCGTCGGAGAGGTGCTCTTCCAGCGAGCCGCGCACGTGCAGATACCCGCTGCCCAGGGTGAACAGGCCCTCGTATGCCCTGGCGTGCTCCACCCGAAACGGTGATTCCACGACCGACCAGCCGTCCGACATTCGATCCTTCTCCACCACTCCACGCCCTGCCCGTCGGGTCTGATCCGCCCTGGGGCCGATCCTGCGGTATGGTAACCGCAAATCACACAAAGGTCTAAGACGTGCTCACATGCCGGCCCGCGTGCGATCGGTTCGGCCGGGAGCGGGTCATCACAGGAACGGCCCGAAGATACCCTCCGCGGCGATCATGGAGCCGTTGTACGCACCGTGCAGGATGATCGCGGGCACCAGATACCGCAGTGCCCGCGTGATGCGCGGCCGGCGGAACTCGGTCAGGGCCTGCCGCCACACCTCCACCAGGCCCCGGGCGGCCAGGTACGTGCAGCCGACGTGGATCGCCGTGCACACGAGCCACCGCCACAGCGCCAGTTTCACGGTCGGACTCTGCACGAAGACGTATAGGTAGATCAGGTTCTCGATGATCGCGAACACGACGGCGGCTCCGACGGTGGCCAGGTGAATCTGCTCTTGCCGCTTGAACCAGTGCGGCCGCAACTCCACGACATACGCGCCGGCTGCGATCTTCATCGTCTCTTCGATGGCCGGCGCGTATACGGCCGCCAGGATGAACGTGCTCCAGCCGCCGATCCCCGCGTGCTGCGTGCCGATGAGGCTGGCGATGACGGCCCACAGCCCGCCCACCAGGGCCGCGCCGCAAGCCACCAGCCAGCAGGTCTCTGGGCGCGTCCGCTCGATGCGGCGCTGCAGCCATGTGCGGTAGCTGTCGACGCCGGCCGGCGGCGGTCGGTAGAACTCCACGCGCCCGCACTCCGGGCACCGCTGCCCGACGAACAGCCCGCGGAGGTTGTATCCGCATGCGCTGCAAAGCCAGTCCTGCTCGATGAGGTCGTCCGACCGGCCGGGCAGAATGTCCGGCTCGTCCCAGACGCTGTGGCCGTCGCGAAACGTGCTTTCGGCGCCGGCGGGCTCGAACCGCAGATGTCGGTCCGCCCTGGCCTCTGACGGGTCGACCGCGGGGCGTGGCGGATCGGGCCGCAGGTGCGGCTCGTGTGAAGCGGACGGGTTGGAGTCTTCCGGCGTCATGTTTGTTCCCGCCCGTGACCGTCGGTGGCGTTCTCGCGTCATGCCGGCGCCACGAAGTCAATCGGCCTGATCGATGGCACCAGTCCTGCGTCCGCTCCGCGCCGCAGCAGTTCGCCGACCGCCCGGCGGCCGACCGGTCCGTAGTCGATGGTCCAGGAATTGACGTACATGCCCACGAAGCGATCCGCCAGTTCAACACCCATGTCGCGGGCGTACTGGAGGGCGTGCCGGACCGCGTCTTCGCGGTGGGCGAGGCTGAACTCGATGCTGTCTCGCAGGACGCCCGTGATTTCCGCCATCGCCGCCGGCCCCAGGTCGCGCCGGATGCAATTGCCGCCCAGGGGCAGCGGCAGCCCGGTCTGCCGTTTCCACCACTCTCCGAGGTCAACCACTTTGGCCAGTTCGTGCTGCCCGTAGGTGAGCTGTCCTTCGTGAATGATGAGTCCGGCATCCGCCTCCCCGGCCGCCACGCGGGGCAGAATCTCGTCAAACATCATGACCTTGTGTCGAAAGCGCCCCTTGCCCAGCAACAGGCTGAGGGCGAGGAAGGCCGTGGTCAATTCGCCGGGTACGGCCACGGTCCGACCGGCCAGATCAGCCACGTCCATGGGTTCGCGGGCGACGACCATCGGCCCGTACCCGTCGCCCATGCTTGCGCCGCAGGTGGTCAGGGCGTAGCGATCGGCGAGGTACGGATAGGCGTGGATGCTGATTGCGGTGATGTGGAGTTCGCCGCGGAGTGCCCGGTCATTGAGGGTCTGGATGTCCTGCAATACGTGTTCGAATGCCCAGCCCCGGGTGGGTAGCTGCCCGGTGGCCAGTCCGTAGAACATGAACGCGTCGTCCGGGTCCGGGCTGTGCCCCAGCAGCAACGTTCCTTTTGATTGCATCGAATCGTACTCCGGCGAAGTCTGGTTGGCGAATTCGCCGATTGCTATACTGTCGCCGCGGCGCAGCTTCTGCCGGCCAGTCGCCGGCAGCGCCTTCGCCCGCGCGTTTCAGCGGAGTCCGCGGACCCATGCAGGTTCTTGTCCACGACGGTCACGAAGTCATCCGCAACCTCCAGTTCGAGGACAGCGCCGTCACCATCGGTTCGCAGGCCGATTGCGCCGTCTATCTTCCGGACATGCGCGTCGCGATGCAACAGGCGGTCCTGGTGCCCATTCCCGGCGGCGGATGGATGCTGGACCCCGTGGACCTCACGCACAAGACCATCCTCAACGGCCGTCAGGTGGTGACGCGCACCGAAGTGGAGCACGGCGACGAGATCATCATCTCGAACTTCCTGCTGAAGGTCTTTCACGAGTACCAGGGCGACGTCGAGATCACCAAGACCGCCACCCGGGAGGAAATCTCACGCATCCGGCAATACCCCCTGCCGCCCGGATCGCTGCTGCGCAAGCCCAACGAGCCGTTCACCATTCCCTGCGGCGTGGAAAGGCAGTTTGCCCGGTTCGGCTTTGACCTTCGGGATTGCACGGACATCGCCAGGCTGATGGAGCTGACCCTCAAGACGCTGCTTGATGTCTTCGACGCCCGGCTGGTCTGGTTCGGCGCACGGCGGCAGGACTACGGCCGCCTCGAGTTCGTGGAGGGCCGAACCGCGGAAGGCACCACCACAATCGAACCCCCCAGCCTGGAAACGTACACCTATCGCTGTCTGGAGCGCACCCAGTTCATCGTTGTGCCCCGGACGGATGAGGAGCACACGCGATCGGCCATGGCCGTTCCCCTGGTTTCGCAACGGGGCCGCCTGGGCGTGTTGTACGTGGACTCCAAGCCGGATTCCGGCATTTATGACCTCGGGCACCTCGATCTGCTCTGTTTGTACTCCGCAGCCGTGGCGGTGCAGCTTGAGGCAATTGTCCAGGAGCAGATCCGCCTGCAGGAGGCGATTCGGGCGGGCGAGCTGTCCTTCATCCGTGAGATTCAGGACCGGCTGGACCCCACCAACGTTCCCCAGTGGGACCAACTGCAATTCGCCGTCTACTGCAAGCCCGGGCTGGATCACGCGGGGGACGTCTACGACGTGATGCGAATGCCCAACGGGCTGGCCACCTTCTTCATCGCTCACGTTTCGGGCCCGCCCACACGTACCGCCATGGCCCTGGTCGAAATGCGGGCCGCCTTCCGCGTAGCCGCCCTGCACGCCGACCCCCCCCACGTGCTGCTTCGCGAGATCAACTGGCTGCTGGGAGATGATCGAACCCCCTGTACGGCTGTGAGCTGCGCCATCGTCATCAACCCCAAGACGGGGGCCGCCGAATATGCAACGGCCGGCGGCATCGGGGCCGTCGTGGTGGACGACTGCGGTGAACCGAAGCCCCTGGCCGAGCCGGGCCTGCCCGATCTGGGCTCCGTCAAGAACTACGCGTACACGTCCAAGTCGCTTCGGATCATGCCGGAAGAAACGCTGGTCCTATGCACGCCGGGGGCGTTTGCCGTCCGCAACGAGCAGGGCCAGGCGCTGGGGCAGGAGCGCCTGACGGAGGCCCTGTGTGATGGCTTCGGGATCCCCGCATCGGACGCGCTGAACAACCTGCTCACCGACCTGGGCGGGCATTTTAAGCAGGGCCGCCAGCCGGACGATATCACCTTTGTCTTCATGCATCGAACGGAAGCATGATGTCGCCTCGCTGAAGCGTCTTCACAACCATCTACGCAGAAGAGGGTTACGATTGACTGCTCGGGGTGAATGAGATTGATCGTATGATCCGATAAATGAAAGGACAAATACCTCGTTGCGTTACGGATTTGTTACGTTGTCGGGCTCCCGAGTTCGGCTAGACTGGGAGCATAGGCTGGCGTGTCCGGCCCAAGAGGAACTCGGAGTGCGGGGTTGAATCGCACCGGTGTAGATTTCAGAGTGTTGCTGGTCGCCTTGCTGGCCGGCGTGGTCGTCGGCTGCTCGTCCACGGCTCCCGGCAGCTACGTCCGCCCTCCGGACGAAGGCGACGACGAGGCCCATGCCTCGGCGGCGGGCTCCGCATGCGTGACCCCGGAGAACGTGGACGGAGTGGTGGAGTACCTCGCCGCCCGCATCCAGGCGGAGCGAGATCGCGAGGGTCTGGCTCCTCTGCTGGTCAACCCTACGCTCAACGCGGTGGCGGACGAATATGCCTGCCGGATGATTGACGGCGGGTTCTTCGCGCACGTCGATCCCGAAACGGACTTGTCCCCCGGGCAGCGCGTGCTGGAGGCCGGGTATGACTTCCTTACCGTGGGAGAGAACCTTGCCGCCGGCCAGCAGACTGTGGACGAGGTGCTGCAGCAGTGGATGAGCAGCGAGGGGCACCGGGAGAACATTCTGGGTGCCAACTGGCGTGAGACGGGTATTTCCGTCCGGATGGGCGGCGAGTATGGCGTATACTGGGTCCAGGTTTTTGCCGACCCGATCCAGCTCGAGTCCGCCCCGTCCGCCCTCTGGGCCGTTACAGGCCCCTGACTCTCTGTCGTCGCACGGCGTCGCCGGCCGGGGTCAAACCCACGAATCGGACGTCCCGACCATTGCGAAAAACAGGCCGTGACCCTACCCTGAGTCCTTGCTTACGCTCGGTTTCCCACTTTGGAGAGAGTCCTTGCCCGCAGCCAGCCGCCCGACCGTCGGGCATTATTGTGGTCTATTCGGAATCTTCGGTCACCCGGAAGCCGCCTATCTGACCCAGCTTGGGCTGTACGCCCAGCAGCATCGGGGCCAGGAGGCTGCCGGCATCTGCACGACGGACGGAACTCGCATTCAACGGGCGGCAGGCATGGGGCTGGTGGGCAACGTGATCAGCCCGCGCGCGCTCGAGGCGATTCGCAACCCGGTGGCCATCGGGCACGTGCGGTACTCGACCACCGGCTCCAACTGCGACCTGAATGTGCAGCCGCTGCTCTTCGAGTTCGC
This sequence comes from Phycisphaerae bacterium, assembly GCA_016929015.1. Taxonomy (GTDB): domain Bacteria; phylum Planctomycetota; class Phycisphaerae; order UBA1845; family UBA1845; genus JAFGJQ01. The sequence continues at coordinate 10,773 of JAFGJQ010000005.1, read as the reverse complement.
GGGCGGCCAAGTGGCCACGGCCCACAACGGCAACCTCTGCAACGCGTCGCTGCTGCGGAAACGCTTCGAGGACGACGGGCATATCTTCCAGACCACGTGCGACACGGAAGTCATCGTGCACCTGCTGGCCAAACCGGCGCATCAGGCCAAGCCCGACTCGCTGGCCCACGTGCTGGGCCATCTCCAGGGCGCGTACTGCCTGTTGGTCCTGTTTCCGGATCGTCTCGTCGCCGCACGCGATCCGTACGGGTTCCGTCCGCTGTCGCTGGGCCGGCTGGGAGACGCCTGGGTGGTGGCCTCGGAGACCTGCGCCTTTGACATCATCGACGCGGAGTACGTCCGGGACGTCGAGCCCGGTGAGATGATCACGATCACCGCCGAGGGCGTGGCGTCGAAGCAGTTTGCCCCGACGAACGGTCGCGGCGCCGCCTGCATCTTCGAGCAGATTTACTTCGCCGACCCGTCCAGCACCGTTTTCGGCCAGAACGTGCACCTGGTTCGGGTGGCCATGGGTCGCCGCCTGGCGGAGGAATCGCCGGTGGACGCGGACCTGGTGGTTCCCGTGCCGAACTGCGCCCGCTGTGCGTCCATCGGCTACTCCCAGTTCAGCGGCATTCCGTTCGGGCGGGCGTTCACGACCAGCCATTTCGTCGGCCGGTCGTTTATCATGCCCAACCAGGCCGACCGCGACTGGGCGGTGAAGATGAAGCTCCGGGTGATCAAGGAGGCCGTGAAGGACCGGCGACTCGTGGTCATCGAAGACTCCGTGGTTCGGGGCACGACCACGCGGGGCAAGATGGGCGCCCTGCGCCGGGCCGGGGCGAAGGAGATCCACCTGCGTGTGGCCAGTCCGCCCATTCGGCATCCGTGTTATTTCGGGATCGACTTCCCGGACCCGTCACGCCTGGTGGCCACGGGGCGGTCGGTGGAGGAAATCCGGGACTATCTGGGAATTGACTCCTTGCACTATCTGTCGGTGGAGGGGATGCTCAGCGCTGTGAGCATGCCGAAGGAGAAGTATTGCACCGCCTGCTTCACGGGCGACTACCCGGTGGACGTGGATCACCCGGTAGACAAGTATGCCCTGGAGCGCCGGCAGCTTCGCATGTTCAAGTAGGCGCAGGGGCACCCGCCTGCAATGCGTGGGCCCGGCCCGCTTCTTTTCGCGTGATTCGCACCGTGTAGACCGCGCACCATGTCCAAAGAGAAGCTCACATACAGAGACGCCGGTGTTGACATTGATGCCAACGCGGTCTGGGTCAACCGCATCCGGACCGCGATGACCAGCACGTTCTCGCCGCGGGTCTGGCGCAACCACGGCGGGTTCGCCGGGTTGTTCCGGCTGGACTACGCCGAGACGCTGTTCCGCAAGGAGTACCGCAGCGCATCGCTCGTCGGCTGCGCGGACGGCGTGGGCACCAAGGTCCTGCTGGCCGTGGAACTCAACCGGATGGAAGGCATCGGCATCGACCTGGTGGCCATGAACGTCAACGACATGATCACCTGCGGGGCCGAGCCGCTGTTCTTCCTCGACTATCTGGCCACGCACAAGCTGGACCCCCAGCGGCTGGCGGTGGTGATCGACAGCATCGCTGCCGGCTGTCGCGAGGCCGGCTGCGCCCTGCTGGGCGGCGAGACCGCCGAGATGCCCGACCTTTACCACGAGGGCCATATCGACCTGGCCGGCTTCGCGGTAGGGGTGGTGGAATCGAGCCGGGCCGTCACTCGCAAGCTCGTCCGCCCGGGCGACTGCCTGGTGGCCCTGCCGTCCAGCGGCGTGCATTCCAACGGATTTACGCTGGTCCGCCGCCTGTTGAAACAGAACCGGGTGGACCTGCATCAGCGGTTTGATGAGGCCGGACGAACGCTCGGCGAGGTGCTGCTGACGCCCACCCGCATCTACGTCCGATCCGTGCTGTCCACGCTGAAGCAGTACCGCCGCAAGCGGGTGATCACCGGCATGGCCCACATCACCGGGGGCGGGCTGCCGGAGAATGTCGCCCGCATCCTGCCGCCGGCCTGCAACGCCGTCATCGATCGCAAGTCATGGACGCCGCCGCCCGTCTTTGCGTTTCTGCAGGAACTCGGCGTGGAGGCGGACGAGATGTACCGCGTGTTCAACATGGGGATCGGCTACGTGCTGGCCGTCCGCCCCGCGTTTCTCGGCGGCATCCTGCGCAATCTTCGCCGCGCCGGGGAAGACCCGTTCGTCATCGGAAAGATCAAGAGCGGCCACGGTCTGGTGGAACTCCGCTGATTTCAACCCGATTCGATTTCACGGTTCGAAGCGTGACTGGAATTCCGCGAAGTCATCCAGGTCCACGTCTCCGTCCAGGGCGAAATCGAAGACCTCGCATTCCGGCTGCGGATACCCACCCGCGGGGCCGCTGACGCAGTCGGGAAACAGCGCGAAATCCGCCAGGGTCAATACGCCGTTGCCGTCCGCGTCTCCGTTCGGCCAGGCCTTCACATACACCCACTTGGCGGCGTCGGTGTAAACGCGGAAGTTCCACGTCTCGCTGGGCCGGCCGGTGACCGTCTCTTCCGAAACGTCCAGCGAGCCGCTGGTTTCGCTTTGTCCCGCGGCAAACCAGTACTCGCCCAGCGAGATCCACTGGTCATAATTGGCCGCCTCCGGCGCGCCGCTGGAAATCTGGTCGACCAGCAGGTCCGTCTGCCCGAGGTGGTGGCTCACCCGGTGCCGTGAATCGTAGCAGTTGGCGCCGTTCGCCCAGGTGACGAACACCTCGTATCGCCCCGGCGTCACCACGTTGGGAGTGAATCGGGCGTGGTCGGCCCCGGTGTTGGGGACTTCGTATGTCATGAAGCGGCTTCCCGTGCCCACAAGGCCCGGGGCGGCGCTTTTGACGGAGCTGTCTGCCCAGGCCCCGAACTCCTGGTAGGCCGGCGTCGGCGTTACCGCGCCGGACGCATCACGCGATTCCAGGATGATGTCCGCAGGCGGCGGAAGCGGCGGCTCGCCGACGTCAAAGCCGAAGAAGTTCAGCACGACAATCATCACCGCCAGCCGGCTGTTCGCACCCACGATGGCTTCGAACGGGAATCCGAGATGGACCAACTGGTATGTGCCGTCGTACGCGACGGCCGCGCCACCACCCGTGCCGCCCGCGTAGTTCAGGGCCACGGTGCTGCCGCCGTAGGCCGACAGTACGTCCGGCGCATCCACGTTGTAAATGGTGGCGCCGTCGTCAAGACTGAATCCGCCGATGCCGTCGAAAATGGAGCCCGCCACCGGTTCGACGGCGTACGTCGCCGCATCATCGGCCACGTAGCCGGCCTTGAGCATGTTGTTGTAGAAAGCAGCGCCGTTGTTCTCGCCGACCAGATCGTAGCCGATCTCAGAACCCGAAACGAAGAGTCTCCCACCGGCGGCCAGATAGACCGCGATTCGCGCCTGCTCCAGCGTATCAAACGTCGCATCGGAGGAGGACTCCTCGCCCACCTGCCAGAGAACTGCCGCGTAGGCGGACAAGGTCACGTCACTGTCGCGCACGGCCTCATTGGCGCAGTAGTCAAACGCCAATCCGGTCGGCTCCAGGGCCGCGGCGAACGTGCGGGAGTATCCGTAGTGATTCATCCGCATCGGCCGCTCACGCCGCATCGGGTCCGCATCATACGGATCGTCTTCTTCCAGCAGCATTCCGCGGTCCATCCGGTCGAACCCGTTGACGATCAACAGCGGACTGGTCCCGTCGGCGCGAACGCGCACCGTCCCGATTTCCGAGGGAAACGATTGCCCGCCCGCGTTGGTCGCGATGACTCGGACGTACCGAATCGCACCGGCCGGCAGCCCGGTCAGGTCCATCTGCGTGGACGTGGTGGGCACACCGTCGCTGAAGCCGAACCCGTCCTCACTGACCTGCACGAGGTAGCCCGTGGCCGGATCGCCCAGCAGGCCGTTGCCGGAATTCGAGGGCGGCGTCCGCCAGGACGCGCGCACGGTCCCATCGCCCAGGTTCCGCACGGCCAGGTGCGTGGGCGGCTCGGGAAGCAACGTGGCATTGACCGCAGGCGTGCTGCTCGGCCCGTCGTGGTCGTGGTACCACCACTTCACGATGGACTGGTACACGGCCCGCGACACCATGTCGCGGAATCGCGGATCGACCAGAGAATCAGCGTCGATCTCGCTGTCGTGGTAGGCGACTTCGATCAGCACACCCGGCATCTCGTCGTTGTTGTTCGGGTTCAGCTCACCGAACCACGCGGTGAACAGGTCTCCCGGCCAGGCCGGGTCGTTCCAGGCGATTCGCAGATCGTTCACGATTTCGTCGCGGATGCGAATGGCGAGTGAGTCGCTGCCGGCCACGCCGCTGAACTGGCTGAACGGGCTGGGCGGCCCGTTGGGGCCGTAGACGTACACGTCGGTCCCGTGGCCCACGTAGGAACTGCCCGTCGCGTTGCTGTGCCAGGAGATGTAGATGGAGTCTTCCCAGCTTTCACTTTCCCACTTGGCGTACCGCGGCATGGCATCCACGGTGCCCAGCGGGGCGGTGACGTGCCCCATGAAGACGCCGAAGTACTTGCCCGATTCCTCCCAGCGCGGCCAGCCGCTGATCGAGCCGCCGTCCGCGTAATCGCCCATGCCGCCGCCGAACCGGACCGCGTCTGCGATCACGTATTTGCTTGTGTCCGACCCGACGTTCGAGATCTGCACGGAGCCCTTTGGTGCATTCCGTCCCGCCGCGAAGTGGTACATGCCGAGGAACCGCCACGTGTTGCCGTCCTGCTGCATGTTGATCACGTGCGTGGTGGTGCCGCCGGTGTGGTTTACCCGCACCGTGGCCGCCGTCGAGCGGTTTGATGCGCTCGGCGTCCAGACGTACACCGCGTATTCATCCTCCGTCGGGAACGACGGCGAATAAGTCGCCACGGCCGTTTCCGTCGTGCTGACCGCGGCGTACTTGTAGTTCGTGCCGTACCACGTGCCGGCCCCGGTGCTGTCCGTCCAAGTCCCCGTGTAGCTGAAGTCCGGCGCGGCAGCCGTGTTGTCTATGATCACCATGTTGGTGTTCATGTCGCGTTCGCGGCACGGCCAGACGTTGGCACCGGCGTTGTGCAGATAGCGAGCCAGGTGCAGAAAGACCGCCTCTCCGTTGCTGTGGTCCTCGATCAGGCCGTAGCTGTTCCCGCGCTGCGTCGCCCAGCGGCCCACCGCGGAGGAATAGACCCAGCCGTGTCCCGGGCTCAGAAACACCGTCTTGCCGGACAGGGCACCCGCGGGTCGTCCGGGGTTGTACGCCGGCAGCCCGCCCGACCGCAGACCGATCGTGATGTCCTCCGGCTTGTCCAGCGGGCCCTCCGGCGCCGGGAGATATTCCGGCAGCGCCCGGTACTCCGCCTCCGCGGCCCCCAGCGGCTTTGCGAAGATGCCGAACCCCCGCACGCCGTCGAGCGGCCTGAGGATGCTCACCTGCTCGCGAATGATCTGCTCGCACTCTTCCTCCGTGACACTGTCGAGAAATGCAGTGGGCATCTGCATATATGCAGCGATGTACCCATCGACCTCTTCGACGGTGTCCAGCACCGTGCCCGCGGGCAACGCGGGGGCGATCGGATCGGCCGCCCGCATGGCCGCCTCGGCCGTCCAGACCTGCATTCGTGCGGATGCCTCCATCCGCAATGCCTCGTCCGCCCAGGTGGAACCCGATCCCAAAGCGAGGACGAGCGTCAGGACTCCCAAGCCGCACAACCCGAGGTTTCGACGGGAACGCAGCTCTCCACGGTTTGTCTCGATCATGTATTCGTCTCCCAGCACGAGGGCCCATGACGGTCCGTGAGCGATGGACCGCGTCCGGGCCGGGCGGAACCTTCCCCTCGGCACATCGTTGCTTATTGTAGCGAATTGGCACCCGTCTTGGCGAGGGGCTTTCCGGAATCCCCTCGGGTTTTCGGACCCGCCGCCGTGCCACCTGGAGGATCGGGCCTGCGTTCGCTAGAATCCCGCCGATTTGTGTCGCGTTTCCGGCTGAAGGAGTGTCTGTTTTGCCCAAAGCACCCGTTATCGGCATTCCGAGCGAGCGTGTGCGTCACGCCCAGGTCGGCATTAAGGACCAGAACACGGTTTCCCGCGGGTACACCGATGCCATTTGCTCCCGCGGAGGCATCCCCCTGATCCTCCCTGTCGTGGACGATCCGGCCCATCTGTCCGACGTCATACAGGGTCTCGACGGGCTGCTGGTCCCGGGTTCGGACGACATTCCCCCCGCGTGCTACGGGGCCGCCCCGCACCCCGCGGAAAAGCCCATGCCCGACGTGCAATACGACACCTGGGCCGCTCTAATTCGATTGGCCGTGGATCGGGGACTGCCCACCCTGGTCATCTGCGGGGGGCTTCAGGCGATGAACGTGGCCCTGGGCGGGACGCTGATCCAGGACATTCCGTCGCAGGTCGGGACCGCCGTGTGCCACAGAAGTGGCACACACGTGGATGCGACGCACGAGGTTGACATTCTGCCGGGCAGCCGGGTCGCGGAGGTTTTGGGCCCGGGGCGACGGACGGTCAACTCCGCCCACCACCAGGCCGTTGACCGGCTTGGCGCGGGCCTTTCCGTGACAGCCCGTTGCCCGGTTGACGACATCGTGGAGGCCCTGGAGCTTTCGGAGCATCCTTTTTGCCTGGCCGTCCAATGGCATCCGGAGCGGTATTTCGACGGGGACTCGAGCGACCGGCTTTTTCGGGCGTTTCTGGCGGCTTGTGACACAATCTCGCGATGAATCCGTTCCCGTTTCCTGATACAATCCAGTGAGTGCCGGGGCGCCCGGCCCGCCCAGGGTCTCGGAGCGATCGGCCAGGAGGGAATAGAACGTCTCGCTCGACCGTGTCTTCCCGCCATCGGAGCGGGGAGGGCGTCTATTCCACCATCCCCGCCACGAAGGAGGAGGCAGGATGCGGTTCTCACCACAACATCGAATGATGCTGTCTGCGCTTGCGGCGGTTGCGACCGTGTCGGGTGCGGTCCCCTCGTTCGCCCAGAACCCGGAGTTCCGGGCCATGTGGGCTTCGCGGTACGAGTGGCCCGACGCGAATGAGGCCGCCTGCAAGGCCACGATCGACGCCATCATGCAGGACCTGGCCGATGCGAATTTCAACGCGGTCTTCTTCCAGATTCGCGGGCAGGCGGACACGCTCTATCCGTCTCCGGAAGAGGTCTGGTCGGTTCTCATCGGCGGCACGGACCCGGGCTGGGATCCGCTGGCCTATGCCGTTCAGGCGGCCCACAGTCGGGGCATCGCATTCCACGCGTACATCAACACGCACCCGTGCTGGCAGTCGAGCAGCCAGGCCCCGCCGCCGAATCCGAATCACCTGTTCTACGCGCACTGCAACGCGGCCGACCCCGCGCATCGCGACTGGCTGCACCACAACGTGCCGGACAACCCGGTGCAGTTCAGCGAAAGCGAGTACGTGTGGATGGCGCCGGGCGTACCGGACTTCCAGGCGTACGTGCGGCGGCAGGTGCTTTACGTGGTCGAGAATTACGACGTGGACGGCGTACACTTCGACCGCATCCGAACGCCCTGGTCGAATCAGCCGTCTTACGATCCCATCAGCCTCGCCCGCTACAACAGCCCGTGGGGCAACCCGGACGGCCTGGACTTCACGCAGTGGACGACCGACCAGATCACCCGGAACGTACGAGACATCTACGCCGCGATCATGGCCGTCCGGCCGGAAGTCGTCGTCAGCGCCGCCGTGTACTCCAACCCGCTCACCGCACCGACCAACCAGAACCAGGATGCGTTGACCTGGGCGAACACCGGTGGCATGGACATGCTGGTGCCCATGATGTACTTCACCGGCGGCGCGGGCTCCACCTGGGACTCCCGGCTCCAGCTTTGGCTCTCCGGCGCCCCGGACCGACAGGTTGTGGCCGGGCACAGTACCAGCCAAGGCACGACTTCCCTGCTCCAGCAGGTGGAACTGACTCGCCTGCGCGGCGGGCACGGAAACGCGATTTTCTCCTGGTCCTCGTTTGACGGCTGGTCCGACTACATCGCGAGCGTGTACGCGACCCCGGCCGGCCTGCCGACCATGGCATGGAAGACGTCACCCACGACGGCCGTCATCTACGGGTACGTCACCGGCATCGGCGGTCAGCCGTTGGCGGATGCGAACCTCATTCGGTCCGGCTCGGACTATGTCGCTCTGTCCACCGGCGACGGGTTCTACTCGTTCCTGCTGGTGGCCCCGGGCACGTACAATCTGGACGTTTCGCACAGCGGCTATGCACCCGCCACCGCGACGAACATTACCGTCGCCGCGGGTGACGTCGTCCGCCACGACATATCCCTCACAACCATGCTTCCCCCCGTCATCGCCGAGATCGAGCCTGACCCGGACTCGGCCATCGTCGGCGTGGAGTACACGCGACAACTGACGCTGGCCCAGGGAGATGCCGAAAGCTGGACCCTGCTGAGCGGTCCGTCCGGTGCGGCCGTAGACGCTACCGGCCGGGTGTACGGCTGGACTCCCACGGTATCTGACCTGGGACAGGTGTTCCCGTTTTCCGTGCAGGCCGCGAACCTGGCCGGTTCCGATACGGAAGGCTGGTCCGTGCAGGTGGCGGGGGTGCCGCCGTGTGCGCGCTGGCTGGCGACCGATTTCGAGGGGTACGATCCGGGTGTGCGAGTGATGTTCAACCTGCCGCGCTACAGCGGGTCCACGTTGAATGATCTGGCCACCACCCCGAACGTCGCGGAGGTCAGCGCGGACGCGCCGGCGTTTGGCGGCAGCCAGTCGCTCAAGGTTCAATGGGAGTGGATTGACACCGATCCGCAGCGTTGGATGCGGCTGACCACGAGCAATGCGCCGCACGTGCCGAACCCGACCATCACGCTGGACCGGCCGGTTCGCGTGCGACTGCGGGCGGAGTCCGGGCGGTTCCGACTGGCCATCGGTATTCGCGAGACGGGCACATCGGCCGAGATCGGCGAGAACGGCGGGACGTCCGGCAGCATCGAGTGGGTGGGCGCTGCGTCGGACGACAACGGTGCTCCGCAGGGAGTGCTCGTGGAGCCCATGCCGGGTGTCTGGCAGACCTTCGTATTCGACCCGCTGACCGACCCGATCCACGGCATGACGGGCGACGGAACTCTCTATACGCCCACCAACAAGGGCGTGCTGGAGCACATTGCGTTTTCCATTGTGGACTCGGCCGGACCGATTACGGTGTACATCGACGACATCGAACTGCTCTGCGGCACGCCGCCGTTCGGTGACATGGACGGTGATGGCGACGTGGACCCGGGCGACTACCCCCTGTGGGCGGCGTGCATGCTGGGTCCCAACGTCTCGGTCGGTCCCGAGTGTGAAGCGGCGGACGCCGACGGCGACACGGACGTGGATCTGAGAGACTTCCAGCTACTCACGACCATTCTGGCTCCGTAAGGAGGCCGGAAGCGACGTGACAACCTGAAACAAGACGGGCGGCCCCCACAATCCGTGGGCAGGCAACGCCCGCGTGACGGCGGTCTTGCCGCCTGCGGTTTTCCCTCCTCTTCAGCCCTTGTTTCCGCTATGGTACGCCCGAGGCCGTGGTCACGGGCGGGCGCAAGCGATGACGAAGCAGGATCTGCCGCGCAGTATCGGAGTCTGGGGCGGCGCCGCCATCATGGTCGGCGTCATGATTGGAACCGGTATCTTCCGCACACCGACCATCATGGCCAGAGAGATGGACAGCCCCATGCTGATCCTGCTGCTGTGGGTGGTGGGCGGGGGGCTCTGCCTGCTGGGGGCGTTCACGTTCGCCGAGCTTGCCACGCTCTATCCCCGTTCCGGCGGGCTGTACGTCTATCTTCGCGAGGGGCTGGGGGACTGCCCGGCGTTCGTGTTCGGCTGGACGTACCTGCTGCTGACGCAGCCCATGGCCCTGGCCGCGCTGGCGACCGTGTTCGCGGAGCATCTTCTTCTGCTGCTGGGCGTGAAGACGGACGTCTGGCTGGTGTCCGCCGTCACCTGCGTCACCATCCTTCTGCTGACCGGACTCAACGTCACCGGCATGAAGAGAGGGGCCGGCGTGGCCGTGTTGCTGACGGGCTTCAAGACCCTGGCCCTGGCGGCCATCGTGGGGGCGGCCGTGATCCTGATGAAGGGTGATGCCGCCCATTTCGCAGCCCTGCCGGTGAGTCGACCGTTTCTCGCGGCGCTTGCGCCGGCAATGATCGCGATCTTCTGGGCCTACGACGGTTGGAGCGACGTATCCGCCGTGGCGGAGGAGGTGCGGGAGCCGCAGCGGCTCATCCCTCGCATCTTCCTGATCGGCACCGTCGGCATCACGGCCCTCTACGTGGCGGTCAACGCCGTGTACTTCTGGCTGGTCCCGCTGGAGGAGATGCGGACGACGAACACGGTCGCCCCGTTGGTGATGAGTCGTCTGCTCGGGCCGGCCGCCGGCACGGTGGTGACTGTGATGATCATGGTGAGCGTGCTGGGCTGCACGCATGCCTCGGCCATCGTCGGCTCCCGGGTGATGTTCGCGCAAGCCCGCGACCGGCTGCTGTTCTCGTTTCTGGGCCGGGTTCACTCCCGCTTCCAGACGCCTTCGTCCGCCTTGTGGGCCCAGGCGGTCCTGGCCTGTGTGGCCTCGATCGGGCTCAGGCATTTCGAGCGGCTCATCGGCGGCTTCGTATTCACCCTCTGGATCTTCTACGGGCTGGCGGCGGTCTCGATTTTCACGCTGCGCGTGCGACGTCCGGACCTGCCCCGCCCGTTTCGCTGCTGGGGATACCCGGTGGTGCCGGCCGTGTTCATCC